>JAJKIR010000142.1 GCA_021154325.1 Gemmatimonas sp.
ATGACGACGGCCAGCGCGCCGGCGACGCCAATCGTTATGCAGGCGAAGAGAATGCGCGCCGGGGCGAAGCGACGCAGCGTCATGCCGAGCGTCATGCGTCCCAGCATCATTCCGAACCAGTAAAGCGCGAGGTAGACGAGGGCCTGACGAGCCGGCGTCTGCAGCTCTTCCGTGAAGAAGGTCGTCGTCCACCCGCCGACGGTCACCTCCATTCCGCTCTCCAGAAAGAGCATGAGCCCGAAGGTGAGCAGCACCGAGTCCCGCAGGAGGTGCTTTGCCGCAGCGAGTGGAAAGCCCTGCGATTGTTTCGGGGCGGGGAAGGGCGTGAGCGCGGTCGCGGCCAAGGGCACGGCACCCGCGGCACCGATCGCCGCAAGGATCGCCGCATAAGAGAAATTGCCGAGGAGTGTGCCTAACGCGAGCGGAACACCGACGGCGCCGAAGCCGAAGTACACCGCGAGCTTGCTCAGGCCGGCCGTGCGCCCCTCCGTACTGATGTCGGCGACGAGCGCGTTGGTGCCGCCATTGATGATGCCGCCGCCGAATCCGCTGACGAGCACCGCCACGCGCATCCAGGGCAGCGATGGCGCGAACGCTATCCCCTCGAGTCCCACGATGACGATCGCCGTCCCGAAGACGAGCATCTCCTTGTAGCCCCACCGGTCGACGATCGGGCCGAAGACGAGCGATCCGATGACAATCCCGAAGGTGCTGAGGGTGAGGAGCGACCCGGCTGCCGTTTTGCCGATTCCGAAGCGCGCTGTCACCTCCGGCAACACCGCGCCGAGGGTGGTGAAGACGATGCCGAAGGTGAGGAGCCCGAGGCAGGCGATGGCGAAGAGCGTTCGTCGATTCGTCATGTGGCAGGACAGTCTGGCAAGCCCGGGCCGTTTTCGCCACTATGCCGAATCGGCGAACCAATGAGGACCTGCTGACTCCGATCCCCTTTACCTGGCCACTCGGCGCGGTGTTCTGGGTAGTGCTCGTGTGGGCCTACTGGCCCGAGTCGCGAATCCTGCGCGCCGCACGGCGGGCGGAGCGCGGCAAGGAGCGGACGCTTCGCGATCCATCGTACCGGCCACTCGTCATGGGTCAGCAGGTGGCGCTCACCCTGGCGGTGCTGCTCGCGTTCGCGGCGCCGTCGCTCGCGATGCGGGCGCATCGTGAGGCACTCTTCGTACTTGGACTGATCATCATCGTCGCGGCAAGTCTCTTTCGCCGCCACTGCTTCCGCATGCTCGGCGCCGACTTCCGCGGCGACGTCACCGTGCGCCCGGATCAGCCGGTGATCGAACGCGGCGCCTACCGCTATCTCCGACACCCGAGCTATCTCGCCGCGATGCTGCTCCACCTCGGCTTCGGCCTCTGCTTCACCAACTGGGGCACGCTCGCACTGCTCGTGCTGGCCGTTCCGCCGCTCTTCGTCTACCGCATCCACGTCGAGGAGCGCGCGCTACGTGAGCAACTCGGTGCCTCATATGTCAGCTACGCCGACCGTACGAAGCGGCTCCTTCCGGGCGTCTGGTAGCTCACGGCGCAGGTGACGCCGGTGCGCGCGTCGCCTCGAGGCGCTGGCCACGAAACTCGCGAACGAGCTTCGCCGGCGCGCCTAACGGGTTTCCCGCGGGACGCTCGAAGCTCCAGTTCACCCCCGTCGTCAGGTCGAAGAACGTGTCGGTCGCCTGCGGCAGGAGCCGCATCTCGCTCGGATCATTCGACGAGGAGAGCCACAGCTCGCTCCCGCGACGCTTGATCCAGACGCTGCTCGTGTCCCGACCACGCGTTACGAGATAGCGCCCCGGTAGTGAATCCAGCGTCGTGACGGGGACGCTCGCAATTCGCTTCTCCACACGTGGTGTCGTCGTGAGGCCGTACTCGGCGTCGAATGCCCGCTCGATCTCCTGAAGCAGGCCGCCGCTCACGCCATTGGTCATGATGACGATCCCGCGGCGCCGCGCCGGGAACATCACGAGGTCGGCGACGAATCCCTCGTCGCGTCCGCCATGCGAGAACCTGAGCGAGTCACCAGCTCCCTGCAACTCGACGCCGAGTCCCCAATAGCTCTTCGCCGAACCGGAGAACGACCCTGGCACCTCCACCTGTGGCGTGAGCATCTGCTTCACCATCCCGGGTGACAGTGGTCCACCGCTCGCGCCGTTGTACGCCCGCATGATCGACAGGCCCCACCTGCCCAGATCCGAGGCCGTTGTCCATAGCCCGGCGGCGGCCATCTCGGGATATATGTGATAGCCGCCCGAAACGACCGTGTCGCGCTTCTCGTGTCCGGAGGCCGCAAAGCGGGTGTACGGCGCCGGCGGCGGATTCTCATACGTGCTGTGAATCATCGTTGCCGGCCGTAGAACAAGCCGGCGCATCAGCTCCGGGAACGCTTCGCCCGTGACTTCAGTGGCGAGCAGCTGAGCGATGGTGATGCCGCCGCCGGAGTATCGCCACCGCGCGCCTGGCGCCGTGTCATTGCGAACGGCAGGCGTGTTCGCCGGCTTCTCGCCGTTGAGTACTTGCTGAACCGTCGGTACTGGCGCTCCGATTTCGTAGCCGGGAAAGCCCCAGACGGTGAGTCCGGCGCTGTGGCTCAACAGTCGGCGGAGCGTGACCTTCTGATCCCGGGTGAATGCACTCTCGGGGAGATGCCAGCTCTGGAGATAGCCGTTCACGTCTCTGTCGAGATCGAGCTTGCCCTCCTCGACCAGCTTCAGCAGGCCTGTGGCGAAGACGGGCTTGCTGATCGAGCCGGCGAGAAAGAGGGTCGATGTGTCCACCGCCTCGCTGCCGCCGAACGCCTTCACGCCGAATCCTTTGGCCCAGACGACGCGATCACCATCGACGACGGCGATGCTGACGCCCGGCACGTGGTAGAAGCGCATGCGCTCGAGCAGATCGAACGTCGTGTCGCCACGATTGACGAGGCGCACCGCAGGCCGCAGACCGTGCTCGATGCGGGACGGATTCTGGGCGGAGAGTGTAGCCGCGCCGAAAACGGCCAGCGACGCACAGCGTATGACGTTAGGCAGCAGGCTCACGGACAGACTCCTTGTTAGTTCCAGTAACAATAATTGAACCGCAAAGGACGCGAAGGACGCAAAGGAGTGCCAAGGCAAGAGCTCTTGCTCTGGCAGTCCTTTGCGTCCTTCGCGTCCTTTGCGGTCAAAAAATCAACAAACCGTACTATGAGCAAGTGAGAACGTTATTCCGCGCATCCGCCTCCGCCTGCGGAATCGGCAGCCGCGCGATTGGATCGTTCCCAACCTCTTTCCCAAGCTCGGTGAGAATTCCGAACATCCGGTAGTCCACCCACCGCTTGTCGCTCTCGAAGAGCATCGAATAGCGAACCTCTTTAAGAATGCCGCGCAGCACGTCGCCGTGTGTCGGAAAATCGGTGAGCGCTTTCGCCGGCAAGCCCGCGGCCTGCCTGACGAGATTGATCATCTGCAGTGCCTCTGCGTCGCGATTGAGGCCCCACAGCACCTCCGCGCGAATCAGCACCAGCTCCTCGTTGCGGAGCACCGCGATCGGATCGGTCGGCAGCGACGGCTGCTTCAGCTGGAACCGCGAGCTGTCACCCTGCACGGTCTTGAGCGCGATCGTCGATGACGTGTCCACCTTGGCCTGCACGCGCAGATCGCCCGGCTCCGCGCCCTCGAGGATCACTTTCATGTTTGCGTAATTCACGCTCTTGTCCGAGAACGGATTCACCGTCTCGCCGGCGCCGGTGGTGTACGTGTGGAAGATGCCGACGTCGAGCGCCGCGCGCGTGCCAACGGGATTGTAGAACGACGCATCGAGGGCGGTGAGGGCGGCCTGCAGATTCGCGGTCGTCGGCGCCACGGTGGGACCGCCGGAGTTGAGCGGCAGGAACCCGCGATACATCTCGACCTTCGCCTTGTACGCTTCGGCGAGCCCGAGGAGATCCGTCCTGCTGTTCGCCGCATCGGCAACCGAGAACGCTGCCCAACCCGCGGGCATCGTGAACGGCACCGACGTCGCTCCGGCGGTCGTGAGATCGGTGATCGCCGAATCGAGCAGCGCGCTGATCGCGGCATATACCGCTGGTTTGCAACGGATCGGCGCGAGGGCGTCGCCGCCCGTCGTCACGGGTATGCCATTGTTGTCGCGCAGCTCGATGAGCCGAAGATACTCGAGCGCCTTGACCGTTTGCGCCAACCCGATCGCGGCCGACTTCTCCTTGTCCGAGAGCGGCGCGGGCGTGATCGCGCCGGCGTTCTTGATGCCGGTGATGAACAGGTTCGCGCCGCGAATCGTGGCGTACGGTCCCGCCCACACGCCCGAGCCGAGGAATCCGCTCGGCGACACATCCGTCGGCGCGCCGAGGAGACCCTCGATGTAGCGCGGATCGGAATTGTCGAGCCGGAGAATGTCACGGGCAATCATCTCCGGGAAGAACACGTAGTTGAACTGCGTCTGGCGGTCGCTGTCGAGGAGACCGGTCGCGAGCGATTGGATCTGGCTCCGATCGGTGATGGCGTTGAGCTCCTCCTCGGTGGGATTGTTCAGGTTCGGGACTGTCGGCTCGCTGCAGGCGGCAATGGTCACGAGCGTGACCGCCGCGGCGAGGAAGCGGATCGTTTTCATGATGGTCCTCCTCGCTCAGAAGTTGACGTTGAGAGACAGGAAATAGCTGCGGGACGGCGGGAATGGCGCGACGTCCTGGTTGCGCGCGACGTTTTGATTTCCAAAGTTGCTCACTTCGGGGTCGAGCCCCTCGTAATTGGTCCAGGTGAGGAGATTGCGGCCGCTCAACTCGATCGACGCGTTGTCGGCGCGGCCACCGAACGCGCGTCGCGCCCACGATCTCGGCAGGGCGTAGGCGAGCGTCACCTCGCGGAGCTTGAGGAACGAAGCCGACTGCACATACGGCGCGGTTGTGCCGAGGGCACCGAGCCGCTCGCCGGACGCGGCAGGGTCCTTCCACGTGCCGCCGGCGTCGTAGATCAGCTGTGTGAGATTCACAACTTTGAAACCGTGCCGCCAGTCGAGAAGGCCATAGAGGCGGAGGCCGCCGATCGTGAGGTTGTTGGCGAGGCCGAGCGAGAAATCGGGCTCGGTGTCGCCCCACTTGCGAATGACCGCGGAACCGTCGGGCAGGGTGTCGCTGGCGACGATCTGCGTCGGCGACGCGCCCTCCTCGATGCGACCGACGCCGAACGCCGCGTCAAAGCCACCGGTCTGGAAGCCGCGCGGACACTTGTTCGTGTCCGGCTCCAGCGTCTGCCCGTTAGGCGCGACGCAGGCGATGCGGCCGATGAGGTCGGGAAGGGAGACGATCTTCCCGACGTTGCGCGAGAAGGTGAGGTTCGAGACGAGACTCACCGGGCCGCTCTGGATCGGCGTCGCGCCGGCGGTGATCTCGATGCCCGTGTTGCGCATCTTGCCGCCATTGATGTCGCGCTGAATGAAGCCCTTCGACGGCGCGTCGTTCACGCGGAGGAGCAGATCGGTGATGGTGCGGCGATAGCCGGTGAGCGAGAGCGTCGCGCGCGCATCGAGCATCGTGATGTCGACGCCACCCTCGAGCTCCGTCTGCCGCTCGGGCTTGATCTCGGAGTTGCCGCGACGGGCGCCGACGGCGAGTCCGTTCTGCCCCGAGTAGACCGTGCCCGTCAATGGCGTGAACGGCGAATCGAGGAGCGGCGGATTTCCAGCCGCGCCGTACGCGACGCGAAGCTTGAGCTCGTCCGTCTTGAAGGGAAGGGACCTGAAGCGGTATGACGCCCCTGCTTTCGGAAAGAGGTAGTAGGTGTGCGGGTCGCCGTTCACCGTGCTCCGCTGGCCGCGCACGGCCGCGGTGAGGAGCACGTTTTCGTTGAGGCCCAGCCACTCTTCCTGCACGTACATCGCCTGGTCTACCTGGAGCGCGAGCGTGTCGGAGATCTCCTTCGACGCGCCGCGCTGGGTGTTGGTCTGGCCGGCGACGACATCCTTCGTGATGATGTTCGCGACGCGCAGCGAGCGGTACTCGTGCTGGAAGCCCGCGGACGTGGTGAAGCTCATCGACGCTGGGCGATAGGTGTGGCTGAGCGCGATGCCGCCGTTCCCGAAGACGCTCGTGCCGGCGAGATACGTCAACGTGCCGGGGAGGGCGTCGTTAGGCTCGTACTGCAGCGTGCGCGGCGAGCTCAGACTGTACGTCTCGTCGAAGTGATCGAGACCGCCCGTCACGTTCGCGACGAGCTGCTGCCGCTCGGTGTTGATCAATGAGTAATCCGTGCGCACCGACGAGATCTGTCGCCAGACGTCCTCGGGCGACTTGATGAACGCGAGCGTTTGCAGCGGATTACTCGACGTGAACGGGTTCACCGGATAGAGCCCGTCGCGCGGCCGGAGGTCGAAGAAGCTCGGCGTCGAAGCGATCGCGAAGTACGGGGTGACGTTCGTGTTGTCGTTGTTGCTCAACGACCGTTCGGCGCGGCTGTGGATGACGTTCATCTTCAGCGACGCCGTCCAGCGGGGCGTGAGATTGGTGTTGACGTTCATCAGCGCCGACTGCTTGTTGTAGCCAGAATTGGGCGCGATGCCGGCGTCGCGCTTCACCAGCCCCGACGCGAAGTACTGGACCGTCGGATTGCCGCCGCGCGAGCTGAGCGCGGTCTCGTACGAGAGGTCCTTGTTGCCGTACAGCTCCTCCTCGTAGTCGCAGAAGCCGTTGCACTGCGCGTAATTCGCCGCCACCTGCGCCGCCGTCAGTCCGTTCTTCGTGCCGACCGTCGTCGCCTCGGCGAGCGTGAAATGGCGCGAGCCGATCTTGTTGGAGAGCGCGAAAGTGCCGAGCCGCTGCGTGAGCGCGAACGTCGGCGCGCCGGAGGTGCCGCGCTTGGTCGTGATGAGCACGACGCCGTTCGACGCGCGGGAGCCATAGATGCTCGCGGCCGACGCGCCCTTCAGGATCTCGATGTTCTCGATGTCATTCGGATTGAGATCGGCGAGGCGGTTGGTGCCGTTGTCCTGGTTGCTCGCCTCCGAGGTGTTGCGAATTGCCTGGAGCACCGCGTTGGTGCCCGGCTGCACGACCTGATTGCTCACGATGACACCGTCGACGACGATGAGCGGATCCGAATTACCGAGGATCGAGCTCGCGCCGCGGATGCGGAACTGCGCGCCGCCGCCGGGCGCGCCGGAGTTGGTCGTCACCGTCGCGCCGGCGATCTTCGCCTGGAGCGCATTCTCCAGCGTCGGCGTCGGCGCGCGATTGAGTTGGTCGCCGGTCACCTGCGCGACGTCGTTCGCGGCGTTCGCGCGCGCGACGCTCGTGACCGCGCCCGTAATCACCTGCGCTTCCAGCTGCAGCACGTCTCGTGCGAACGAGACGGTCACGTCAGCCTGGTCCGCGCCGACGGCGACGTCCTGCACGCGATAGCCGATGCGCCGTACGCGGAGCGTTTGCGGTCCCGATGGGAGCGTGAGGACGAAGCGGCCGTCGTCACCGGTGTGGGTGCCGATCGTGGATCCAACGACGGTTACCGTGGCCGAGACGACGGGTACACCCGTGCCGGCTTCCGTCACTACTCCCGTTAGGCGTCGTTGCGCGGACGCTGCCTGCGCGCTGCCCAGGAGCAGCAGCGCGGCGACAGCGAGGGTAAATCGTTGCACGTGTCCTCCCCGCAATGAAAATGTGGACCTGACTGCCTGTGCCGACTCAACACCACGAGCACGTATCAGGTCACAACGTGTTTTCCGGCCTGCGGCGGCCATTCGTCGTGTGCACGATGTAGACTGCGCCGTCGTCCGGCCAGTCTGTGTTGCCGAGATGGTACGGCCGCTCGGCTCGTACGCGCGAGGAGCCGGACCGTACCGCGATCGCGCCGTGTCGCCGACAGTGCGACGGTGTGAGAGCGAATTGCCGAGGCGCGGCCGGCCCAGCACATTTCGTCCCATGTTCACGATTCGTGAAGCATGTCCCGATGACGTGAGCGCGCTCGTGGAGCTCTGGCTTCGCTCCGTGCGGGCGACGCACACGTTCCTCAGCGAGGATGACGTGCAGTTCTTCCTGCCGCTCGTGCGCGAGTCGCTGGGGTCGGATCAGCTCGAGCTGTGGGTGCTCGCGATTGATGCGGAAACGCTCATCGGCTTCATGGGCCTCGCGGGCAACAGTCTGGAGGCCATGTTTCTCGATCCCGAGCATCTGCGCGCGGGCCACGGAAAGCGCTTTGTCGAGCATGCGCGCCGCCTCAAAGGCGCGCTCACGGTGGACGTCAACGAGCAGAACCCGGCGGCGCTGCGCTTCTACGAGGCGTGCGGGTTCACGGTCGTCGGCCGCTCGACGCTCGACAGCACGGGCCGGCCGTTTCCCCTGCTGCACATGCGACAGCTCACATGAGCGCCGCCTGCCCGCTCTTCGGCTTCATCCTTCAACTTCGCGGCGCGGCAGCGGACGATCGCTCGCGGCTCCTCGACGCGTTGCGACGCGAGCTCCTCGACGTGCGCGGTCTGCTCCTGACGGATGGCGACACTGCGAGCTCGTACATCGTCACCGGCGATGGCTTCCAGGCAACGGACGCGGATCGTGAAGCGGTCATCGCCTGGCTGGCCAAACAGCCGAGCGCCGGCGGTCACACCGTCGGTGCGCTCGACGACTTCGGCAGCGCTGCCTAACGAATATCCGTTCCCGCGCGGATGATGCGAATCGGGTTGTAGCGGACGCCCGCGGTGAACCGCACCGACGTCATCTCAAATCCCGATGGGACGGTTCCCGTCGTCGTGAAGTCTCGCGGGGCGAGACGCGTATCGAGCACCGCGAGCGCGGACGTCAGCGACCACCGCTGCGTGAGCGCATACTCCAACCCACCGCCGGCAACCACGCCGAGGCCCGTCGCGTAGCGCACCGCGTACCCGTTCGGCGCGTTCAGGTTGTACGCGAACGGGTCATCGTAGCCGCCGAGACCGCGGTCGTAGGTCGTGATGTACGCGACGCGCAGATCGACGAAGGGATAGAGTTTGTGCTCCGCCCATTCCGGGTGCACTCGCGTGCCGAGCTCCGCGGTGTTGGTGATCGCGGGGCCCCCGAGGAAGGACGATGTGAAGTCGAGCGTCGCCGAGAAATTCCGGTTCAGCAGGTAATCGGCGCGCTGTCCAACGCCGAAAGTCGCCCAGGATGACAGCGCCCTCACGCCGGAAAGGCCGGGCGCCTGGACGTAGCTCACCAGCGGATAGCTCTCGGTGGAAAGGCGCCAGCGCCTATACTCGGTTTCCCGCGCGATCGCCCCAGGCTGTGGCGGAAGATCCGCGGGACGCGGCGCGCGTCGTCCGATGACGGGGATTGGAATTCGCTGCGCGTTCGCGGTAGCGGGAAGGGAGAACGGGAGCAGTGCGCTAACGACGACGGCACGAATGCGCATAAGAACCTCACTGCACGATGACGCGCGCTGACTAGCGACAGCTGTAGTCTGACATCTCTGCGCGTGCAACGCAAGAATGGCAGCGGGCAGAGCATCGGGACGGTCTCGTGCGCCAATCACGAGCAGTCGATCGGGGGTGCACGGCGGCTTCATGCCAAATTTGGAATGCCAGCAATGATGCGCGGACGGCGCTCCGATGCGCTCATTCCAAATTTGGG
>JAJKIR010000143.1 GCA_021154325.1 Gemmatimonas sp.
GCCGATGGTACTCCGCTCGAGAGAGCGCGGGAGAGTAGGCCACCGCCGGCTTCTCCAGTCCGAACGCCCTCGCCCTCACCCGGCGAGGGCGTTCGTCGTTTTCACCCCGCCCATCAGATATCTTTCGCCGATGACGCGCGCAGGGATCGTCACCGTCGCCGGAAAGCCTAACGCGGGGAAATCGACGCTGCTCAACCGCGTGGTCGGCCAAAAGCTCAGTATCGTCAGCGCGAAGCCGCAATCCACTCGCGATCGCATCGTGGGGATTCGAACCGAGGACGATGTGCAGATGATCATCCTCGACACGCCCGGGCTGCTCGATCCCGCCTATCCCCTCCAACGCGCCATGCGTGCGGCATCGCTGGATGCTCTCGCCGAGGCCGACGTCATTGTGTACGTCATCGACGCCAACGAACACGAGGCGCCGCAGCTCGAGCAGGCAGCAGGGCTCAATGAACCGCTCAAGGCGCCTATTCTCCACGCTTTGAATAAGGTCGACGCGATTACTCCCGGACGTCGCCTTCAGCTCGCATCGGAGTATCCCGAAGCACACGCCATCTCGGCGCTAACCGGCGAGGGAGTGGATGCGCTGCTCGCCCGCATCGCCGACGCCCTGCCGGAAAGTCCCTTTCTCTATCCCGCGGACGAAATCAGCACACAGGCGGTGCGGTTCTTCGTCAGCGAGTTGATCCGAGAGACGGCGCTCGAGCAGCTCGAAGATGAGGTGCCATACAGCGTCGCGTGCGAGGTGCAGGAGTACCGCGAAGAGAGATCACCCATCTACATTCGCGCTGTCATTTACGTCGAGCGTGAGAGTCAGAAGCGCATCCTCGTCGGCGCACGAGGCGAGCGGATACGGGAGATCGGCCGCGCCTCACGCACGAAGATCGAAGAACTGGTTGGCGCAGCGGTATATCTCGATCTTTGGGTCAAGGTGCTTTCGAACTGGCGCAAGAACGCGGACGCCCTGCGCCGACTCGGTTATCGACTACCAAAGGAACACGCGCAATGAGTCTCTCGGCCCAACTTCTCGAAATTCTCGTCTGCCCGAAATGCAAGGGCCCTCTCGAGTATCGAGAAGATGAATCTTCGCTCATCTGCAGGAGCTGTCATCTCAGCTATCCGGTGCGAGACGATATCCCAGTGATGCTCATCGATGAGGCGAAGCCAGTCTGACGCCCAACCGCGGCACGAGAGCGATGGGGTCTGCCGCGAGTTGCTCGCCAGCGAGCGAAAGCGCAGGATGGGTCCAGAAGGGCACAAAGGCGTTACCGCATGACAGGCAAAAGGATGCGCGCTACGCATTGCGTTCTGGTTCGTCTTTCTACGACCGCCATTTCCAATGGTCGCGGTGGCGCTTGATGCCGGTTGGCACGACGGCCGTCCGGAGAGCCTCGGCTCGCACTGTGGCCATATCGCAAGTGATTATAAATCTGCAGCTTAGTTCATCTCTGCCGGATCGATTCGCTCCGCGCCTCCGCGCGTAGACTTCTCTCCCTCCCTCGCTCGAGCGTCTCCACACGCGTGGCAAAGACCAACGCAATCGTCTACTCACCCGGGGGAGGCCAGTTGCCGGAGGCGCTCCGGAATTGGCTGGCCGGATTGGGCGTGCCCATCGTTGCCGTGGAGACCGGCGATGAGTTGATGGCGCTCTCGCTGCGCGGACGACCGCGCGTCGTTGCCTTCGATGCGCGACAGGGAAGAGCGGAGATCCTGGAAGCCCTGCATCGGATGAAGGGCGACTCCTATACCGGAGTGGTGCCCTGTGTCGTCGCGACCTGCGATGACACCGACATTTTCGCGGAGGCGTTCGAAGCCGGCGCGGATGAAGTCATCCGGGAGAGCACCACGGTCGCCGAGGCGACGACGCGTCTGACAGCAATGCTCCGGCGCTCGGATCGCGACTTGGTGGTCCATCCGTCTACACGCCTTCCAGGCGCCGTCGAGATCGAGGCCGAGATCACTCGCCGGCTGGACGACGGTAAGCTGTTCGCGACCTGCTACGCCGATCTCGACCACTTCAAGGAGTTCAACGACCGCTACTCGTATCACGAAGGCGATCGCGTGATTCGAATTCTGGCGAAGATTCTCCATGACGTGGTGAAGGGATTATGCTTGGACGAAGGATTTGTCGGGCATATCGGCGGCGACGACTTCATCTTCATCATCCCGTTGGAAAGCGTGAACGAAGCATGCTCTGAGATCGTCGAGGTCTTCGACACGTTGATTCCGTACCAGTACTCCGAGCAGGATCGCCGCGCGGGGTATTTTTTTGGGAAGGATCGGAGAGGCCAGCTGCACCGGGTTCCCCTGATGACCGTTTCGATAGGTGTCGTCACGAATGAACGGAGACACTTCACGCATGCCGCGCAGGTGAGTGAGCTCGCTACGGAGATGAAGAGTTACGCGAAGACGCTGCCCGGCTCCGTGTTCTCGATCGATCGGCGGACTGATACTCAGCCCGGCGCCGTTCAGCCTGTGAGTCGTCCGGACAAGCTGAGCGCGACGGAGGGCAAGTGAACGTCTCCTGTCCCGAGTGTCGCTCGGTCTTTCGCGTAGATCCTGCGAAGATGCCGCCGACCGCGGTGCGGGCACGGTGCTCCGTCTGCGGCGGCGTCATCACGGTGAGCAGCGGTGCGACGACGGATGATGAGTTTTCTTCAAACTCGTCCGGATCGGTCGCCACTACCCGCGCGGCGAGCGGGACCGAGAGAGTCGTCGGCGCACGCGGCAACGCAGGATTTGCGACTGCGGTCATGGATTCGCTCGCGGCTCCTCCCGTCGCCACCCGAGACGTGGCGGCCCCGCCAAGCCCCGCGCCGCCGGTATCAGCTGCAGAAGTGACGAGAGGATCATCCGCGGGCGAAAGCGCGGCACCGCTCCGCACCGGAGCGCCGCCGACGGTTCAGGCGTCACCGCGGCAGGCACCGGCGCCGTCCACCGCTGCGCCGAGCGTAGCCCCGACTGCGGGATCTGGTCAAGGCGCTCGACCCGTTCTGTTCCCGCCACGTCCGATGATGCCGGGCGGCGCATCGACCGGGGGAGTGCCTTCACGACCGCTGGTGGCCCCGCGTGCCGCGGTAAATCCGCCGGCTTCAGCGCCGATTCAGACTTCCGCGCCGCGGCCGAGCGGGGGCGTCAGCACCGGTGGGAGCGCCGCGAGCGCTGCGGTAGCACCGGTGCGTGGCAGCGCTCCCGCGCCGTCCATATCCAACTCGCCAGCGAATGCACCCCAGGCGCCCTCGAGTGGCTCGCCGGCATCGACTAGGACTCCGATCAATCCGTTCCTGGCAAATGATCCCCATGCCAGGGCGAAGCGACTAGCGCGTGCACTGATCTCGGATCTGGTGACGTACTTCCCGCAGAAGCGACAGGACGGTTTGCGCGACGGCACCCTGAAGCAGCTTTTCAAGGAGGAGATTCAGAAGAGCTTCGAGGAGTACGTGGCGCAGGTGGGGAAAGAGTTCGCCGAGAGCACCCCCCATTTTCAGGATGCGTTGAACGATCTGCTCGCCGGAGGTCAGAAAGCGTTTTAGTCACTGGCGTGGGGTAGTTCGCCGTGAGGGTCTCCGCTATCTTGCGTGAGTCCGCAGTCATCTGTCGAGCCGTCCGCTGATCCGCGGGCGGCTCGTGTCGTAAGTGAATCTCGAGAGGACGCACATGGCGGAGACAGAGCGAGCGAAAGCATTGCGCGAAGAATCGGAGCGGCTGGCCGAATTGCGGAGGTATCTTTGACGTCGACGTCAAGCGTGACGCCCTAACGACGCTCGAAGCGCGGATGGCCGAGCCGGGATTCTGGAACGATCAGCAATCCGCTCAGGCAGTCGTGCAGCAGGTGAAATCGCTCAAGAGCTGGATCGACCCATTCGAGCGCATCGAGGGGCGACTCAGCAGCGCGCAGGAGCTCGAAACCATGCTCGCGACGGACCCGGACGATGACCTGTCGCGAGAGTTGGATTCCGAGGTCGCAAGCGTTGCGGAAGAGCTCGAGGCGCTTCGTCTTCGCTCGCTTCTTTCGGGCCCTGATGATTTCCGCAACGCGCAGCTGGAGATCAGCGCTGGCGCGGGCGGCACCGAGGCCCAGGATTGGGCCGCGATGCTCATGCGCATGTACGAACGCTGGGCTCAGCGAAAGGGATACAGCATCGAGGTTCTCGATCAGAGCGACGGGGAAGAGGCAGGAATCAAAGGCGCCGTCATCGAGATCAAGGGCCCCTATGCCTTCGGTTTTCTCAAGGCCGAAACGGGGGTCCACCGGCTCGTGAGAATCTCACCATTTGACGCACAGGCGCGGCGCCACACGAGCTTCGCCTCGGTGTTCGTCTATCCCGTGGTCAACGAGGAGATCAACATCGAGATCCGCGACGAAGACATCAAAATGGACGTGTTCCGCGCGTCCGGCGCTGGTGGTCAGCACGTGAACAAGACGAGCTCCGCGGTGCGCCTAACGCACCTTCCATCCGGGATCGTGGTGTCGTCGCAGCAGGAACGGTCGCAGCACAAGAATCGCCAGACGGCCATGAAGATGCTGAAGAACCGACTGTACCAGCTCGAGGCCGAGCGTCAAGCGAAGAAGAAAGCGGAGCTCGACGCGACAAAGTCGGACGTGACGTTCGGCAGTCAGATCAGGAGCTACGTCTTTCAGCCGTACACGATGGTGAATGACCATCGCACGGAGCTGAAGATTCCCGACGTGCAGCGCGTGATGGATGGTGACATCGATCCATTCATCGAGGCCTACCTCCGCGAATTCGTCGGACATGGAAAGGGCGGGAGCGCCGCCGCGTGACGGACGACCTGAACTTCGTGCAGAAGGCTCGTCGCGAGAAGCTCGACGCGCTCGCGGCAAGTGGAACACCACCGTTTGCATATCGCTTTGACTGCTCACACCATGCAGCTGATGCGGTCGCGCTGTACCCCGAAGGCGAGGAGCGCGATGGTGAGATCGTCCGGCTCGCAGGGCGTCTCGTGAGCTGGCGGTCGGCGGGGAAGACGGCATTTGCGCATCTCACCGACTCGTCAGGCAGAATTCAGCTGTACTTCCGGCGCGACGTTCTCGGCGAGGATGTCTTCGCGATGACGAAGCACTTCGACCTTGGCGACGTGATTGGGATTGAAGGGCCACTCTTCCGCACACGAACAGGCGAGGTCACGGTCCGCGTCACGCGCGTGGAGATGCTCGCGAAATCGCTCCGGCCGCTGCCTTTCGGGAAGGAGGAGGTCGTCGACGGAAAGCTGATCCGACATTCGGATCTGGTGGACACGGAACAGCGATCGCGCCAACGCTATGTCGATCTCGCCGTGCACCCGGAGGTGCGCGAGCTCTTTCGGTCGCGATCGCGAATGATCACAGCGATTCGTGCCTACCTGGACGGACTCGAGTATCTCGAGGTGGAGACGCCGACCCTACAGCCGCAGTATGGCGGAGCGTACGCACGCCCTTTCCTGACGCATCACAATACGCTCGACATGCCGTTGTACCTCCGCATAGCCGACGAGCTCTATCTCAAGCGCCTGATCGTCGGCGGATTCGATCGCGTCTATGAGATCGGCCATGATTTCCGGAATGAAGGCATCGATCGGACGCACAATCCGGAATTCACGATGCTCGAGTTCTATGAGGCGTACGCGGACTACTTCGTGATGATGGAGCGGGTGGAGCAATTGATTGTCCGCGCTGCGAGCGCGGTTCGAGAGTCGCTTGGCGGCGAGGCGAAGGTGCCGGAGCTCACGCCTCCGTTTCGGCGCATGGAGTGGCTCCCCTCGTTGAATGCCGCGCTCGGCGGCGACGCCTTCGAGATGGCCGACGAGAGCTTGCGGAACGCGGCACGTCGTGCCGGCGTAGCACAGGTGGAGTCGCTGAGCCGAGTGAAGCTGCTGGATGAGTTGTTCCAGGCGCTGGTGGAATCACGCATCGAGGAGCCGACGTTCGTGGTGGATTACCCGGTAGAGCTCTCGCCGCTGGCCAAGCCGAAGCGTGGCGACGCGCGACTCACCGAGCGGTTCGAGCTATTCGCGAGCGGTCGCGAGCTCGCAAACGCATTCAGTGAGTTGAATGACCCGATCGATCAACGGCGGCGACTCGAGGCGCAGGCGCGTCTCCGAGCGTCCGGAGACGAGGAGGCGGTGGAGGTCGACGAGGATTATTTGCGCGCGCTGGAATATGGATTGCCGCCTACTGGCGGTGTCGGGATCGGTATCGATCGGTTGTTCATGTATCTCACGAATGTCTCCAACATTCGCGACGTGATCCTCTTTCCCACACTGCGGCCTGAATGACGAAGCTCGAGCTGTCGATTGCCTGGCGCTATCTGCGGAGCCGACGAGGCTCGCGGCTCCTTTCGCTCATCAGCGTCATTGCCATCGGTGGGGTTATCGTCGGCGTGAGCGCCCTCATCGTCATCATCGGCGTGATGAACGGGCTTCAGAGCGATCTGCGTGAGAAAATTCTCATCGGGAGCCCGGATCTCCGCGTCCTGACATACGGCGAAGACATGTCAATGTCTGGCTGGCCGAAGATCGAGGATCGCGTGCGTCACATGAAGCCGGCGGTGGTTGCAGTCAGTCCATTCGTGCACGGCCAGGCGATCGTCAACGGCGGACACCAGTACAGCGAAGGCGCGTTCTTCATGGGGATCGAGCCAGATGAGCCGAGCCTGAACCCGGTGACGCGCATACGGACGACGGCTCGGGCGGGCAACTTCATGTTCGGTACGACGGACGGAAAACGCCGGGGCGTCGTACTGGGGAACCGGTTGGCGGAACGGCTGAACGTGACTCCCGGCATCGACACTGTCACGATGTACTCGGCGGGCAACGGCAAGGTCGATCCAGTGACGGGCATGCCTGTGGCGCACATCGAGCGTTTCGAGGTGACGGGAATCTTCGAGACGGGGATGTACGAGTATGACAACAGCTACGTCTTCATGGCGCTGCCGTCGGCGCAGGCGCTGGCGCAGTTGGGGAATTCAGTGACGGGTCTCGAGGTACGAACTCGCACGCGTGAGGAGGCGCCTATCGTCGCGCACGCGATCGAGGATACGCTCGGATTTCCATACCGCACGGAGGACTGGCAGCAGCAGAATTCGCCGCTCTTTCACGCGCTCAAGCTCGAGAAGTTCGGGATGACCTTCATTCTCCTCCTCATCGTCCTCGTTGCCGCCTTCAACATCGTGAGCACGCTGACGATGGTGGTGACGGACAAGACCCGGGAGATCGGGATTCTTCGCGCGATGGGCATGCCCGCAAAATCGATTCGCCGGATCTTCTTCGCGCAGGGCATCGTGATCGGCATCGTCGGTACCGCAACGGGGCTCATCATCGGGCTCGCCGCCTCGCTCATGATCGATCGATACAAGCTGATCGCACTAGACCCGTCCGTATATTTCATCGATCACCTTCCTGTCACGACGCAGCTGCTGGACGTGGCTGCAATCGTGGTCGCGAGTCTGCTGATCGCGGCGCTGGCTACCCTGTATCCTGCGAGACAGGCGGCGAGGTTATTTCCGGTAGAGGCGATTCGACACGAATGATGGTGCTGGAAGCGGTAGATCTCGCGAAGACCTACATGGGGGGCGACGGCGGGCTCATCACAGTGCTCGACGGCGTCAACCTTCAGGTCGGCCGCGGTGAGATGGTCGCGATCGTTGGAGCAAGCGGTGCGGGCAAGAGTACGCTCCTTCACCTGCTCGGCGCACTCGACCGTCCGACCCGTGGAACCGTTTCGATTGCCGGCGAGCGAATCGAGGAGCGAACGGATGACGAGCTCTCGATTCTGCGGAACAAGCGGGTCGGGTTCGTCTTCCAGTTTCACCATCTGCTGCGGGAGTTCAGCGCGCTGGAAAACGTGATGATGCCGTTGCGGATCGCGGGCTGGGAGGACCAGCGCGCGCGAGGCCGGGCGGAGGAGCTTCTGAGCCGAGTTGGATTGGCCGGCCGGATGAGTCACCGACCGTCCGAGCTTTCCGGCGGCGAGCAGCAGCGTACCGCGGTCGCGCGGGCGCTGGCAATCGATCCGGCGGTATTGCTCGCCGACGAGCCGTCGGGAAACCTCGATCACGCCAACAGCTCGCGGCTTCACGACTTGTTCGTCGAGCTCTCGCGTGACCTCGAGATCGCAATGGTCGTTGTAACCCACAACCGCGCGTTGGCGTTGCGCGCGGATCGCGCGCTGCTGCTCGAGGATGGTCGCCTGACGGAGACGGGAGTGCGGGAGGTGCTTGCCTGATGCTGTGCGACAGCTGTGGAGAGCGCGACGCCGTCGTCCAGCTCACGCGCATCGAGGGCGGCGAAGTGAAGCTCCTGCACCTCTGCGAGCGGTGCGCCGCGGAGAACGGGGTGGAGACCAGCGTCCCGACGCCGAAGCATCCACTCGCTCATTTCCTGGAGGCCGTCCAGCAGCAGGCGGCGCTGACCAGCGTCGACGGCAGCCGGTGCGTGTTCTGCCACACCACGATGGCTGATTTCAGGGCGACGGGTCGGTGGGGATGCGCGCGCTGTTACACGGCATTCGAGCACGGGATGCGCGAGCTGCTCCGGCGTGTGCATGGGAGCGCCAAGCACATCGGCAAGGCCTATCGGCCACCCAAGAGTGAGACGATCGAACGGTCCGCAGCATTGGGTGAGCTACGTGAGCGGCTCCGACGGGCCATCGAGAGCGAGCAATTCGAGCTGGCGGCGGATCTCCGCGATCGGATCAAGGTGCTCGAATGACGATCGATCTCTCGCTACTACCCGATGGTGGAGTAGGC
>JAJKIR010000144.1 GCA_021154325.1 Gemmatimonas sp.
CACCGTTCACCGTTCACCGTTCACCGTTAATGATGAAACGTCTCGTTGCTCTTGCCTTTGCTCTACCGATTGCTGCCTTTGCCCAGGCACCGACGCCCGCCGGCACCCCCGTCGATCCAGCGGCCTGGCGCATCGATAAGACTCACTCCGAGCTCACCTTCCAGATCCGCCATTTCATGAGCCGCGTGCGCGGCACCTTTCGCGACTGGAAGGGCGCCGTCGCGCTGCCGGATCCCGCGAAATGGGAGAGCGCGACGATCGACGTCGAGATTCAGACCGCGAGTGTGTTCACCGACAACGACCGCCGCGACGCTGATCTCCGGTCGTCCAACTTCTTCGCGGCCGACAGCTTTCCCACGATCACCTTCAAGAGCACGCGAATCGAGCGCAACGGCGACGCGGCGAAGATCGCCGGCAACCTGACCATCCGCGGCGTCACGAAGCCCGTGGTTCTCGACGGACACTTCCTCGGCCTCCAGAGCGTGAATGGCGGCCAGCGGCTCGGATTCGAGGCGAGCATCACCGTGAACCGGCTCGAATATGGTGTGAAGTGGAATCGTGCGGTGGAAGGCGGCGGCATGATGCTCGGCGACGAGGTGAAGATCGAGATCGCGATCGAGGCGACGCACCAGCCGCCGCGCTCCTGATCATCACCGCGGCTCGTGAGGCCGCCATGAGCGTCGTTCATAGAAAGCCCCGTCCATGTGACGGGGCTTCGTGTTCTTGGATTGACAGTGTGGCGGGCGGCCGTACGTTATCTCCACCGCCCGACCCTCCCGCGACGAAGCGAACGGCTCGCGACTTCATCGTCCGGCTCCGCCTAACGGCGGTGCCCGCGATTGCCTGATTGCAGCTGCCGTACGTTCGACGCCTCGACGACGAGGCACGTTGTCTCCGAATCAGTCGCAGCTTGTGGTGCCTAACGGTTTCACCGGTGGGCGCACCCACCGTGCTCGCTCCGGAGTTCATCGCGGTTCAGCTTTTCGTACCAGGAGGGACGCATGTCAGCGATGGGTCACGCTGCAGTTCTCGTCCACAGATCCGCCGTCCGCTACGGTCTCGCGCTCGGCCTCACCCTGCTCGCCGCACCACTCGCGCGAGCGCAAACCGGAACCGTGATCGGAACGATCACCGATCGCGGCACCGGACAGCCAATCGACGCGGCGCGCGCGCTGATCGTCGGGACCGCGCTCGCGGCTGCCAGCGACACGCGCGGTACGTTCATCATCCGTGGTGTCCGCGCCGGGAGCTACTCGGTTCGCGTCTCGCGCATCGGCTTTCGTCCCGAGGTCGCGGCGGTTACGCTCGCCGGTAACGACACGGCGCGAGCCTCGTTCTCGCTGACCCAGAGCGCAGTCGAGCTCGATCAGGTCGTCGTCACGGGTACCGGCGGCGCCGTGGAGAAGCGAAAGATCGGGTCGTCGATGGGTGTCGTCGACATGGCGCAGGTGCAGGAGCAGGTGGCGGTGACGGACATCGGGCAGGCGCTCGCGGCGAAAGTCACGGGCCTCCGCTCGGTGAGCGTTGGCGGCGGCGCCGGCGCCGCGCGCGACCTTCGCATTCGCGGCACCGCGAGCTTCAGCCTCAGTCAGCGGCCGGTCGTCTACATCGACGGCGTGCGCGTCGACACGCGCGCCACAGAGTGGACGAATGCGACGGGCATCTCGAACAAGGTTGCCTGCTGTTCCTTCGCGGGTGGCACGTCGACCGATCGATTGAACGACCTCAACCCCGACGATATCGAGCGGGTGGAAGTCCTGAAGGGCGCGGCGGCCGCGACGCTGTACGGCTCCGAAGCGACCAACGGCGTCATTCAGATCTTCACGAAGCGTGGCAAGAACGAGAGCGCGCCGAGCTGGAGCCTCGCCGCAACGACGGGTTTCGACCGGCTGCGACCGAATCTGCCGACGAAGCTCTTTCCGCTGTTCACGGGTCCCGATGGAACGCAGGCGCGTGATGCGAATTCGCTCATCGAGAACGGCCCGTATCAGAACTACGACGTCAGCGTGCAGGGCGGTGGGACGCGCAGCACGTACTTCTCGTCCGCCGGCTACATGGATCAGGAGGGCTCGATCCAGCCTAACTACGAGAAGAAGGGAAACTTCCGCCTCAACCTGAGCTTCCTGCCGACCGACAAGTGGACTGTTGAGGGTCGCTCGATGCTCACCCGCAACACCATCGCCGAGGAGCAGGCGGGGAATAACTGGACGGCGCTGCTCGGCAACGCGATGAACGGCAATCCGCGCAACGCGACGGCGCAGAAGCCGTTTGGCGAGGCGTGGGTTCCGGTGTCCGACATCAAGCAGATGCAGACGTACAGCGACGCGACGCGATGGACGGGCGGCATGACGTTGAACTTCACCCCCGCGCCCGCGTTCACGCACCGCTTCACCCTCGGCCTCGACGACGTGAACGAGCAGAAGTCGCGCTTCTTCCCGTACGCAGGCCAATATGGTCCCGCTGGCGTCACCTTCGGCCAGCGCAATCTCGGTTACCGCTTCTATTACAGTTGGACCGCGGACTACCTGGGCCAGTACACCTTCCACATCCGACGCAACATCACCTCCGACCTGTCGTTCGGCGGGCAGGCGCTGAAGGAGAGCGAGCGATTGAACATCGCGGTCGGCAACACCTTTGCCGGACCAGGTGTGAGCGCCGTATCCTCGGCGGCAGTGACGGCTGGTGGGGAAGCGTATTCCGAGAAGGCGACGATCGGTTATCTCGCCCAAGATCGCCTCTCCTTCGGTCAGACGCTCTATGCGACGTTCGGCATGCGCGTCGACGGCAATTCGGCGTTCGGCGACAACTACGGGTTCAAGCGGTACCCCAAGGCTGACGTCGCGTGGGTCTTGTCCGAATACGCCTTCATGCCATCGTTTATCAGCAGCCTGAAGGTGCGCGCCGCGGTCGGTCAGGCCGGCAAAGCGCCCGGCGCATTCGACAAGTTCCAGACTTTCACGGCGCGCTCGGTGCTGCAGGGCACGCCCGGCGTCGTCCCGGACAATCCTGGAAACGGCGATCTGCGTCCGGAGACAACGACCGAGCAGGAAGCCGGATTCGAGTCGGGCTTCTTCCATGATCGGCTCGGCGTCGAAGCATCCGTGTATTTCGCGCGCACGAAAGACGCGATCGTGCCCAAGCTCCTTCCGCCGAGCGCCGGCTTCCAGACGGCGCAGAATGTCAACGTCGGAGCGATCGACAACCACGGCTGGGAAGCGTCAGTCAACTATCTCGCGGTCGCGCACGGCGCGTTCGACTGGACGACGAACCTGCGACTCGACGGGAATCACAACAAGGTGATCGACCTTGGCGGCGTGCTCCTGTCCGGGACAGCGATTCAGGTCGGCTATCCAGTGCAGGGGATCTGGACGCTGCCGATGACCGGGTATTCTCCCACGGCCATCGGTGCCAACGGGCGCGCTCCGAACTTCACGCGGAGCTCGACGAACCAGTACGCGGGGCCGCCGCTCCCAACGTTCAATGCATCGTTAGGCAACACGTTCCGCTACGGTAATCTGCAGTTCTACGCGTTGGTGACGATGGAGCGTGGGGCGGTCTTCCAGAACAGCGATCGTCCGTACCGCACGCGTCAGGGCGGCGCCGACGAGTATCTGCAGTTCCTCAACAGCGATGGTACGCCGAGCTTCCAGGCCGACTCGGTCTTCAACTACTGGTCGCTCTTCGATGCCGTCGACTCGCGCGACAACGTCCGCCTCCGCGAGGTCTCGCTCTCGTACACGATTCCCGAGCGTTTTCTCGCTCGGACGAATCTCGGACGGACGCAGCTCACGGTCTCCGGCCAGAACGTGATCTGGTGGGATCACTGCCACTGTGTCGATCCGAACATGAACTGGGCCGGCGGTGATGCGTTCGGCGTCGCCAACGGCTTCCTCGCTCAACCGGCGCCACGGCAGTATCGGCTGGCGATCCGGACACGATTCTAAACGGCCATTCACCGGGAGGCGAAACTCCATGACGACAAGCCTAACGCGCGTCCTGCGCATGGTGGCACCTGTCGCGATCGGTGCGGCGGCCATCACATCCGTTGCCTGTCACGACTTCCTGAAGGTGGAAGACCCCGGGCGCTTCAGTAACGAAGCGCTCGACAACCCCACCGTTCTCGCCGCCGTCGCCAACGGCGTCGAAGGTCAGTTCCAGCAGGTGTACGACGACTTCGTCGTGTTCACGGGGCTGAACAGCGATGAGCTGATCAACTCCTCCACCTGGATCGAGTGGGCAGACGTGTCCACCGGGCGTGTGCGCGGCGATTGGCCGACAGCCACACCCGGCTGGTCGACGGCGCAAGACGAGCTGTTGCGCAATCGGTTCGCGGCGCAGAATGCCGCCGATCGTCTGATACGCGTCCTCGGCGCCGACGTCGCTGCCAAGAGTCCGCTCATGGCTCAGGTGAAGGTCTACGAGGCTTGGGCGGACCTCGTGCTGGGGATGGGCTACTGCGAGACGCCGCTCGCGCAGAACGCGGCCCGCTCACCAGACACGGAGCTGTACAAGCAGGCGGTCACCAAGTTCACGACGGCAATCGGTATCGCGCAGGCGGCGAACACGCCGGAATGGGTCAACTTCGCTCGCGCCGGACGAGCGCGCGCGAACCTGCTTGCGGGCAATTACGACGCGGCGCTCGCCGACGCGCAGGCGGTCCCCACCGACTTCGTCAAGCGGGCCCTTTATTCGACGAACAGCGCGACGACCTTCGTCGGGAACCAGCTTCACTACAACCGCAATCGTTCGGGCGGACTGCACACCCTGTACTGGTCTGTGGTCGATACCGCGAACAGCGGTAGCGGCGTGACGAATCCGGTGCAGTTCGTGAAGGACCCGTGGACGAACCAGGCGGATCCGCGCATGGCCGTGAGCCACAAGTCCGGTGGCGTCGCGATCGGCGTCGATAACAAGACCAAGCACTACGCGATCCAGAAGTACTCGGACTACACCAATCCGATCACGCTGACCTCGAAGCGCGAGATGAATCTGATCGAGGCCGAGGTGGCGTGGCGGAAGGGCCAACTTGCGACGGCGATCGACGACATGAATCGCAATCGCACGACCGCGCCAGCCAACTTGCCGGCATTCGACGCGACCGGCCTCACGCCACAGCAGGTGTTCGACCGTCTACTGTCGGAGCGGTTCGCCGAGCTCTTCATCGAAGGCCATCGCATGACGGATCTCGACCGCTTCAATCTCGTTGCCGCCAAGCTCGGCACGGGACGCGCGCGCAAGTTCCCACTCTCCCGTAATGAGATACTCAACAATCCGAGCCTGAAGCAGGGCGTGGCGGCGTGCCCGGCGATAAGCTGACGCCGTCCAACCCGATGTCCGAAGGGCCGAGGGGGTGCGGAGATTCCGCACCCCCTCGGAGTGCGCGCCTAACGCGGCGCGAGTTTCTCGTGCTCTCGGCCGCTGGTGGTGCAGGGGTGCTCTTTGCCTGCTCGGGCGCACGGGACGTCACGAAGCCGGCGGAGCTCACCGGACGGATTACCGGCGACGTCGTCGACCTCCTCGGCGCGCCGCAGGGATCGGTCGGTACGGTGTACCTGATGTATCCGTCGGGCCTGCAGACCGGGCGATTCGCCCCGGTCGATCCCAATGGCCGTTTCGAGATTGCCGACGTTCCGCCCGGCGCGTGGCAGATTCGGTTCTATGCTCCCGGCGTTGCCTATGTCCCGGAGCAGCTCACGAATCCGGTGCGAGTCGACGTGAACGCGAACCAGACGATCACGGTCCGATTCAAGATCGAGCGTGGGTGGGAAGACGGTGCGCCGATGATCGAGATCTACATTGGCGACAACTTCTTCCAGGAGCAGCCGCTCGGCGCCGCCAACGCGGAAACCGTGGTGAAGATCGGCACGCCGATCTGCTGGTACAATGTCGGTCTGGCGCAGCACACGACGACCGGCGGATTCTGGGATTCAGGACCGCTGAACAAGACGGAGTCCTACATCTGGATCCCGGATCGAACCGGCGTTTTTCCGTACACCTGTCGCTTTCACAACACGCAGATGATCGCCTCGCTGCGCATAACCGCGTGAGGCAACTCTCGCGTTTCGAGCGGTGCGGCCATAGGATTGCTGCGCTGCCGAGTTTTCCCGTCCCACTCTACCAAGCCGCTTCACAGCGGAGGTCGTTCATGCATACGTCCTGGTGCCGAACCGCTTGCGGTGTCGCGCTCCTCGCCGCGCCGCTCGTCGTCGCCCGCGGCCAACAGGTCAGCTACAACCGCGCCGAGCAGCTGCTCGACTGGAACACGTCGCTCATCACCTTCGGCGACGAAGTGCGGCCGCAATGGCTGCTCGACGGCGCGCGGTTCTGGTATCGCAACAAGACGCAGAACGGCGCCGAGTTCGTGATCGTCGATCCCGTGAAGAACACGCGCGCGCCGCTGTTCGAGAACACACGGCTCGCGGCGGCAATGTCGGTGGCGAACGATACGAGCTACGACCCGACGCGCCTGCCATTCCGGACGTTCAAGTTCACGAACGACGGCAAGAACGAGCGCGAGATCGAGTTCACGGCGAACAAGAAGCGCTTCCTCTGCGACATCACGTCGTATCGCTGCGCCGTGCACGACACGCTGCCGAGCGAGACGCCCTATGTCCTCTCGCCGGACAAAAAGCTCGAGGCGTTCGTCTACAAGTACAATGTCTACGTCCGGCCGCGCGGCGGCGGCGATTCGACGCAGCTGACGACGGACGGCGTGCAGTACTGGTCGTACGGGCTCACCGATCCGCGGCCGAGTGAGCTGCAGCGGCCGCAGCCGCGCCGGCCGCAGATCCGCTGGTCGCCGGATTCGAAGAAGCTCATCGTTTCCCGCAACGACGAGCGGCACGTCGGGCAGATGTCCTACATCTCCTACACGCCGCAGCGGCCCAAGGTCTACAGCCAGCCATACGCGCTGCCCGGGGATTCGATCGTACCGGTGCCGGGCTTGCACATCATCGACGTCGCCGCGAAGAGCAACCTCGCGGTGAAGCTGACGCCGACCCCGAATCAGCTCTCGGTCCAGGGCTCGGCCCGCGACTCCGCGTGGAGCACGATGTCGGACAAGGTCTATGTCACCTGGCTGACGCGCGGTTCCAAGAGTGCTTATCTCGCCTCGGTGGACGCGAAGACCGGCGACGTGCACGTCATCGCACGCGATTCGAGCAAGACATTCGTCGAGATCGGCCCGCCGACTTTCGATCCGGTCAGCTGGTATGTGACAAAGGACGGGGCGGATGCCTTCTGGTGGTCGGAGCGCGACGGCTGGTCGCATATCTACCGCATGGACGCGGGCGGCACGACCTCTGTCGCGCAGGCCGGCTCACCCGCGACCGCGTCGCGGTCCACGGTAGCAAACGGCGAAGTCGATCTCTCGAGCTCGAAGTTCCGGAGCGGGATGCTCAAGAACCAGCTCACGACGGGACAGTGGGACGTTGGCCAGATCGAGTACGTCGATGAGGCGACCAAACAGGTCTACTTCACGGCGCGCGGCCGCGAGCCCGGCGTGCCGTACTACGCGCGGCTCTATCGCGTGAATTACGACGGCTCCGGCCTCACGCTGATCACACCCGAGGACGGGCACCACGACATCGACTTCTCGCCTAACGGGAAGTACTTCGTCGACAGCTACTCACGCGTCGAGAAGGCGCCGGTGACGGTGCTCCGCGCCGTTCCCGATGGCCACATCGTGCGCAAGCTCGAGGACTCCGACGTGAGCCGCCTGCAGGGCGCGGGCTGGAAGCCGGCGCAGGTGTTCACCGTCAAGGCTCGCGACGGCGTCACCGACCTCTACGGCGTCATCTACTTCCCCGCGAAGCTCGATTCGACGAAGAAGTATCCGATCATCGATAACATCTACCCCGGGCCGCAGGTCGGGAGCGTCGGTCAGTGGAAATTCAAGGGCGGCGGTGAGCCGTTCTCGCTCGCCGAGCTGGGTTTCGTAGTCATTCAACTCGACCACCTTGGCACGCCGTTCCGGTCGAAGTCGTTCCACGACAATTACTACGGCAACTTCGGCGACAACGGCCTTCCCGATCACATCACGGCGATCAAGCAGCTCGCGGCGCAGTACAAGTTCATCGATCTCGATCGCGTGGGCATCTTCGGCCACTCCGGCGGCGGCTTCGCGTCCACGGACGCGATGCTCCGCTATCCCGAGTTCTTCAAGGTCGCGGTGTCCGGCTCGGGCAACCACGACAACCGCAGCTACAACATCTACTGGGCCGAGAAGTACCAGGGACTGATGAACAAGGACACGGTGCGGAAGACGGACAACTTCGAGGGCTCCGCCAACAAGACGATGGCGAAGAACCTTCGCGGCCATCTGCTCCTGTTCCATGGTGACATGGACGACAACGTCCATCCGGCGAACACGATCCAGCTCGTGGACGAGCTGATCAAGGCGAACAAGACCTTCGATCTCGTCATCGCGCCGAACCGCAATCACGGGCTGAACGAGCCCTACTTCATTCGTCGCCGCTGGGATTACTTCGTCGAGTACCTGATGGGCGCAGCGCCGCCCGACAACTACCTCATTGTTCGACCGACCGATCCGGCAGGTGGAGGGAATACGCCGGAACCGGATGATATTCCTTGAAGTGATAATGTCATCCTGAGCGGAGCGAAGGATCTACTCTCCGCGGGAGAGGAGCAGGAGCGCGCGCGGGCAGCGCGCGCGACTCCATATAGACCAGGATCTACGGCGCGAAGCGCCGTAGATCCTTCGTCGCTTCGCGACTCAGGATGACAAAGCGCTCCACCGCGCGCCCTGCTCATCAATCCTTGCCACGCGCGAAGTTGCCGCGACACCGCGAGTGCGATAGGCGGCGCACATGGCGGCGCCGATGATGGCCGCGGCGTCATCGTTAGGTGCGAAGGCGAAGCTGGTGGGCCCGGCGCCAGAGATGGAGCAGCCCAGCGCGCCCGCCTCGAGCGCCGCGGTCTTGGCTTCACGGAACCCAGGAAGCAGCGGCGCGCGCGCCGGCTCCGCGATGCCGTCATCGACCGCGCGGCGGAGAAGGTCCAGATCCCCGCTCGTGAGTGCCGCGACCATCGCGGCGACGTTCGCGCTCTGACGGACTGCGACGACCCGCTCGACGACGTCAGGCAGCACGGCACGCGCCTGTGCCGTTGGCAGCCGCTGCTCGGGCTGCACCAGGACGATGCGCAGCGCCGCCGGGTAGGGGAGCCGCACGAGATCGAGCGGATCCACCGAGCGGACGAGGATCACCCCACCGAGGAGCGCCGGCGCGACGTTGTCCGCATGCCGGCCAGCGACCGCGGACTCCGCCTCGAGCGCAGCGTCGAGCAGCGCGCGCTCGTCGAGCGGAGCGCCAAGGAGCGCGTTCATCGCCACCGCGCCCGCCACCGCCGACGCGGCGCTCCCACCCTGACCGCCGGCGAGCGGCAGCCCTTTCGTCGCGCGCATGACGAGTGACCTCGCCTGCCGGTAGGGCGCCATGCGCAGGACGGCCAGGGCCGCGATCGAGGCCGCGTGGCGGCCAGGATGCGTCGGCAGCTCTGGATGGCCAGCCTCCGCGATGGTGAGCGTCGCGTCGGACTTCCCGTCGGCCCATTCGAGCTCGATCGTGTCGCCGGCGCCTGTGACTGCGCAGCCGAGGACATCGAGTCCCGGACCCATGTTGCCGATTCCGCCTGGCGCGTAGGCGCGCACGCGAGCGGGAAGTGCCGTGCCTGACATGCGAGCAAAATAGGGGACCGTGGCTCGCGGCGAGTCTCCTGTCGTCACCGGTAGCCCGAGGCCTGCATGTCGAAGAGCTCCGCGTAGAGCCCGCCGGCTCGTACGAGCTCCTCGTGCGTCCCTTGCTCCGTCACCGCGCCGTTCTGGAGGACGACGATGCGGTCCGCCATCCGCACTGTCGAGAAGCGGTGCGAGATGAGGATCGCCATGCGTCCGCCGATCAGCTCAGCGAAGCGCATGAAGACCTCGTACTCGGCGCGAGCGTCCAGCGCCGCCGTCGGCTCGTCGAGGATGAGCAGTTGCGCATCGCGCATGTACGCGCGCGCGAGGGCCACCTTCTGCCACTCGCCGCCCGAGAGGTCGACGCCATTGTCGAAACGCCGGCCGAGCATCTGGCGATATCGGGCGGGGAGGCGCGGTAAAAGTGATGACGCGAGCGACCGCTCGGCGGCGCTCTCGACGGCCGGATGCGGCTCGAGTGCAGCATCGTCGTTCCGTGGCGCCTGATCGAGATACTCGCGCGCACTGTCGATCTCGCCGACGGCGATATTCTCGTCGAAGCGCATGTCGTAGCGCACGAAATCCTGGAAGATCACGCCGACGGCGCGGCGGACCGAGGCGAGATCGTAGTCGCGAAGATCGCGGCCGTCGAGCAGGATCCGGCCCTCGCTCGGATCGTACAACCGACTCAGGAGCTTCACGAGCGTCGTTTTCCCGGCGCCGTTCAGTCCGACGAGGGCGACGCGCTCGCCAGGCCGCAGCTCGAGGTTGATGTGCCTAACGGCCCACCGCTCGCTCCCGGGATACGCGAAGCCGACGTCCTCGAACACGAAGCCCTTCGTGATCGGACGAGGCACCGGCGGCGCGCCCACTCGGGCGGTGATCGTCGGCTTCATCTCGAAGAAGGTGAAGAGGTCCTTGAGGTACAACGCCTGCTCGGCGACCGAGCTCACACCGAGGAGCAAGTTCTGAATCGCGCTGCGGCCGCGAGAGAAGGAGCCGGCGAGAAAGGTCAGCGTGCCGACGGAGATCGTGCCCGCAACGGCGCGAACCAGCATCAATGCGTACGCTCCGTAGTAACCCGCTGTGCCGAGCAGCGAGAGAAGCGCGCCGACACCGGCGCGCCGGTACGAGAGGACCTTGTTCTCGTCGTAGAAGAGATCCGAGAGCTGCCGATAGCGCTCGATGAGCCAGGGCGCGAGGCCGAAGATCTGCACCTCCTTGGCGGTCTCGAGGCTTGCGCCAACGTACCGGAGGTAGTCCAGCTGGCGGCGCTCCGGCGTCCGGCGAAAGAGCAGGGAATACTGCAGCGATGCGAAGTGGGCTTCGCCGACGAAGCTCGGCAGCGTCGCAACGACGAGCAGCACGAAGAGCCAGACGCTGAACGCGAGGAGCGCGGCACTCAGCGTCACCAGTGTCAACGCGTCCTGCGCGAGTGAGAGCACCTGCGCGAGGAGCCCGAGGCGGCCAGTGGTGTTGCGGCGCGCGCGCTCGAGGTGGTCGTAGAAGTCCGGATCCTCGAACTGGGCGAGGTCGAGCGTCGCGGCGTGCTCCATGAGCCGGATGCTCATGCGGTTGGTGAACAGATCGCCGAGCAACCCTTCCACGAGCTGGGAGCCGCGCCCGAGGACGTCGCTCCCGATGGCAATGGCGAACTCGGTTCCCACGAGGATGGCGAGACGTGTCCAGTTCGGACCGTCCGCGCGGGAGCGGATCACCTCGTCGATGATGAGCTTCCCGATCCAGAGGCTCGCGACGGGCACGAACGCGCGCACCACCCGCAGCACGGCGGTGGTGAAGGTGAGCGCGCGGTGGGTCCGCCAGACGAGGACGAGCAGCGCCGGCACATACCGCATCGCCGCGAACCGCTCGCGCCAGGTCAGTCTCTCGGGTGTGCCGTTGCGGGAAGCCATTAGGGGCAGCTATCAGCCATCAGTTTGAAGTTATCAGGGAGTTCGGAACGAAGCGTTTATGGGATGAGAGCGACTGCCCACCTACTACTGCCAATCCAATCAACGCTTCGTTCCGAACCCCCTGATAACTATGGACAGATAACTGATAGCTTTTCGAGCCATGCTTCGACGCTCGCTCACGACACTGCCTCTCGTCTTCATTCTGTACTTCAGCACCTCCGGCGGCGCCTTCACCACCGAGACGCTGGTGCGGAAGGTCGGGCCGGGGCTCGCCCTGCTCATTCTGCTCCTCGTGCCGTTGGTGTACTCGATTCCCGAGGTGCTCATCGTCGGGGAGCTCGCGAGCATGCTGCCGCTCGAGGGCGGATACTACCGCTGGGTGCAGCGCGCGTTCGGGCCGTTCTGGGCCTTTCAGAACGGCTGGCTCACGTGGATGTACTCGCTCGTCGACATGGCGATCTACCCGGTGCTGTTCAACCAGTATCTGGCGTACTTCGTTCCCTCGTTAGGCCCCGGCGCGCGCTGGGCGGTATCGCTGCTCGTCATCTGGAGCGCGACGGCGATCAACGTCCGCGGCGCGCTCCGCGTCGGACGCACCTCCATCGTCGCCGGTACCTTCATCATCCTCGGCTTTCTCGCTGTCTCGGTGGCGGCACTTCCGCGGATCGACCATCACCCGTGGCTCCCGTTCGCCGCGCCGGACCACGCGGGACTTAGCGGGCTCGCCGTGGGACTCTCGATCGCGCTCTGGAACTACATCGGTTGGGACAACGCGTCGACCGCGCAGGGGGAAGTGCGCGACGCGACGCGGACGTACCCACGCGCGCTTGCCTTCGCGCTCCCGCTCGTGACGGCGGGGTACTTCGTGCCACTCCTCGCCACGTTAGGTGCGACCGACTGGCGAAGCTGGACCGAGGGCGGGTGGCCCGAGATCGCCCGCGCGGCCGGTGGCGCCGCGGGCCCCTTGCTCGCCAGCTGGATTGCCGCGGCCGGGATGGTGAGCGCGATCGCGCTCTTCAATGCGCTGCTCCTAGCCTACTCGCGCGTCCCGTTCGTCGTCGCGAGCGACGGCTACCTACCGGCGCCCCTGGCCAGGACCGATGCGAATGGCACGCCGCGGACCGCGGTCGTCGCGTCGGCGATCGTGTACTCGATCTTCGTGTTGATTCCTTTCGGAAGCCTCGTCGTCGCCGACGTGCTGCTCTATTCGCTCGCCCTCGCGCTGGAGTTCGCGTCGCTCGTCAGGCTCCGCCGCAGCGAACCAACGCTCCGCGGCGCATTCCGAATTCCGCTCGGCGCCAACGCCGTCACTGTGCTCGCGGTCCTGCCGATGCTGGTACTGCTGACGGTCGCGGTCCTGTCGTTCTACGATGGAGAGTTCGGTATCCCCGCTCTCCTCGGCACCGCCGCCGCGATCGCGCTCGGCCCGATCACCTTCCGCATTGCCGCCCGCAAAAAGCTCGTCACCGCATCGATAGACGGCTGACTCGCGCCACGGCCTCACAGCGTTGGCGCAGACTCACGCGGACACTGGCGAACAATCGCGGACGAAGTCGTTCCAAAGACTCATCGTCCCGGCTCATGCGATTGCAGCCTCTCGCGCTACACGGAGCCAACTGCGCAATCTGCGCAATCGGCGAAATCTGCGTTCCCCAGGCTCTCTCCGTCATGAAGGCCTGCTTGGGCGCGACGGAGCGCGACAGCCTATTGCCCGGAAGCCGCCGTCGCCGAAGCCGAACCAGGTGACTTGTAAACCGTCCCGCCTTTCATCACGAACTGCACCCGACGCGTCGCCGAGATGTCGCGCGTCGGATCGCCCTGGACCGCGATCAGGTCCGCGAGCAGACCTGCCTTCACGCTCCCGACGCGGTTCTCCCAGTGCAGCATCTTGGCGTTCGCGGACGTGGCGGCGCGTAGCGCCTGCACTGGTGAAAGTCCGTAATTCACCATCAGCTCGAGCTCGCGCGCGTTGTCGCCGTGCGTAAAGACGCCGACGTCACTTCCGTTGCAGATCGGGACACCGGCATCGAGCGCTGCCTTGAAGCTCGCCTTCTTTTCGGTAATGCTCGCCGGATCAGGATCCACGCCGCGCCGCCAGCCACGGTAGGAGAGAATCGCGTCGCCGGCGGCCACCGTTGGACAGAGATAGATCCCCTTCTGCGCCATCATCCGGAAGACTTCGGGCGTGCCGTTGTCCCCGTGCTCGATCGACGCGACGCCAGCCTCGATCGCGCGGCGCATTCCCTCGGCCGTCGAGGAATGGACCGTCACCGATCGGCCGGAGCTCCCCGCGACCTGCACCGCGAGCTTCAACTCGTCCGCGGTGAAAGTCGGCATCGTTTCGCCGTTAGGCCCCCAGCGATAGTCCGCGTAGATCTTGATCCAGTCGGCGCCGTGCTTGATCTGATCGCGAATGATCCGCGACAGCTCCTCGGCGCTGCCCGCTTCCTCGGCGCCCTGCGGGATGCGATCGATGTATTCCGGCGTGAATCCCTTCGGGGCGTAGCTGCCCGTGGCGACGATAGCGCGTGTCGTCACGATCATGCGCGGGCCGGGAACGATGCCCTGGTTGATCGCCTGCTTGAGGCCGACGTCCGCGTAGCCCGCGCCTTCGGTGCCGAGATCACGCACCGTCGTCCAACCCGCGAGGAGGGTGGCACGGGCATGGTTCACTGCCCGTGCGACGCGGAGCGCCAGCGCCTCGTGCAGCACCTGGTCGTCCCAGGGCGTCTCGTTGTATGGATGGAGGAGCAGGTGCGAGTGCCCTTCGATGAGGCCCGGGATGAGCGTCGTACCGGCGAGGTCGATCGTCGTCGCGTCGTTAGGCACGGCGAGTTGCGCACGCGGGCCCACCGCTTCGATCCGTTCCCCGCGGACGAGCACCGCCCAGCCGTCGTGCGGCTGATTGTCGACGCCGTCCCAGACCCGCGCCGGTACCAGCAGTGTCGCGCGGGCGGGCGCGGCCGGCGACTGTGTGGGGCGCTGCCCGAGTGCGAGCGCCGGAACGAGAAGTAATGAGAGAATGCGCATGTCGTCGAATGCGGTGTGCGTCAGGTGGTCAAACGGAGCTCGGGGCGACCCGCGGCGAACGGCGTCCGCGCGCGCTGCGCCTCGAGCACGTCCAGCATGGCGACGCAGAATGCTGGCAGGTCGGCCGGAACGCGAGCGCTCACGATGTTTCCGTCGGTCACCGCCGGCCGGTCGACCCACGTCGCGCCGGCGTTGATCACATCGTCGCGGATACCTACGGTCGACGTCAACGTGCGTCCGCGAACGATCCCCGCCGAGATGAGAATCCACGGCCCGTGGCAGATCGTCGCCACGAGCTTGCCCGCCGAATGGACCTCGCGCACCCGTGTCAGCACGTCGAGGTCGCGGCGCAGCTTGTCCGGCGCCCAACCTCCTGGCGCGACGATCCCGGCCAGGTTCGACACGGGGAAGTCCCGAATGTGGCCGTCCATCGTCGCCGGATAGCCATGCTTTCCGCGGTACGACGCTTCGCCGATGCCCGCGAGCTTCGTCTCGAAGCCAGCTTCCTCCAGCCGCAGCTTCGGATACCAGACCTCGAGGTCTTCGTACTCCGGGCCGACGAGGATGACGATCGTGTTCTTCACTTCCGACATGAGTCCTCCAGGACGCGTCTACCGCGACGGCGCCGCGGCATCGCCAGTCTCGACGGGGAGACCAGCCTTTTGCCACTCGGCGAAGCCGCCGGAAAAGTTGATGACATTCTCAAATCCGCGAGCGCGCAGCAAGCTCGTGCCGATCGACGACCGCGAGCCGCCCTGACAAGCCACGACGAGGGGCCGGTCGCGCGGCAGCTCGTCCACCGCGTCGACCAGATCGGCGAGAAAGATGTGTCGCGCTCCGGGAATGTGCCCCGAGTTCCATTCGGACTCGGCGCGCACGTCGATGACGAAAGGCTCGTCGAGCGCGGCGAGCTCGCGCGACGCAATGGTGCGGACGTGATTCAGCTGTCGCCCACCGCTGCGCCAGGCATTCACGATTGCCGAATCTGCCCAGCCGGTGACGCAATTGACTCCGATGAGCGACAGCTCGCGCACGAGCGCCCGAGCGCGCCCTTCGCTTTCCGCGATCAGTACGATGTCACGCTCGGGCGAAAGTAGTGAGCCAGCCCACGTGGTGAAGCTCCGGCCCGCCGGAATGTTGATGGTACCTGGGATAAAGCCCGCCGTGAACGCCGCTGACGATCGAGTATCGAGGACGGTGGTCGCGCCGGCCGAGAGGAGCGCGGCGAGCGCGAGACCATCGAGCGCCGTGAGGGAGGTCGCGGTGTAGGTTGGTGGACCGTCCCGGTTCAGCAGCTTCATCCGGCCGAAATACTTCGGCGCCTCTGGCTGACCGGCGAGTACGGCGCGGACAAACTCCTCCTCGTCGGTCACCTGGAACGCCCAGTTGAACAAACGCTCATAGCCAAGTGTGGTCGACGGCAAGGCCCCGAGCGATTTTCCGCACGCCGAGCCCGCGCCGTGCCCCGGCCAGAGCTGGAGATATTCCGGGTACTCTCGCATCGACCGCAACGACTGGAAGAGAGCGCGCGCCGAGCTTTCCATCGTGCCGGCGACGTGCGCCGCCCGCTCGAGCAGGTCCGGCCGTCCGACATCGCCAACGAAGACGAAATCGCCGGTGAAGATGCCGAGCGGCCGATCGGCGACGGCGGTGTCGGTGACGAGGAAGACAAGATGCTCGGGCGTATGACCGGGCATGTGCCTGACATCGACGTGGATCTCGCCAATCGTGAGGCTATCCCCGTCGCGCAACAGCTCGGCCCGCTCGTTCGACGCGAAGCGATACTGCCAGTCGGGGCCGCCCTCAGCGGAGAGGAGGAGCCGGGCGCCCGTGGCCCTAACGAGATCACGCGCGCCGGACAGAAAGTCGGCGTGAATGTGTGTTTCGGTGACGTGCGTAATGCGCAGCTCCTCGTCGGCGGCCGCTGCCAGGTAGGGCTCGAGGTCGCGGAGCGGGTCGAC
>JAJKIR010000145.1 GCA_021154325.1 Gemmatimonas sp.
CTCGCGGGGCTCTTCGCATCCGACTACCAGCCACCAATCACCAATCACCAGCATCACCCCTTCGCCGTGTCGTGCAAGCCAGGCTCGCTCGCGAGCACTGCTTTCGCGATCTCGACCATCGGCACCGATCGGTCCTGACTCGTTCGCTGCAGGATGCGATAGGCCTCCTGCTCCGATGACCCCGTGCGGCGCATCAGAATTCCCTTCGCGCGCTCGATCGTCTTTCGGTTCTCGAGTGCCTGCTTCGCGGCCTCGGCGTCTTTTCGCGCGTTCATGAGCTCCTTCGCTCGTGTCGCGGCGAGACGGATCGTCGAATCGAGGACGCGGGGCGGCGCCGGCTTTGGAAGAAAGGCAATTGCGGCTGTCGCGGTGACATCGCGGTCGCTGAGGGTCAGCGACTGGTCGCCGCTGAACAGCACCACGGCGACGCCCGGAATGTTTTGCGTTATGCGCTCCGCGGCCTCGATGCCCGAGCCATCGGGCATGTGCACGTCGAGGAGCACGACGTCGGGGACGACGTCGCGTGCGCTCTCGTATGCTTCGCGGCCGGTTGCGACCTCGGCGACAACAGTGTGGCCGAGCGTGGCAAGCAGCTCCACGAGCAAAGAGCGCGCATTGTCGTCGTCCTCGGCGATCAAGACGCGGATCTTGGCGGTTTCACTCATCTGCCGGGAATCTGTGTGGGCACGGAGTAGAGCGCCAGCCTGGGCGCTGACACTCTGACGCGGTGCCATGATGTTCCTCGATTGTTCAAGCGCCGGCGACTTGCGCCAGCAGCTCCGACGTACGCACTGGTTTTCGGAGTACGAAATCCCCATCCGCACCCGCACTCGCACGCGGCTCCCATCCCGTCACGACGCCGATTCGAAGATGGGGCCAGCGCTCCCGCACCACGGTGATGAGATCCCAACCACTTCCGTCAGGCAGACCAATGTCGGTCACCATGACGTCATACGGCGTTCCACCATTCTTCGCTGCCGATTCGAGTTTGGCAGTGGCATCGCGCACACACGTCACAGTATCGACCGTATGCCCGTCACTCTCCAGTAGCGCCTGCATGAACTCCCTACTGTCGGTGTGATCCTCGACGAGAAGCACGTGGCGCGCCGCGCGCGTGCGCGGCTGATGCTCTACCGCGACGTTCGTCCCGCCGATCACCGCAAAGGGGAATACCAGCCTCACGGTCGTTCCGACGCCTGGCATCGATTCGATCTCGGCGTGTCCACGGTGGCGTTTTACGATGCCGTATACCTCGGCGAGCCCGAGGCCGGTGCCCGCCTTGCCTTTCGTCGTGAAGAATGGCTCGAATGCCCGCTCGCGCACTTCTGCCGACATGCCGATGCCCGTGTCGCGGACCTCGACGCAAACTTCACCATTCGTCGAGTACGTCCGAATTGCGAGGACGCCGCCCCCGGACATCGCGTCGAGCGCGTTTTGAACGAGGTTCAGCAGCGCCTCACGAAGCTCGCCCGCGATTCCGCGGACCATCACGCCCGAAGCCAGGTCGCGCTCGAACTGAATGACGCCGCCCTTCGCGCGCTCGGCCCAGAGCGGACGTGTCATTGCCACGACCTCGTCGCACACCTGCGAGAAATCGACGAGCTCCTCGCTCTCTCCCTGCAACGGCTCCTGGCGAATGAAGCGACCAACGCGGGCCGCCGTCGCCGCACCCGTTTCGGCGGCCTTGGCGATTCGGTCCGCGTAGTCGCGAACCTTGTCCGGATTGTTGGCGCTCGCCTGCAGCAGATAGGCGGCGGCCATGATCGGATTCAGCGCGTTGTTCACGTCGTGCATAACGCCGGCAGCGAGTTGTCCAACGGCGGCGAGGCGACGCTCCCGAGCGCGCGCTTCCTGGAGCGCCAGCACCTCGGCCGTTCGCTCCTGTACCATCTTCTCAAGCCGCTCGGCTTCAGTCGACACGCGATCGTAGAGCTCTGCCGTACGACGTGCTTCCTCCTCGAGCTGCCGCGCGAGCTGCGTCTTCACAGTCACATCGCGTTCGACGGTGACGGCTCCGCGGATCTTCCCGTGCTCGTCGTACAGCGGGTTCGAGTTCACTTCGATGATCACTTGCCTGCCATCCGGCCCCCGCTTCACCGCCAGCGTCTCGCCACGAACGCGCTCCCCGCGCAGCGCGCGTGCGGTCGGATGCTCGTGCATGAAAAGGCTGGTGCCGTCGATCGTTCTCGGGCGATCGAGTTGCCAGAGCTCGCGAAGTGTCGAGGGTTGGCCCGTGGGATGATCGTGGAGCGCCTGCGCATTCGATCGCACGGTGCGTCCTTCAGTATCGACCACTCGCACGGAATCCGGTATGACGTCGAAGATCGATTCGAGCTGAGCGACGCTGCGAGCGAGGTCCTCTCGCAGATCTTCTCGCTCGGTGACGTCGATGCCGGCGAAAAGAAGACCACGTGCCGTTCGTGCCGCGCCGCCACCACCTCGACGCGTCCGCTCGGCGAGCGGCGTGAAGGTGACCTCGATGAGTCGTCGACCGGCACGCGTCTGGAAAGGGATTCGCGCCGCGACGACGGGCACTCCGTCTAGGGCGTTGTCGATCTGATCGGTGAGATCCGCGAGCGCATTGGGGAACGCGTCGTAGATCGGGCGATGCGCCGAGCTGGCGGAATCGAGACCAGTGAGCTCGCGATAACGATTGTTCGCGCTCACCAGCTTGAGGTCGGCGTCGAAGGTAGCGAAAGCCAGGGGAATGGCCTCGAAGAGGAGCTCGAGACGAGCGAGCTCCTGGGTCATGTCCTGGCTGAGATCGAGGTCGGCGCGAGAGGAATGAGGCGGCACAGCAGCGGTGGTTGGTGGCTGACGACGGCGGGAGCGACTGGAATCAGTGGGAGCGGCGGAAGAGAAATCAGCCACTCCGGCTTCGCCACCAGCGCGGCAATGCACGATGGGGGGAGGTCAGGCGGTCGTCAATGACGGCGGTGGCCGGTGGACGGTGATCTGTCGTCGGTGGTCGGTGGTCCGTGGACGGTGGTCGGTACACCGTTCACGGTTCACGGACCACTGTTCACCGATTCCGCGTTATCAGCCGCGCGCCCAGCCCATACCTGAAGAACGCATAGCCCCATTCGATGAGCACGCTCAAGCGATTGCGGAACCCGGCGAGATAGAGGATGTGCAGAAAGAGCCAGAACCACCACGCCGGATGTCCCGCAACGTGAATTCCATGGCCGAAATCGCCGATGGCCTTGTATCGACCGATCGTCGCCATGTCACCCTTGTTCCAGTAGCGGAAATCCGCGCGGCCCTCGCCGCGAATCGAGTGCAGCACGTTGCGCGCGGCCGCGCGCCCGCTCTGTATGGCTCCCTGGGCCACGCCGGGAACGGGCTTCCCGTCGGTGGACATCACTGCGAGATCACCGACGACGAATATCTCGGGACGATCCGGGACACTGAGGTCGGAGTTCACGATCACACGTCCGGCGCGATCGACGGGGACGCTGGGGCCGAGCAAACGGCCAAGCGGCGACGCCGTGTTTCCCGCCGCCCAGAGCACGGTGCGCGCAACGATGCGCTCGTCACCGACACAAACCGCATTCGGCTCGACCGAGGTGACCATCGAGCGCGTGCGCACATCGACGCCGAGCTCCCGAAGATCACGCTCGGCGTGTGCGGCGAGATCCTCGGGAAAGGTCGGCAGAATCCGCGGCCCACCCTCGAGGAGAATGACGCGCGCGGAGGCCGTGTCGATGCGCCGAAAATCACCGCGCAGCGTGTGACGCGCGATCGTCGGCAGCATTCCCGCGAGCTCGACACCCGTCGGCCCACCGCCGATGATGACGAAGGTGAGGAGTGCCTCACGCGCGGCAGGGTCGCTCTCGCGCTCCGCGTCCTCGAATGCTTTGAGAAAACGGCGGCGGATCTCGATCGCGTCGTCGATGCTCTTGAGACCCGGCGCCACTGCCTCCCATTCCGGATGCGCGAAATAGGAGTGACGCGCGCCCGCGGCGAGGATGAGATAGTCGTACGGCAGCTCGGTTCCGTTGTCGAGAATGGCGACGCGACGATCCGGATCGACGCGCTCGACCTCGCCCATGAGCACTTCCGTATTCGGCTGCTTCCGGAGGAGCCATCGAATGGGTGCCGCGATGTCGGATGGCGCGAGCACCGCCGTCGCCACCTGGTAGAGCAACGGCTGGAACGTGTGATGATTGGATCGATCGACGACCGTCACCTGGGTGAGCGTGTCGCGAAATACACGGGCGGCGTAGAGTCCACCGAAGCCAGCGCCGATGATGAGCACTCTCGGAAATTGGACTCCCCCCGCCGCGGGTGTCACGCTTTGCTGCGCCACACTGGTCATGGAGCGATGACTCGCATCAGATCCGCTCGACTCGGCCCTCGGCGAGCCGCGCGCCTAACGTGATGGCGAGCACGAGCGCGATGAGGAGTACGGAGTACGCCGCGGCGGTGCCGAAGGACAGGTTCCGCAGCTGCGCGAGAATCTCAATCGAGATCGGGCGATTGGAGTGTGTGTACAACACGACGCTCGCCACGAACTCGCCGACGGCGGCGATCGCCGCGAGCATGGTGCCCGCAACCAACCCCGGGCGCGCGGCCGGAATCACGATGCGACGCATCGCGAGCAGCCACGACGCGCCGAGGCCTCGCGCCGCGTCCTCGAGCGACGCATCCATCTGTCGAAGCGAGCCTTCGACGGCGCTCGTAAACACGGGAACGTTGCGGACGAAATACGCGAGCGGCAGGATCCAGAATGTCCCCACGAGCAAGACGCGTCCTGTCCACGGCTGATTGACGTCGAAGGTCGCGGCCAGACCGAGCGCGATCGCCGTCGCTGGGATGGCCCATGGCAGCACCACGAGCAGCTGCAGCAGCCGGCGACCGGGTGCTCGCGTGAGCACGATGAGATACGCGGCGATGAAACAGACGACGACGTTCGCGACCGTCGCGATTGCCGACATCCAGACACTGTTGGTGATCGGCCGCCAGAGCTCGGGGTCGCTCGCGAGACGTCGGAAATTGTCGAGCGTGTACTCGGGCGGAAGGATCTGCGTCGTCCAGGCGCCGTCGCGGGCGAAAGACACGAGCACCACCATGGCGTGTGGCAGCACGAGGAATGTCACGACGACGACGGCTACGATGGGCGCGATCACGCGCGCGGTGCGAGATCTCACGACAACTCGGGTTCCCTTCCCTTTGCCGCTGAGCGCATAACGGCGCCGCCGCTCGAGCCAGCGGAGCGCAAGGAGCGCCGCGACCGCGGCGAGCGCGAGCACCGTCGTCTCCACGTACGCGAGCCCCATCGACCCATTGAGCTTCGAGACGAGGATCTGCGTCGCGAGCACGCGCTGTCCGCCGCCGAAGATGTACGGCGCGCTGAACGAGCCGAGTGAGCTCATGAAGACGAGGAGCATCGCGCCCGCGATCGACGGTGTGAGGAGCGGCAGCGTGATTCGCCTGAGCGTGTGGCCGCGCGAAGCGCCCAATCCGGCCGCAGCTTCGTCGAGCGTCGTGTCGTACCGATCGAGGCCAGCCGCGACGAAGAGAAAGACGTACACATACATCGTGTACGCGTGAACGAAGATGATCGCCGACAGCCCGGTCAGAGACCACGGCGCGTGATCGAGGTGAAGCGCCCGCTGCACGAGCCGCGTCACGACGCCGCTCTCGCCGTAGAGAAAGAGAAAGGCGATGACGCCCACGAGCGGCGGCAGCGCCGCGGGGAGCGTCGCCACCGCGCTCAGCGCCCGCCGTCCGCGGAAATCGAAGCGGCCGAGGAGGAATGCGAGCGGGAGCCCCACCGCCAGCGCCGCGACGACAGAGCCAACCGAGATCACGAGCGTGCTCCAGAGCGCCTCACGGTCGGCCGGACTCGCCGCGAACGCGCGCCAATCCTCCAGGCCACGATCGAAGCTGCCAAGGATCACGGAGACGTTAGGCAGGACGACGCTCCACGCCAGGAGCACGAGGACGATCAGCGTCGCGACGACGAAGCGGCGTCTCATGACGCGAGCAGCGCGATGGGCCTGCCGAGGAGCTTGACGCCGACCTCGCTACCCTCGACGTAACTCCCCTGGTCGCAGGCGATCTCGAACGCGACCGCGTCCGAGCCGCCCGCGGATGCCGGCACGCGAACTCGATAGACGTAATGTGCGCCGGCGTAGCGGCGTGCTTCCACTCGGCCGCGCCAGCTCTCCGGCGCGTTCGGCGCCGCGAGGGCGAGCATCTCGGGACGGATGACAGCCGTTAGGCGGTCTGCCGCCGAGCCATTGCCCGCCGTCGACGCCACGGGCGCGTACTGTGTCACTCCGCCGAGCTCGATCCCGGCTCGGTCGCCGTCACGCCGCGCGCCGACGAGCGTCGATCGGCCGACGAACTCCGCCACGCGCACGCTCGTTGGCCGGTGATACAGCTCGTCGGGCGTACCGATCTGGAGCAGCCTGCCCTGATGCATCACCGCCATCCGGTCCGCGATCGCGAACGCGTCTTCCTGATCGTGCGTCACCAAGATCGCGATGGATCCCAGCTCGTGCAGCTTGAGCCGCAGCCATTCACGCGTCTCCTGCCGACGTGCCGGATCGAGATTCGAGAGCGGCTCGTCGAGCAGCAGCACCGGTGGATCGATGATGATCGCCCTCGCGAGCGCGACGCGCTGCTGCTCGCCGCCCGAGAGTGACTGGATCGGCCGCGCGCCCGCGTCGTCGAGACCGACCCGGCCGAGTGCCTGACGAGCGCGGTCGAGCCGCTCGCGCTTCGCGACGCCACGCGCCTCGAGGCCGAACGCGACATTCTCCGCCACGCTCATGTGCGGGAAGAGCGCGTAGTGCTGGAAGACCATACCGAAACCGCGCCGCTGCGGGGGCTCGCCGGTGATCTCGCGCGATGCGCCACGCGGATCGTCGAGCACGATGCGCCCCGCGTCAGGCTGCTCGTAGCCGGCGATCATCCGGAGCGTCGTCGTCTTCCCCGAACCCGACGCGCCGACGAGAGCGAGCACCTCATTCGCGCCTACCGTGAATGAAACGTCGTCGACGGCGGCGTGATCGGCGCCGGCGAAATGACGGGTCAGATTGTGGATCGCGAGCGTCACCGCGCTCGGCAGCAGTTGCGCACGTGCGCGTCCCAGTACTTCATCCAGCTGTCGAGGCTGTCTGCGAGCAGCTGCCGGTCGAGGGCCATCGGCTTGATCTGCGTCCGAGCGTCGCGAATCCACTGCGGAAGCGAGTCGTCCGGAACGTCAGCACGCGCCGGCATGCGCACGAATCGCTGGGCCGCGGTCTGTAGCGCCTGCGGTGTGGTTACGAACTCGTAAAACTCCTTTGCCGCGTCGGCGTGGCGCGTCCCACGTACGATCGCGATCCCCTCGACAAGCAGCGGCGTTCCGGAAGACGGAATGCGCGAGGCGATCGGGTACTTCGTCGTTTGGCGAAGCGTCTCGATGTCGGGCATGTCGTACAGGCTCAGGACTCCCTCCCGCTGCCCGAGCTTCTGGTAGAGCATTGTCGGGCTGATGACGTACTCCTTCGTGTTCGCGTCGAGCCGCCGCAGCCAGGCGAAGCCCGCCGCGGTCGATCCCGTGCGTTTGAGCTCCCGAATGATGATCGCGCCGAAGATCGCGCGCATCGAACCACTGGGGATTGGATCGCGGATGATGATCTTCCCCTTCCATTTCGGATCGAGAACGTCATCCCAGTCTTTTGGTGCCTCCGCGCCGGTCACGATCTCCGAGTTGTACGCGATGACTTCCGGAGTGAGATACGTGCCATACCAGAGATCCTTGGCGTCGTGCGCCTCGCTGGGCATCTGCGCCGCCCACGATGGCCGATAGGGCGCGAGGAGGCCTTCATTTGCGGCGCGCGCGAACGTCTCCGAGGGCGCACCGAACCAGATGTCGGCCTGCGGGTTGGCGCGCTCGGACCGCAACCGGTCGAGCACATCCTGCGAGCCCATGTCCACCCACTGAACATCGACCGCCGGATGCGTCTTCTCGAACGCCTGCTCGTAGTACTGGAGCAG
>JAJKIR010000146.1 GCA_021154325.1 Gemmatimonas sp.
TCCGATGCCGCCGGTGGAGTCCCCGCTGGCGTCGTCGCCGGCGGAGTCGTCACGATGCCACCCGGCGGACACCACCAGTGCGTCGCGCACCACCGCTGCTGCACCTGCGGCAACGCTGTCGATGCGTTCGTCGGATTGTTCCCGGGCGCGGCCGCCATTGGCTGTGGCGGAAGGCGCGGTGGGAAGAGCGCCGACGAATCCGCCGGCACGCGCACCCGCACGCTATGCGACGGACACCACCAATGCGGAGCACACCACCCGTACTGCCTGTGAAGCCTGGCGAACTGCGCGCGGAGTGGCGTCAGCGGCGACACCGCCGGCAGCCGGAAGAGATCCGGCGTCCCCACGCTGTCAGCCGCCAGCAGCAACGAATCGCCCGGCGTCATCATCCGACCCGACATGATCGCGTAGCCTTCCTGGATCTCGGGCCAGAAGTCGTGATCGTAGAAGCGCGGCACCAGGACCTGCCGGCTGTACGCGGGCACCTCGCGCGGTCGAACCGTCACGACCTGGGGCGTCGGCACCGTACCCCGAATCTCGATTGGTGCCTGACGCCGCGGCGTCCGCTGCGCGGCCGCGACCGAGCTGTCCACCGCGAGAGCGGCCGCGAGTAGCACAGCGAAGGCACTGCACGCCGCTGCGCGCCCGCTTCGAATTCCTCTCATGCTGCTCGTCTCCGTCGCCATCAGCGACCTCCGGTCACGACGCTTGGCGGCGCCGCGTCAACGTTACCCTGCACTGCGTTCCGCGCCCGATCGATCCACGGCCGCGCCGCCGCATCGTTTCCGATCGCCGGCGTCGATTCCGCGCGCTGCACGAGCTCCTGCCAGACCTGCTTCGCCGCGGCGTAGTACTGTTCCGCCTGCTGCGCCGCGCCCTGCTGCGCCTGTGTCTGTTCAGCATCCGTTAAACCAGACGGCAGCTGGACGTTCTTCAGGAAGTTGCCGTACTCCCACTGCGCGAGGCCGACGTAGTAGCTCGACGCCGCCATGTACTGCGGCACGCCCGACTTGATGGCGTTCGCGAACTCGCTCGTGAGCTGCCGCAGGAGCGCCTGCTTCTGCCGCGACGCGCGCGTCACGCCGGCCGCCGTCAGCTGCCCCTTCGACGAGATCACGAGCTTCAACGGCTGATACTCGCCGAACGTCCCCACACCTTGCTGGAACGACCGCTCCGCCACCCGTGACGAACACTCGGCCTGCAGCGCCTCGCCCGGTCGCGCGCACGCGGTTATCAACGCCCGGTTCGCCGCCGCCGTGTCGCCGGACGTCTGCAGCTGCGCGATCTGCTGCTGCTTCGCCTGCGCTGCGCGATCGTCGCGCGGATAACGCTGCGCGAACAACGCGTACGTCCGCGCGGACGCCGCCGGGTCGGATGCTTCGCCGTACGTCAACGCCGCGTTCCACAGCGCGTCGGCGGCTCGCTTGTCCTTCGGGTAGGCGTTGGCGAACTGCTCGTACGCCGCCGCCGCCTCTTTCTTTCTGCCTAACGAATCGAGCATCACCGCCACCCGCACCATCGCGTCGCCGCGGCCGCTCCAGTTCGCGTTCTGCTGGATCAGCTCCTGATAGGCCTGCACCGACTGCTCGCGCTGGCCGAGGTCCGCGAGCAGGCGCGCCCGCAGCGTCTGATACTGGAGCCGATACTTGTAATTCGGGTACTGCTGCGCGAGCTGCGCCGAGAGCTCGATGGCGTGCTGCCGCGCATCGCGAGACGCCGCCTCGTCGTTCTTGCCCCGTGCCACGCTGTCCGCGAGCATGTACGTCTCGATGGCGTTGCGGAGCGCGTCCGGCGCCTTCGCGTTCTGCGGGTTCGCCTTTGCGTACGCCACGTACACCTGCTGCGCCGCCTCGCCGTACTGGCCCCGCTTGATGAGCGAGTCGGCGTAGCTGCCCGCGGCCGTCTCACGGATGGCCCGAATCGAATCGGCGAGCCGCGTCTGACCACTCGACAGCGCGACCTGCTGCGCCTGCTCCCACTGCGTCTGCGCCTGGGCGTACTGGCCACCGCGGTACATCGCGTCGCCGATCAGCCGCTGCGCGGTCGGCGTGTATGGATCGTTCGGGTACGTCGTAGCGTACGTGCGGAACGCCTGCTCCATCGCGTCCCAGCGCTGCGTCTCCGACGCGCGCCGGCCCTTCTCGATCAATGCCTTCTTTGCGACGTCCGTCTGCGGGAACGCGGCGACGTATCGATCCACAACCGCGAACAGCGAATCCTGGGCGCCACGATCGCTCTTGTTGTGCACGAGCGCCGAGTCGAACGCGACGATCGCGTTGCGCCCGGCTTCCTGCGCCAGCTGCTGATTCGCGTTGCCGTAGGCGAACGCGGCCCGTGAGAACTCCGAGCCGGCGCGCGTGTAGTCGCCCGCGCCGAGCAGCGACTCACCGAGATACCGATTCACCATCTGCGCGCTGTCGCTCTTCGGGAAGTCGGTGAGATACCGCTGGTAGATCTGCGCCGCCTCGCCGAATCGAGCCCGATTACCCGCCTGTGCCGCCGCGAGCAGATACTGGCCGCTCTCCCGAAGCGCCGACTCCCGCAGCTTCGCCGCGGTGTCCGCGAGCTGCGGATTCGCCTGGGCCCATGCGCTGCCTGGCGCGAGAATGTCTGCCAGGCGCATTCGAGCCGCCTGCGCCGAGTCACGCTCGAGCAGCCGGTTCTGATAGATGTCTGCGATCTCGCGCGCGGCCGTCAGCGCGCTGGAATCCGTCGGCGACTGCGACAGCACCATCTGGTACGCGTTGATCGCTTCCGGGAAGTTGCCCTGATCGCGGAACGTCTGCGCCACGCGCCGCATCAACGCGAGCTGATAGGGCGCGCCACCGCGGCTCTGGAAGTAGCGGCTTGCTGCCTGCGCGCCGCCCACCTGCGTGAACGCAACCGCCATGTACTCGATCGCTTCGCCGCGGAGTCCGAGTCGCGATTGCTGCTCCGGAGTGAGCTTGTCGTACGCGTCGACCAGTCGGCTGAACACGTCGACGGCTTTCTGATAGTCCGCCTGATTGACCTGATTCGCCTGGTTGTAGTACGACCAGCCGAGCTTGTACAGCGCGAGGAAGTAGATGTCGCTCGGCGCCTGCGTGGACGCAACAGCCTGCTCGTATGCGGTCGCCGCCGCGGCGAAACCAGTGCGGCGCGGCTCGCCTCGCTGCCGCGACGCCACTTCGAACCGCGCGTCGCCGAGTCGGAAGAATGCTTCGCTGCGGAAGCGCGAGTTGGTCATCCCCGACACGCGCTCGAACATCCGCGCGGCATCGGCCCACCGTTGCGCCGACGCGTATAGCGTCCCGAGCGTGTACGTTGCCGCGTCGATCTGCTCGAAATTCGGATACCTGTTGACGAGCTCCTCGTACCGCGCGATCGCCGCGGAGTAGTCCGGCGCGATCGGAGCGCCGCTCGCCGCCGCGCTCGTAGTCGTCGTGGCCGTCGCGGTCGACGGCCGCGCTGCGGGCGCGGGCGGGGTCGCCGCGCGCGTGCTGTCAGTACCCGTCGCTACACCCGCCGTACGCTGGCCCTGCGCGAATACAGTATCCGCCTGCCTGACGAGTAGCTCTCCGAGCTGCAGCAGCGCGTTCGGCCGCAACGGGCTCGACGGATAGCGGTTGAGAAAGTCCTGAAGACGGTTGATAGCCGAGTCGAGCGGCACCGGCGCGGCTGCGGTCGCTCGGGTGGAATTGGCGACTGTCAGCGCCGGTGTCTGCGCCGAAAGCGCTACCGGCAGTGCGACTGTCGCCGCTATGAGCAATCTGATGATCCGAGTCATCGTTTACTTCTTCTGCGTGGGAGGTGTACCGGCGCGCGCAGCAGGCGATCCCTTGCTCGCCGCCGCTCCGGACTGTGCGTTCGCGTTCGAGCCCGAGATCGAGCCGCCGTTCGCGCCCGGTGGTGCCGTTAGGCCGGCGCTACTGCCGCTCGTACCCGATGTGCCCGTGGTCGTACCAGCACCCGCCGGCCGACCCTGATCGATGGCATTGAAGAACGCCGCCGTCGCCGTACCGAACTCCGCCGCCTGCAGATCGTGCTGCAGAAGCGCGAGCAGATCCGTCGCGCGTGCCGACAGCTCCGTGCTTACGGCAGCGATCAGGCCGGCTTCGGCTTCGGAGCGGCGGGATTGTGCCGCTGCTTGCTGACTGCGAAGGCGCGTGAGCGAAGCGCTCGTGTCTGTCAGCTGTCCCGTCTGCGCAGCCGCGAACAATCGATCCGACTGCTCGATCGCCGTCCGCGAGTCCGCCAGCTCCTGTCTCACCTTCGTCAGGCGAATGCGAACAGAATCACGGAGGAGGAACAGCGGCAGCGCGTTCAACAATGAATCGGTGCGTGCCCCAACCAGCGCTTCGACATCCAGCCCCGGCGGAATCAGGCCGCGCTGGCGCAGGCTGTCGGCTCGCACCGACAGGACATACGCAGGTCCACCCTGAACGTTCCGCACCTGTGTCACCAGGGAGCCGCGGAGATGGCTTTCCGTCGAATCGATGCTGGCGAGCAGCCCGCGCAACCTCGTGTCCGTCGTGTCGACCCGCGCCACGAGCTTCGCCACCGTATCGCCGCGCCCCTGCATCGCCTGCTGGAGCCCGCGAATCTGCATCAACCGCAGCGTTGCATTCCGGCTCGCGAGCCGCAGCCGCTGCGAGGTGATCGCCGCGTCGAGATCCGCCGCCATCACCGCCTCGGCTCGCTGCGCGAACATGGTGGGCGCCGCATTGGCCGAGGCCGGCGCGAACAGCACGCGCTTCGACAAAATCATCCCCGCCGAGTCGCCGACCGTGCCATAGCGCTGCATCAAGTCATTCAGGGAGATGATCCGGGCCACCTCGACCTGCGGCAACGACGGCGTGGTCCCCGTCATAACCGAGGCGAGCACTTGCGGATCTGCACCGGCGGTCTCTTCCAGCGCGATCGTCTTTCCCATCTCGGGATCGTTCGCGAACAGCAATCCGGCTGCACGCGCCCGGACCAATGAACGCGCGAGGTTCATCACCGCGTCCGTCGACTTGTTGTCGAGCCGCTGCGACTCGGCGCGTCCGGAATCCGAGACCATCCGGAAGAGCCGGCCCGCTTCGTCCGTCTGGCCGAGCTGGAGCAGCGACTGCGCGGCCATCAACCGTGCTTCATCGCGCTGCGGCAGGAGCGGGTACTGGTCGGCGAAGGCCGCGAAGCTCTGACCGGCTCCCGCGACATCCTTGTTCTTGTACTGCGCCCATGCCTTCGTGAGCAGCGCCAGCGGCGCCAGTCCGCCGTTAGGCGTCACGGCGTTCGCGAAAGTGATCGCGCGATCGTATGCGTTCGTCTCGTACGCCAGCTGCGCCGCTGTAAGACGGACCTGATCCGCGAAGGTTCCGGTAGCCGTCTGCGCCAATGCCTCGAGGCGGGCGAGCGCCGAAGTCGTCTGCGTCGTATCCGTACGCAGCGACGTCAGCACATCCATGTAGTCCGCGTACTGCGCGTAGGGTGCGCCAGCCGCCTTCGCCGCGGCGAACTTCGTCGCCGCCGTGGGATAGTTGCGCAGCTGATAGGCTGCGAGACCAGCAACGAGCGCCGCGAGGCCGCGTGATTGATCCGCGGTTCCGCCCTGGACGAGCGACGAAACGCGCGCGAAGTCGCCAGTGCGATACGCGCTCAGCAACAATTGGGAGTTGAGGAGCGGCGCATAACGAGCCGGCCCGCTGCTCAGCACCGCCTGCGCGTTGGACCGGAACGCGCTGTCCATGCCTAACCGGTACTGCGCCTGGGCAAGGAGGAATAGCATGTCCCCGCGTCCGCGCAGCGTTTCCGTGCTCGACCCTGTGGGCGACGGCGTCGCGGGCAGCGATGCGAGCCACTGCAATCGTTGCAGCGCCGACACCGTGCGGTTCGCCAGGAGATCGTTCAACGCGACACGCACCTCTGCCTCGAGGGCGCGCGCGGGATCGATCGGCGGCGTCAGCGACGTATCCGCCAGGGTCATTCGCGTCGTGCTCGTCGCCGTCGGACTCTGTTGCGCCTGCAATGGCAGCGCGACGAGCGCGAGGGCAGCGAGGCTCAATCCTCTCATAATGAAGACCTCCGCCGTGCGCTCAGAATGGGTTTGACGTGCGACTTGCCCAGGCGGTCTGTACCAGCTTGCCCTCCTGGATGGCGAACTGCACGTACGTCACGGCATCGCCGAGCGCGCGCACCCGCGCCACGAGCTGCTGCGGCTGACCATTTACCGTCGTCGTCAGCACGATCGTGTGCGGTGTCGGGAGCACCGCGCCGCGGAACAACTCGTCGGCCGCGCCGACCCGGAATGCGGTACGCGCGGTATCCGACATCGAAAGGGTCATCGTGCTCGCCCCGTCGATCGACAGTGCGAGACCGCCGATCTGAGACGCAGCCGATGAATCCGCCGCGAACAGCACCGCGAGCATCGTGCTCGGCTGCTTGTCGAGCGCCTCGGCGGCCAGCTTCAGCTGCCCATGCGTGGCACCGACCAGCTGCTCGCTGATGTAGAGCTGATCGCTCAGGTTGCGCAGCGCCTCCTGCTGCACCGCCACCTGCGCATTCGTCAGCAGCAACACACGCGCGATGTTCGCGCGTCGCTGTGCTTCTTCGGCGACGAGCTGCTCGAGCGGAGTCCCCGCCGGCATTGCCGTCGTCATTCGCCGCGTTGTGTCAGTACCGACGGGCCGTTGGGCTCTCGTCGTATCCTGTGCGCCGAGTGCTGGAAGGGCCATTCCCAGCGCTATCAGCGTCATCAGCGCTTCTCGCTTCATGCCGCTCTTCTCTCTGTGGCTCGGGTTCCATGCGACTCGCGAGATCGCCGCGCTAAAGCGAGCAGTTATGCGAGATTTGCGATGCCGCCCACTTCGCCACTCGTCTCCGCCCGGCATAGTCGCGTTGCCTCGTGCTGCAGCCGCTTCGGGCGGCCGCACGCCGGATTCGGGTAGAGCACGTTCTGTGCCTCATACCTGCGGCCGCCGCACACTCATTCCGCCTCGTCGTCATTGGCGAACTTGCGGCAAAATCGCGGCTTAACTGCTCTAAGAATCCCTTCCTCTCGCCGACCGTCCCCCCGGCCTCGCACTCTGTTCGCGGTTGGGCAATGGACATTAGCTTTCAGCCGCACGCGGCCCACCCGTGACGTCTCCCTCTATTCAAACACGCTCATGTTCGTGTCCGTCAGAGTCTTCGCCGCTCTTTCACTCGCCGCAGTCTTCGGCTGTAAAGGCGCCGACGCGGCACGTCGTGACTCAACAAGCTCGACCGCAGCGACCTCGGCAACGCCGGCCACGGCCACGGCCGCGCACTCGCCCGCGACGATGCCGACCGACTCCATCAGCGAGCGGGCGGACCGCGGGCGAATTCGCGGTAGCGATCGTGCCGGCCTCTGGATCATCGAGGCGAGCGATTTCCAGTGTCCGTTCTGCAAGATGTGGCACGACTCGACGTACGGAGGCCTCGTCAAGAACTACGTCGACGCGGGCAAGGCGCGGCTCGCCTATCTCAATTACCCGCTGAGCCAGCATCAGAACGCGATGCCCGCCGCCGAGGCCGCGATGTGCGCCTCGGTGCAGGACAAGTTCTGGCCGATGCACGACTCGCTCTTCACCTCACAGGAGCGCTGGGAATCGCTGCCCAGTGCACTCCCCATGTTCGACTCCACCGCCGCGCACATCGGCGTCTCGATGCCTGCCTGGCGAAACTGCGTCGCGAAGCACCTCACGCGCCCGCTCATCGAAGCCGATTACGAGCGCAGCCGCACTGCCGGCGTGAAGTCGACGCCCACGTTTTTCGTCGGCGATCAGCAGCTCTCCGGCTTTCAACCGTACTCGTTCTTCCGACAGGTCGTGGAGGCGCAGCTCGCCAAGGGCGCCCACCCGAAGTGAGCGGCCGCATCGCCTAACGGGTTCGTCGCCCTTCGCGTGCACGCCGCGCTCCGCCTCGGCTACGAGGGGGCCGCCCGTCTCGCCGGCATTGGCACAGCGCTCTCGCGCCTTGCGCCGGCAACTGATTCGAAGGTCGTTCGGGCGCTGCGCGCGCGTCGCGGTATTCGTGACCGGTACCGCGCTTGGGGCGAGTCGCAGCGCGATCCCTTGCGTCCCCTCCTCTGGATGCACGCGCCGTCGGTCGGTGAGGGACTGCAGGCAAGGCCCGTGCTCGAGCTCGTGCGTCGGCGGCATCCTGAGATTCAGCTCGCCTACACGCACTTTTCACCGAGCGCGGAGTTGTTTGCCCGGTCGCTCGATGTCGATTTCCACGACTACTTGCCGTTCGATAGCGAAGGCAATGCGCGCGCCGCGCTCGACGCGCTGCGGCCCACGGCTATCGTGTTCTCGAAGCTCGATGTCTGGCCGACGCTCACCGCCGCCGCCCACTCGTTAGGTGTCCGGCTTGGCCTGGTGAGCGCGACGCTCGCCTCCGGCTCGTCGCGCCGATCACGGCTTGCTGGCGCCCTCCTTCGAGATGCCTACGCAGCGCTCGACCGCGTCGGCGCGATCGACGACAGCGACGCCGGCCGCCTGGTGGCTCTCGGCGTACGCCCCGATGTGATAACGGTTACGGGCGACACACGGTACGACCAGGTCTGGGCGCGCGCCCGGAACGTCGACCGGGAAGGCGCATTGCTCGCGCAACTCAGAAGTCCGCGCCTGACGATCGTCGCCGGCTCAACCTGGCCCGCGGACGAAGCAGCGCTGTTGCCCGCCTTCGTCGCCGCGCGCCGCGGCATTGCTGATGCGCGGCTGATCATCGCGCCGCACGAACCGACGGCCGCTCACCTCGATCCCATCGAGCGGTGGGCCAACCGCGAGGGGCTGCGGCTCGATCGTCTCGCGGCAGCGAACGGCGATACGGAAATCATTCTCGTCGATCGCGTCGGCGTCCTCGGCGATCTCTACGCCCTGGCGGACATCGCCTTCGTCGGCGGCGGATTCCACGACGCGGGATTGCACTCCGTTCTCGAGCCGGCCGCGTTCGGCGCGCCGGTCCTCTTCGGGCCGCGTCACGCCATGAGCCGCGATGCCGGCTTGCTCATCGAGCGCGGCGGCGCGCAATCGGGGATGGACATGTCCACACTCGCCGCCGCTCTCACGCGCTGGTCGACCGATTCCGTCTCGCGCATCGCGGCGGGCGAGCATGCCCTGGCTACGGTTCGCGATGGACTGGGCGCCGCCGAGCGCTCACTGGCTGTCGTCGAAGCGCTGCTTGGAGTGCCTAACTACGAGCCGCGGTGACCGCGGCTGCCGGCGCCCGCGACGGGCGGTGGAGGAAGAAGCCCTGCACGAGGTGGACGCCCAGCTCCTTCACAGCCTTGAACTCTTCCGCCCGCTCCACGCCCTCGGCGATCACCATCGCGCCGTGATCGTTCGCGAACTTCACCATCGTCTCGACGAGATTCTGCTTGATGAAGTTCGTATCGATGCCGTTGATGAGTGAGATGTCGAGCTTGATGTAATCCGGCTCGAGATTCGCGATCGAGCCCAGCCCGGCGTACCCGCTTCCGGCATCATCGACGGCAAAGCGGAATCCCGCTTCGCGAAACGCACGTAACCGCTCGCGGAACTTTGGATAGTCCTTGATCGCCGTCCGTTCCGTGATCTCGATGACGACGCGTTCGGGATACTTGACCTCGTGCTCATTGAATGCGGGATCACTGAAGTCGTGCGGATCCACATTCAGAAACAACAGCTCGCCCGGCTGCAGACGAGTATCCATCCCCTCGATCGCTCGACTGCGACAGAGCCGGCTCAGCTCCCAGACCAGATCCGCCTCGGCCGCAACGTCGAACATCACCTCTGGTGAGCGCAGGCTGCGCATCACGCCGCGCGCGAGCGCCTCGTAGCCGTAAATCTCCTGGGACTCCGTGACGACGATGGGGTGATAGTCGATGTACACTCCGCGCTCGCGCAGGCTCGCCCGGAGATCCGCGACCCGACGTGCCCGGTCGCGTTCCTCGATGCTCCGCGCCGCCTTTGCCGCTTCGCGAATTCCGCGGTAGATCAGCCGCTCGAGACGAACCTTGGGATTGTAGTAAACGTGCGAGCGCCCGACGTAGATGTCGAACAGCGCGGCGATGTCATCGCCGTGCTGTGCCTCGATGCGGCCGGCCACGTGTCGCTGTAGCCGGGCCACCATGTCGGTGATCTCGCTATCCGTCGCTGCCGCCACGCCCGCCGCCGGCACGTGAAAGAAGATGAAATCGTCGTCGTTCGTGAAGCTGACCATCAGCCGCGAATTGCTCGGACCCGCGGTATCATCGAGGAATTCGCGCACCGCCGCGGACGTCGTCTCGAGCACCGCGTCCAGCTTCTCCCAGCCGTAAATCTCCTCGATCTTCGAGTAGCGCACGAAGTTGAGGTACAGGACGACGAGCTCGCCGCGCTCCTTGAAAAGGGCCCGTGAGCGTTCGATCATCACGGGCAGCGTCGGCAGACCGGTCATCGCGTCGTGCAGCATCTCCTCGTACTCGACGCGCTCCACGCGATCGGTCATCGCCGCCCCGATCGTGGCGCCGCGGCTCACTGCCGAATGAATGCGTGCCGAGATCTCGTCCGCCGTCGCGGGAATCCGGTACCACTCCTCCGCGCGCAGCTCCACGGCGCGTCGGCGCGCCGTGTCGTCGACGCAGCCGATGATGACCGGAATGCCGCTCGCGTGCGCGCGCTCGGTCGCCGCGCGCAGCTGGGTCGGATCCGTGGTGACGACAAGGACCGCGCGAACACTTGGGTCGTCAATCGGTGCCGTGAGCTGTGAGCCGTCGACGCGCTGTACGCTCCAGGATTCGAGCTGGCCGACCGCGGCCGAGATCGATGGATCGTCGCTGTCGGTGAGGAGGACGAAATCGCTCATTCCGCCTCTACCGCGGCGTCACGATGCCATTGCACTGCGCATCGCCAGATTTCGCTGCACCGTCGTCGCGAGCGTCGGCAGATCGAACGGCTTCTCGACGTAGTCATCCGCGCCCAGCTGTAGCGCTTCGCGCTTGTCTTCCCATTCGCCTAACGCGGTGACCATCACGATTCGCACGCTTTTTCCCAGCGTCGGGTGCTGCCTCATGATTCGACACACTTCCCAGCCATCGCGACCAGGCATCATGACGTCGAGCAGCACCAGCGCCGGCCGCACCGTCTCGAACAGGGCCAGCGCTTCGTCGCCATTGTGCGCGACCGTTATCGGATAACCGCGAATTTCGAGATACTGGCGAATGATCTCGGCGTTGTCGTGGTTATCATCGACCACCAGAATCGGCGGCAAATCCGTGTCCTGCATTGGCTTCCAGCTCGAGGGTAAGGCGATGCATCGCTGCGCTCGCAACTACCATCGGGGCAAGTAACACGCCATCTACCGTCGCGCGCCGATCGCGTAAGATAGCGCCGCTCCGAATGCTGTGCCTGAGGGCTTACCGGATCCCTCCGTTTGTTTCCCGCCGAGCTCCAGCCCGAGTGTCAGGCCGATAGCCGAGGTAATCCCCAGGTCCAAGGCGATCGCGCCGCGGAAGACGCTCGCGGTGGACCCACCGCCGCCACGCGTCACGGACTCGAATACGGGCGATCCGTAGATGGAGACGCCGTGATTGCTACCGATGACGTGGCGATAGCTGGCTGTCGCACCGACAGGGATCAGTGCTTTCGTAACCGAACTGTCCATCGCGCCACCGCCAGTGATGGCTCCGTATCCGGCGAACAGGCTCACCCCAAAGCTGCTCGTCGCGCCGATGACCGGAATGTTGAGACGGGCCCCGTAGACCGTTCGGGTCGAGGCACTCGTACGCAGCTGCGCGCCGATACCACCGCTGAATTGAAATCGCGCCGAGCCTGGTGCCCA
>JAJKIR010000147.1 GCA_021154325.1 Gemmatimonas sp.
CTGCTGGCTGCCGTCGGGGTCGTGGTACGATCACGCATGAGCCGCGAGCGCCAGCCGCTTCTCCTCGGCAGGGAAAGTCAGATCACCTCCGATCCTGGCCTCGAGGTGCAGCCCGCTGTCTCTCCGGACGGCCGCTACATCGCGTACGCCGCTGGCCATTCGCTGCAGATGCGCATTGCCGTCCGGCCAATTGCCGGCGGACGGGCGATTCGCCTGACGACAGATACCGTGGCGAACGAGTGGTTCCCACGTTGGTCTCCGGATGGTCGCCGCATCTCGTACCTTTCCCGCGGTGGCGTCTACGTGGCGCCGGCGTTAGGCGGAGCGGCGGAGGTCGTGGTCCCCAGCCGGCCCGGCGCCATCGTCACGTCGGCGACCTGGTCGACCGACGGACGTGAGATCGCGTACGTGCGCAGCGACTCCCTCCTTGGACGGAAGCTGACATCCGGCATCGTTAGGCTCATCGCGACCGGACCCGACCTGCACTCCTGCACCTGGTCGCCCGACGGAGCGTTGCTCGCCTGCGTCTCGGGCAACTCGTTCTACGTCACCGTCGGGACGATCGCCGGCCTGGGTCCGATGTTCGGCAATCTCGCGCCGAGCCGAATCGTCCTCATCCCGGCGGCTGGCGGCATAACGCGGACCGTCACCGACAGCGGCTCATTGTATCAGAGTCCGGCGTGGTCACGCGATGGAAAGACGCTCTACTACGTGTCGAACCGCCAGGGCCCGAGGGACATCTACGCGGTCGACGTCCGCGCGCCTGCCCCGGCGAACCAGGAGCCGGTCCGCATAACGACGGGCATTGGTGCGCAGTCCATCGACTTCTCGGCCGATGGGGCGCGTATTGTCTACGCCGCCTATGCGAGTAGCGCGAACGTGTGGGCGATGCCGATCCCGCGAAAGCCGCCGGGCTCGTTCGCGTCCGCCGTGCCGGTGACATCAGGGAACCAAACGGTAGAGGGCGTGCGCGTCTCCCCAGACGGCCGGTGGCTCGTCTACGACTCCGACCTGAGCGGAAATTCCGCCATTTATCGAGTGCCGGTCGGTGGCGGTGAAGCGGTGCGGCTCACCAGAGACCCATTGGACGAATTCCGAGGCGTCCTCTCGCCGAACGGTCGTGAGCTCCTCTATCACTCGTTTCAGACGGGAGCTCGACAGATGTTCCTGCTCCCGCTCGCGGGTGGTCCGGCGCAGCAAATCACTCGAGCGCCCGGCGAGTACTCGATGGCCAATTGGTCGCCAGACGGGAATGCGGTCACCCTCTTCGACATGAACACGGCCGAGGTATTCGTCATGCGCCGCGACCGTCGCGGACAGTGGGGCCGGCCGCACTTCATAGCTGGACATGGCGTTCGGCCGGAGTGGTCTCCGGATGGGAGTACGATTGCCTTCGTCTCGCCGACGGATGGCCGCATCACCATCGCCCCGTCTGATTCAGGCACCCAGCGCGATGTCTATGTGCCGGGTGCTGGTCAACCGTTCGCGGAGTTGGCGATCTTCGACGCGCGCGGACGGGAGCTCTACTTCAAGAGTCATGACGCGCGCGGCCGCGCATCATTCTGGAGCGTGCCCACAACGGGTGGTGCTCCGCGACTTCTCGCCCGCTTCGATGACCCCGCGCGCGCGACGAATCGCTTCGAGTTCGCCAGCGATGGCCAGAAGTTTTATTTCACGATCGAGGACCGGCAGAGCGATATCTGGGTGGCCGACATCGCAAGGCGGTGACGTCGATGGTTACGACCTCGTTGACACGAACGCGCGCACGGGAAAGGTACCGAACCCTTTGACCTTCACGGGGACGGCGGAAAACTTCCCACCGCGGTCGGGGACTCGCGACAGGCCACGCATGTGCTCCACGATCGGTATGTCGCGGCCGAGGAGGATGGAATGCACCGGGCGCTTGCCGTCGGCGATGCTGTCGATGTTCATCGAGTCGATGCCGACCAACGTGGCGCCGGACTGCGCGAGCCATTCCGCCGCGCGCTCGGTGAGGTGCGGGGCGCCGTCGAAATAGGCTTCGGTACGCCAGTGACGGTCCCACCCCGTATGCAACAGAACCGCACGGCCCTCGACGTCCGTCCGTGCAAGGGGAATCTCGTCGATCGCTGGTGAAGCAACCGGGTCGATCCGCACGACGACGCAGTCGAGATCCGCAACCGATTCGAGCGGGAGCTCCGAGAGGTCCTTGCCGTGCTCGTATCGGTGAAAGGGACTATCGACGTAGGTCCCGGTATTGGCGATCATCTCGATCTTGCCGATCTGGAACTCGGCTCCGTCGTAGCGAGCGCGAGATGCTTCGCGGCTCAGCCAATCGCAGATGATGGGGGCAGGGAAGCCTTTGTACGTGATCATGCCGTGTTCGACAGTGTGACTGACGTCGATGAGGCGCGTAGCTGATGGCATCAGAGTGTTCTCATGGTCGAGAGTGACGAGTCGAGGGTTCAGCGCGCCGCCAGCATTGCGATCGGCGTTCCGCGGCGGACGGCCTGGATAACGGCACGGATCGCGTCGGTGCTGTTGGAGGCGTTGCGTTCATCATTCACGAGCGACATGTGGGTGGCGTTAGGCACGACGCGCTGCTGGCTGTTGGCGGACAACGCCGCGAGCTCACGTTGGAGCGGCACCCAACCATCCTGCGCCTCGAGGCCGGCGGTGACGACCATCAACGGGCGCGGGCTCAGCGTCTTCAATGCGTGCGCCTGGCGCATAACGACTGGCGCCTCCAACCACTCGGCATGCTGGCTGCGCGCCATGCGGGCCGTGGACCAGAAGGCAACCTCTTCGCGCCGGGATTGAAGCGGCAGCTTGTCGAAGTCGGACCGATAGACGACGCGACCGACGCCTAATCGCGCCAGCGACGGGAACACCGCGGATGCGCGACGGAAGGCGTCCCAAATCATTGGATAAGCCGGCAACCTCGTGAACATGTCCGGATGCGTGGAGTCGAGCAACACGACACCGGCAACCTGCTCGGGATAACGTGCAGCGAAGTTGAGCACGTAGAGACCGCCGAATGAATGGCCGGCGAGTACGTACGGGCCTGTCTCGTTCGCGTTCGCCAGCAGGTTGTGGAGGTCGGCCGCGAGGGCGACGCCATCCTGCGGGCGTGTCACCGACTCGCTCCAGCCGCGGCCAGCGAGGTCGTACACACAGACACGCGAATCGCGGGCAACGGCTGGCGCAATCCAACCCCACGACGACGAGAGCCCGCCCGCCCCGGGGAGGAGCACGACGGTGGGGCTACCGGAGCCCGTGCAATGAAGGTGTAGTCGATGGCCGCCGACGTCGACCAGCTTCCCGGGCATCGGAAAGGCGCTGCGATCCGATGTCTCCTGCGCGATCTCGTACAGGCCGCCGACGCCCGCAAGTGCGAGAGCACCGAGCAGAGGATACAGGAGCCAATAGCGCGTCGCACTGCGCAGCTCGCGACGCGAGCGAGTGAACATCCACACGACGAGCGAGAGCAGTACGACGGGCCACACCCATCCAATGCCGTCGTGCACGATTGCGTTGGGCCATGCAACAAGACCAACGCCAAAGGTCGCCATGACGCAGGCAGGAACAATCGCCCAGTTCTGAGGCTGATCGGTCCAGCGCGAGAGAAGGGCAAGCAGCGCCCATCCCGCGGCGAAGGCGAGCAGCACGACACCACTGATGATGTTCTCCTCGGCTCCCGCGAACGGGAGAGCGACGAGAAGGACTGCGAGGAGGAATCCGAACAAGAGCGATCCAGCTACGATCCAGCCGATCGTCGGTCTATGTGTGTTTGACATGACTCGACAATCGCGAACACACGCCGGACAAGATTGAACGAAACGGCTGTCCCGCGGTCAGTGGCCTCGGGGTCGATTCCAATCCTCGAGTGTCATGTCCGTTTGGTGCAAGAATGTCCCTTTGCGGAACCGTAGAATGCGCGGCACCAGACGCACAGACACCTAACGATCAGGAGCCGTTATGACGCGCGAATATCAGAGCTGGTTCACTCCTCGTGCCGGCCTCGTCGCCGCGCTTCTCCTCGCCGGCACACGTGGAGCCGCGGCGCAGGCCGTAGACACCGCTCCAGTGCAGTCGCGTATTCGCATCGATTTCGTATCGCCAGCGCATTCGCGATTCGGACGCGGACGCACGCAGTCGGTGATCGGTACGACGACCGATCTCACCCGAGACACGCTTCTGCTCACCGTGCAGCCCGGCGCGGATCCGATTCGGGTGCCGCGTTCGTCAATCGGCGTCGCGTACCTGAGTCGAGGCCGGATGCCGAGATGGGAAGCTGCCGTTCGTGGTGCATTGATCCCCGCGCTCGTCGGCGCTGCCCTGAGCGGGGCGGCATCGAGCATCAGTCGGAAAGCCGGTGATCCGTCGGTTGCTCAATCGGCACTATCCAGCGCCGCGTGGGGAGGATTGTCTGGCGCGGCGTTAGGCGTGTGGTCGCCACCGGAGCGATGGCTTCCGATTGGAAAGACTCAGCGTCGTGCCGACCTGGCGTATTCCCCCGGCGTCTCGCCGTAGGTGTGCCGAAAGACACGCGTGAAATGCGCCTGATCGGAGAAGCCGGCGTCGAGTGCGATCATCGCCAGTGGCTCCTTGGAGCTGGCGAGAGCCACACGGGCCTGCTGCAGCTGTCGTTGCCGGACGTACTGGGCTACGGTAGTCCCGTGATAGCGGCGGAAGGTGCGCAGGAGATGCCGCGGGTGCACGCCGGCCAGCGCCGCGAGCTCCTCCATCGGTGGCGGCGCCGCAAAGCTGGCGTCGATGGCTTCCTCGACGCGACGCAGCCAGCGCGGACGCGTGGCCGCACCCGCATCGCGAGTTCGGGCCAGCTCGGCGAGCATGAGGATCATCGCGCCGTCGATGGCCATGCTCGAGACGCTGTCGCGAAGCTGGGCTTCGGATCGAACTCTCGCCATCCAGACTGCTGAGGTGTGGCCCTTCAACACCTCTGCGTTCTTTGGTAGATGAGGCTCCCCGTCAGTGACCCGCTCGAGCCAGGAATCGCTCATCTGAATGTTGAACCAGCGTGCGCTGTTGCCAAAGCGATAGCCATGCGGCACGTACGAGGGCGTGAAGAGCACATCCTGCGCGCCGAGTCGACGCGTTCCGCTGTCGCCCTCGTCCACGCCCTCGCCAGCGAGGACGAGACTGATCACCGCCTCCGCGTGAGCGTGCGACGGGATGACGTGACCGCTGGTGTAGCTGGTCTCATGAAACTGGACCGCTCCGCCAGCATGTATGTGAAGCGGTGCACCCACGAACGTCTCGAGCGTCACGAGCGCCGGCATAGGTCCTCGCGGCCGAGGGGAGCGACGGCACAGCCAGCCACACGGTAGGGCTCGACGACGACTTTAGCAAATACCGCTGTTGTCTACTCCTGGCGCAATGCCGCGATCGGGGAGATGCGCGTTGCTCGGCGGGCGGGCACGAGACACGCGGCCAACCCGCCGACCACGAGCAGCCCGATCACCATCGCGAACACCAGCGGATCGAGCGTGCTCACCTGGAAGACCATGCCTTGCAGCAGCCGAACGGCGGCAACGGCGCCCAAGGCGCCGAGCAGGATGCCTAACGCCACGAGACGCATCCCTCGGCCGATTACGAGGGCCAGCACGGCGCGGTCGCGCGCGCCGAGGGCGATGCGGACACCAATCTCGCGAGTGCGCTGGGTGACCGTGAACGCGAGTACGCCGTAGAGCCCCACGATGGCGAGGAGCAGGGCGATCGCCGCGAATGCGGTGAGGAGCCGGGTGCGAAACGCCGACGTCGCGAGTGCGTCGTGCAGCAGGTCGTTCATCGACGCGAGATTCGCGAGTGGCACTCCCGGCTCCATGTCATGCAGCACACGCCGGATCGGCGCCGCGAGCTGCAGCTTGTCGCCATGGCCTCGCACGGCAAGACTCATAAACCGTCCGTTGCTGAAGCTCCCGCTCTGGTGGGAGGACAGGTAAAGAATGTCCGGAGATTCCGCATTCTGCCCGAACGCATGCACGTCACCGGCGACGCCCACGATCTCGGCGTGGAAGGGCTTCCCGAGATCGACCACGAGTCTCGATCCCACGGCACTACCGCGCGGAAAGAGTCGCTCGGCCATGCCATGACTGATGACGATCGTTCCGTGGCCGACGCTGTCGTTGCCTAACGTACGGTCGATGGCGCCGAGCGGGCGGCCTTCGATGATGGGAATGCGCATCGTCGTGAAGTAGTCGTCCGTCGACACGTTCACCTGCGCGTTGCGCTTGTCCGCGTCTGACGCGGGCGGTTGTCCTTCGAGGTAGTAGTAGGTGTCCCCGCCGCCGGCGAGCGGAAGCATCGTCGTTGCTGCGGCGTTCTCGACGCCGGGAATGGCCTGCACACGCTGGAGAAATTCCGTCCAGAACCGCTCGATGACGTCGTGGGTGCGATAGCGATTGTTGGGCAGAGTTATTCGCGCGCTGATGACGCCGCGTGGATCGAAGCCCGGCTCGACGTGTTGCACGAGCCAGAAGCTTCGCAGCAGCAGGCCGGCACCGGCCAGGAGCACGAGCGAGAGCGCCACCTGGGCGACGACGAGCGCATCACGCAGACGCAGCGTGCGCCCCGCACCCGTTGCCCGGCCCACGGCGCGCATCGCCGTCGCGAGATCCCGGCCTGAGGCATGGAGCGCCGGCACGAGACCAAAGACAATTCCCGTGAGCAGCGCAATGGCGACAGTGAATAGAACCGCCGTTGAATCGACGCGAACCTCCGCCGTGCGCGGCAAAAGACTGCCCGCGAATGCGTGAACGCCATGCACGAGTCCTATGGCGAGCAGCAGGCCGAAGGCAGCCGCCGCGGCAGCGAGGAGGACGCTCTCGGTGAGCAGCTGTCGGACGATGCGCGTGCGCGACGCACCGAGCGCGGTGCGCACCGCGATCTCGGACTGTCGTGAGGTCGCGCGCGCGAGCATCAGGCTCGCCACGTTGCCGCACGCCACGAGGAGCACGAGCCCGACGGCTCCGAGCAGGATGAGGAGCACCTGACTGCTGTCGCCGACGATGTAATCGCGATAGGAGAGAATGCGAAGTCGCCAGGTTGCATTCTCTGGATATACGGCCTCCAGCTGACGCGCGATCACATCGAGATCGGCCTGTGCCTGTGCGATCGTCACACCGTCTCGCAGCCGTCCGAGGCCGCGCAGCATGTGAAAGCGGCGTACCGATGTTTCATCGATGTGAAAGGGCACCGGCAGCCAGAGCTGATCGGGGAAGATGTCGCCTAACACATCGGGCATCACGCCGACGATCGTGTGCGGTTCGCCGTCGATGGAGGTCGTCGTGCCGACGACGCGCGGATCGGCCGCGAATCGGCGCTGCCAGAGTCCGTACGAGAGCACGACGACCTTGTGCTCTCCCTCTTCTTCCCCGGCGAGAAAGTCCCGGCCGTAGAGCGGGCGCACGCCAAGGGTCTTGAAGAAGTTGGCGGTGACACGCGGCGCGATTACGCGCTCCGGGTCATCGCCGCTCGAGAGCACGACGGTGCCGAACGGTGTTCGCCCAGCAAACGAGTCGAACGCGCGGCTCCTGGCGCGGTAATCGAGGAAGTCGGGCATCGAGATCGCCGCCTGATCGCCGCCTCGGAAAGCGCCGAATGCATAGATCAGGCGATCGGAATGCGGGAAGGGAAGCGGCCGAATGAGCACGGCATTCACGATGCTGAACATCGCGCTGTTCGCGCCGATGCCAATGCCTAACGTGGCGATGACGAGCAGCGAGAACGCGGGCCGCTTCCAGTTGACGCGCGCCGCGAAGGCGAGATCCTGCATCAGCATGTCGAGTCTCCATTCGCTCCGCCGCACCCAGAGGGCATGCGGGAGCGCGCCAAGAGTGCGGGCCACGAGGTCGCGTCGAGCGCCGGCATCGAGCAGCCCGGCGCCGTCGAGCGACGCCAGTCGGTAGTAGAGCTCTCCCAGCCATTCGTCCTCCCACGCGTCTCGCTGCTCGCGGGGGACGATGAGGCGCGCGAGCCGAACGAGCGCGCGGCAGCGGCGCCATGTGGCCTCGGCGGCTGCAGACCACGCTCGCTCCGTTGCGGACTCAAGTCCGGCCCGCGGGTCGCGATCGCTCATGACCGCTGAGGCTTCGGGTTGAGGCGCGGCGTACCGCGGCCGCCGCCCCCGAGCGTGCGGTAGTGCTCGACGGAGATGGCGAGGGCACGAGTGCCGGCGGCCGAGATCTCGTAGTAGCGGCGAGGCGGCCGCTTCTCGCGCTGAGCAACCGTCGCGGCCTCCCAGCGGGATCGGACGAAGCCGGCGCGCTCGAGGCGGCCGAGAATCGGGTAGACGGTGCCACTCGGAAGGGTGGTCCTGTCCATGATGTCGAAGCCGTGCCGGATACCGCCGGCGATTGCCTGGAGCACGGACACGGCGGCGGGCGATAGAGGGCGGGCGTCGCTCATGCTCTATGTATGTAGAAAGTCTACATAGGTAGCAAGGGGGGGGGCGAGCGGACGCTGGCCGCATCATCACTGGTGTGGCGCCGGCGACAATTGGGGAAGTTTGCCGTGCTTGAACATGTCAAACCAAAGCTCCTGGTCGGCTCCGCTGAGAACGTCGAGCTCCGCGAAGATCTCGCGCGCAAAGTCGACGCTGCCGAAGCCGCTCGCAGTGATTACGTGGCGATCGCGCACAGCGAGCGCGTCGACATAGTGAGTCGTCCCCGAGTATTCGGGTGCATGAGTGGAGAGATACGAGCGCATGTTGCTGGTGTGGCGTCGATCGTTCAAAGCGCCCGTGCGTGCCAGCGCCAGCGTGCCCGCACAGATCGCTGCGACCGGAGTCTCCATTTCGAGGAGAGAGGCGATGAGCGACTCCAGCGTCTCGCGCGGATACGCACCGGCTTGCCACATGTCTCCGCCCGGGATGATGAGCAGTTCTACATCGGCCATTGGGATCCCGCCCAGGGCCAGGTCCGGGAGCACGCGCAGGCCACCCATCGACGTCACCGGCTCGCACGTGAAGCCCACCGATCGCACAACGCGTTTTCCCCAGCGGCGCAGTTCCGCGAGCGCGTGTGCCGGCTCCCAGTCGGCGAACCCCTCGAACAGGATGACGTACACTGACTGGTCGGATGGCATGATTGGGTGGGCTGGACGATGCAACTATGGACGCCGTGCCGGGTGACGTCCAGCGCCGCTGTGCGGCTACCGAGGCTGGTCTCGGAGCTCCGCGAGCCTTCTCTCAATGAATCGGCGCTCGGCGCCCTGCGTCGTGAGCGCGAGCGCGCGCTCGTACGACGCGACTGCATCCGCCATGCGACCGGCGCGTCGATAGAGATCGGCACGGGCGGCGTGCGCGACGTGATAGTCCCGCAGGTCGCCGCGAGCGAGAATCGCGTCGATGAGCGGTAGACCTTTCTCCGGACCATCGCGCATCGCGATCGCAGCGGCGCGATTCAGCTCGATCACCGGAGCGGGATCTGCCCGCAGCAGCAAATCGTACAGGATGACGATCTGCGCCCAGTCGGTCTCCTCCGGCGTGGCTGCCTCGGCATGCACGGCCGCGATCGCTGCTTGCAGCGTGTACGGTCCGAATGCGCGAGACGCGAGCGCGCGCTCGATCAGCGCTCCTGCTTCGGCGATCAGGTGACGATCCCAGCGCCAGCGGTCCTGCTGCTCGAGGAGCACCAACTCGCCAGCCGCCGAGGTACGGGCGGTGCGTCGCGACTCGTGCAGCAACATCAACGCGAGCAGTCCCATCGCCTCGGCTTCGGGCATGATCTCGACGAGCAATCGACCGAGCCGGATTGCTTCGGCGGAGAGATCGGGCCGCAGCATCGAGTCGCCGCCAGAGGCGAGATAGCCCTCGTTGAACACGAGATAGATCACGTGGAGCACGACGGCGAGCCGCTCCGCGAGCTGAGCCCGCGGCGGCACCTCGTACGGTATGCGCGCGTCGCGGATCTTGGCCTTCACTCGCACGATGCGTTGCGCGATGGTCGACGGTGTGCTGAAGAAGGCGTGGGCGATCTCCTCCGTCGTTAGGCCGCAGACCTCGCGGAGCGTGAGCGCGACCTGTGCGTCCGGGGGCAGCGCCGGGTGACAGCAGGTGAAGATGAGACGCAGCCGGTCGTCCTCGAGCTCATCGTCCCGAGTGCTCGGAGGAGACGCGCTCTCCTCGAGCTCCCGGGCAATGGTCGCGAGCGACTCGTCGAAGCGCGCGCGTCGTCGCAGCGTGTCGATCGCGCGAAAACGTCCGGTCGAAACGAGCCAGGAGCGCGGGTTCGTCGGTACGCCGTCGCGCGGCCACTGCTCGACCGCGGCAGCGAACGCATCGTGCAACGCCTCTTCGGCCAAATCGAAATTTCCATTGAGCAACCGAATGAGGGTGGCGAGGACCCGCCGCGATTCCGCGCGATAGATGCTCGCGATGAGATCGCGTGGGTCCTCGCTGCCTGGCGTGGCGCTCGACTGCTCAGCCGCCACGCGTCACGCCGTGGTGGCGGCGGTCTCGCGGCCAGCGCGCGGCGCTTCCTTCTGCGCCGAGAAGTCGACGACGGGACGCACCTCGATCGTGCCGGTCTTCACCGAGGGGATGCGGCCCGCAATCTGGAGCGCCTCGTTGAGATCTCGCGCCTCGATGAGATAGAAGCCACCGAGCTGCTCCTTGGTCTCAATGAAGGGGCCGTCGGTGGTGGAGAGCTTTCCGGCGCGACTGCGAAGGCTCGTGGCGCTCTGCACTGGTTGCAGCGCTTCACCGGCGACGTAGTTGCCGCTCTTCTTGATATCCTCGGTGAACTGGAAGTAGGCACCCATGAAGCCGTTGGCTTCTTCCTTGGACATCGTGCCGAGCTTTTTCTCGTCGTCATAGATCAGGCAGACGTAACGCATTGCGGTGCTCCTCGAAGAGGTAATGAAGGATGGACGGAGAGTAGTCGTTCGGGAGCCCCCGAAATCGACATCAGTCTGCGGGACGACGCTACGCGTCGCGTCGCAGCGCGATGGCCGGGTCGACCCGCATCGCTTGCCTGGCGGGGCGGTAGCTCCCCGCCACCGCGGCCGATGCGAGCACCGCCACCGCGGCGGCGAAGGCCACCGGATCATTGGGCGAGAGCTGCGTCAGGAGATGCGCCAGCGTCTGCGTCATCAGCACGGCGCCAGCGACTCCCACGGCGATGCCGATCACCACATAGCGCATCGCTCCGCCGAGCACACCGCGGACGATATCCGAGGACTGCGCTCCAAGCGCGGTGCGCACGCCGATCTCGTGGGTGCGCTGCGCGACCGTGTAGGACATCACCCCGTGAATGCCGATTGCGGCGAGAAGGAGCGCCACGAGGGCGAACGCCGCCATCATCTCGCTCGTGAGGCGCTGGGGAGAGAGCGATGCGTCGTGCAGATGATCGAGGGTGAAGACGCTCCCGGGCGTCACCGCGGGAGCGACGCTCGCAATGGCGCGCTCGATGCGCGGCGTCACCACCGCCGGCGCCTCGCTCGTGCGGACGACGAGCGACATCGTGCGCCAGGGATGCGCTTGCGCGACCGGCACGTAGTACGTCGGAGCGGTTGCTGAACCGGTATTGGGATTGAAGCGCACGTCCCCAACCACGCCGATGACGGTCGACATGGTTGTGTCGCTGCCGGCGTAGCCTATCCGCTTGCCGACCGCGCTCTGCCCCGGCCAGTACGCCCGTGCCATCGACTCGCTCACGATGAGCACGGCGCGGGACGTGGAGTCGTCGTGAACGGTAAATGAGCGTCCACTCACGAGCGGGATCTCCATTGCCGCGAAGTAGCTGGGTGTCACCATCTGCCAACGGGGCGAGCGCGCGGCGTCGCTGCGCGTCGGACGCTGCTCGCCCTCGAGAAAGATCCGCGACCGATACTCGCCCGTCTCGGGCGGCAGGAGCGTCGTGAACGCCGCATCCCTTACGCCACGCTCGGCGCGTACGGCGGCGAGCACGCGATCGTACATCGCTTCCGCGTCCGCGGTGGTCGCGTAGCGCGCGAATGGCGCCGTGAGCTGCATCGTGATCGCATGGTCAGCACGGTACCCGGGCGCTTCGTTCACCAGTGCTCTGAATCCTCGAACAGTGACCACTGTTCCGGCCAGCATTGTGAGCGCCAGCGCCATCTCGGCGCTCACGAGCAGTCCGCGGAGTCGATGCTTGGAGCGGCTCGGCGAGACGCTTCGCCCGCCGTCGCTCAGCGCGTGCTGCGGATCAGCGGTCCCGGCGACCAGCGCGGGTACGATGCCGACAATGAGGGCGGTGAGCACAGACACTGCCGCGGTGAAGGCGAGGACGCTCGCGCTCAACTCGATGCGCGTCCATCCTGGATTGAGACGTGCCTGCTCCGCGGGAAGGATTGTGCGCACCGCGGCGAGGCCCCACACCGCCAGCAGTGTTCCGAGGATGCCGCCCGCGAACGCGAGCAGGAGCGATTCCGCGAGCTGCTGGCGCACGATGCGTCCGCGCGGTGCACCGAGCGCGACGCGGACGGCGATCTCGCGCGCGCGCGTGGTGGCGCGCGCGAGCAGCAAATTGGCGACGTTCGCGCAGGCGATGAGGAGAACGAGTGTCACGGCGGCAAGCTCCGCCAGCATGAACGGCCGCGGGTGTTGGCCATAGAACGCGTTGGCCCACTCGACGCGCATGTCCCACTTGCCGTTGTCCTCCGGATACTCTCGCTGGAGCTGCCGCATGATGCCGTGCACATCGGCACTCGCACGGTCTATCGACACGTCGGGCCGCAGCCGTGCGAGCACGCCACGCAGCACGCGTCCGTCCCGCTCACGACCGAACGCACCGCTGAGCGACAGCGGTGTCCACAGCTCCGCTCCGGGTGGGAAGACGAAATCAGCTGGCATCACACCGACGATCGTTCGCGGGAGGTCGTTGATGCGAACGACGCGGCCGAGAATCTGTGGGTCGGAGGCGAAGCGACGATGCCACAATCCGTCGCTGATGATGACGACGTTAGGCGACTCGGTATATTGCGCATCCGCGTCCGTGAACGCGCGACCCATCGCCGGGTGAACGCCGAGCACGTGGAAATAGCTTGGCGTGACCCGGAATCCCGAGACGCGCTCCGGCTGGTCAACGCCAGTGAGATTCGCATCGAGCTCTCTGAAGGCCGCGAGCTCGCTGAAGCTGCGATTGCGCCGCGCGAGATCGACGTAATTCGCCGGCGCCATCTCGGCGTCATCGGGACCAGGCTTCGCCGGCGGCACCTCGGCGACCATCACGAGTCCCGTGGGATCGGGCGTCGGCACCGGATGCAGCACGAGTGCGGCGGTGACGCTGTAGACGATGGTGGTGCCGCCGATGCCGAGGGCGAGACAGAGCACTGCGCCCGCGGCGAGCCCTTTCGCGCGAATTATCGCGCGGGCGGCGAGTTTGAGGTCGTCGATCATCGAGAATTGGCGCGGAGTGGACTGGAATCGGCGGCGATTCAACGCGTCACGCGTAATCGCCTAATGAATGATCTCCAGGACGGCACTGCCGGCGGCATCGCGCAAGGTTGCCGCGTAGTCCGAGCGAGCGCGTCGCTTGACGGAATCCGGCTCGATGCGCGCGCCGGCGGCGTTGAGCGCGGCGCCGAGGGACGCGAGCTGCGCCGAGTCGCGCAGCCAGAAGATCCGCATGTGGGTCCACGGTGACAGGGTATCGCGCGACTGATACGTCGTCACCCTGATGAATGCTCCATGCTGTCGCGCGTCTTCGTCGATCGGTTGGGCGACGTCGCGAATGTATGCGGTGTATGCCTCGAGCATGCCAGGCTTCGCGCGCCAATAGTAGACTTGCGCGAGGGTGGGCATCGCGGACGACGGCGCCGTGCTCGGGGCGACATGGGTACACGCCGCGAGGGCAACGAATGCGACGGCGCGGCTGAACGCCGACCGACCGGATCTCATGCGATCGTCCTGATGGAGGGCCGAGGCTAATCGTTAGGCGGCCGCCTGGATTAGCCGGTCCCGATGCCGCGCGCAGCTGCAGGCGATGCTGGGCACCTCGGTCGCCGATGGATACATGTGGAAGTACATCGCGATCACCATCGGCGTGAAGACGATGAAGTTGTAGAACAGGTGCAGCTCGATGCGCGGGATCCAGATCTGACCGATGCTCGTCGGCACGGTACCGCCAAAGAGATAATGGTGCGACAGCGCCTGGTAGAAGAGCAGGCCATGCTCGATGTGGTGCCAGAACTGGATCCAGAACGCGATCATCCACCACGGGTGCGAGCGGCCGGTGAAGCCTTTGCGGAGCGCCCAGAGCCCAACGAGCATCACCACCGCGAAGCCGTAGTGCAGCGTTTCCGTCCTCATGAGCCATGGGTAGTACATACCCATGAGACCCATCGCCATCTGCCGCGGCCAGTGGAGGATGAATGCCTGGTAGGCCTGGACGATGTGCTCAAGCCAATGGAACAGCACGATTCCCATGAAGAGCTGCAGCGCGCGTTCGTGCCAGCGCGTGTTGAGGCGTTCGGAGAGGCTCACTGGGCTGGCGGACTCGAGGCTGCCCACTGATACGACGTGAGTCACTTGTCCTCCTGAGGGAACACGGAAGTCGCGTGGTAGCGACGTGGAAGCCTATTTGCCATCCTGACCACGGCCTGTCAAGCGATGTTCGCGCTCCAGCCGCGCACCGCGAGCCCCTGGCTTCTCACGCCATCACTGGAGCAACCGGTACATCAGGATTGCCGCACGCTCCGTCTGCATCGGCAGCGTACCGAGGTCGACGCGCTCGGCTGGCGTGTGCGATCCCGAGCCGAGCGCTCCGAGTCCGTCGAGTCCCGTGATCATCGGCGCGATGAATGAAATGTCGCCGGCGCCGCGACGGCCCGGGTCAAGCGCCGCGACGGGGCCATAGCCTAACGCGCGGCTCGCCGAATCGTAGACGGCGAGTACCGCGTAGTTGGCCGGCGTCGGCGCCATCGCGGGGTACTCGTCGGCGAATGCGATCTCGGCCGACGTGCCGGCGAGGTTGCCTTGCGTCGCGATTGTGCGCATGCGGGCGCGCGTCGAATCCTTCTGACCTTCGCTCAGGAAGCGCAGATCGCCGCTCACCGTGACGCTGCTCGCGATGATGTTGAGCTTCGACTTCGCGCTGCCGCTCACGGTCGTCGAGTCGTACGTCACGTCCGTGCCGCCGACGATGACGCTCGGATTGAACGTGAGATTCTGCTCGCCGGCGAGCTGCGCTCTGAACTCGTTGATGATCCGCGCTGCCTCGTAGATCGCACCGTAGCCCGCGCCCCGACTGAAGATGCCCGCGGAGTGCGCACCGCGGCCGTGCACGGTGAGCAGCCAACTGCTGGCGCCACGACGCGCGACCGTCGCGTCGTGGGGATTGCCGCCCTCGAAAGCGAGCGCGATGTCGCTCTTCTTTGCCGCATCGACGAGCGGCGCACGCGCGACCGACAGCGGATCGCCCGCCGCTTCCTCGTCGCCTGTCATCACGACGGTGATGGTCTTGTTGGCGAGTGCGCCGACGCTGTTCAACGCTTCCAGTGCCTCGACGATCACGACGTCGCCGCCCTTCATGTCACTCGAGCCGGCGCCGCGTGCGGTGACGCTGTCGATCCGCGCGAACTTCAGACTGTCCGCCTCGACCACGGTGTCGAGGTGTCCGATGAGCAGGAGTCGCTTGCCGGAATTGCCGGTGCGCTCAGCGATGAGATGGCCGGCGCGATGCATCGACCTCGGCATCGGCACCCAGCGCGTGTGAAAGCCGAGCGCCGCGAGTCGGCGGGCGAAGAGCTGGCCGACGGCGCGTACACCGGGCAAGTCGAGCGTCTGGCTCTTGATGTCGACGGACTTTGCGAGCAGCGCGATCTCGCTGGCCTGGTGTTGCTGGAGATAGCTGCGGATACGCTGCTCGACCGGCGAGAGCTGCTGGGCCGGGAGCGTCGTCGCCGCGCTCATGGTGAGCGCGGCGACGACAGTGAGAATCGACTGGGAGCGTGCCATGAGGCCATGCTAGCGCGTGGCGCGCTCTGACTCAACCGGGCCTGCGACCGCTATTCGATCCGGCGAGCCGTGACACGGTCGGTCAGGGAATATGCCTCGGTTCGCTGTAGAGGAAATTGTCGACGACGACGAGATCCTTGGTGCCACCGTCGGAGATGTCGTTGACGTTAGCGCCTAACGATCCCGTGCCGAGGGTGATCCGCACGCGCGCGACCAGGGCCTGCCCGAAGGTGCCGCCGACGAAGGACAGCCCACTGGCATCGGAGCGGACGGGCGCGGCGATCTTGCCAAGGCTCTTTTCCATGACGTCGAAGAACTCGATCGTCGTCCCATTGGCGACATCGACGTCACTGAATACCGCGCCGAATCCGGCAACCGTCGCCGGAGTCGGCTGGCCAGCGACCTGGAACAGGACGTCCATTACGTTGCTGCCGACGGGCGAGAAGATCTTGGTCGGGCTGAACGCGCCGAACTGGTTGCCATACTCGGCGTTGATTTCCGCGAACTTCAGGCTGTCGTTGCGGAAGCCGGTGCCTGGCGTGGTGAACACGGCTCCCGACTTGACATTCGTATTGAAGAAGTTGGACGGAAAGTCATTCCGATTGTTGAAAGCATTGGCGCCCGCGCCATCCCAGTTGATCTCGCGACGCCCGGTCTGCTGCTCACCCGCCGTAGCGCCATTCGAGGGGTCGCCAAGCAGCGTGCGGAACGCGTCGACCGTCGCGGCGATGTTTCCCGACGCGGAGGTCACGGTCGGTGTGATCGCGGGGGGCGGCGTCGGATTTGATCCATAGCCGTCGCTACAGGCGGCAGCTGTGGCGGCGATGATCGGGAGTGCAACGAATGCAAATAAACGCTTCATCTGAACTGTCTCCAAGAGTCGTATCGTGAGTAAAGGGTTTTCGACGGTTGAACCGTAGCCCTTCGCTTTTCAACGCGATGTCGGGGGCCGCGCCACGGTCGGGTCAGCGCTTCGACCTCGCACGTGTAGGACGCGAGCGGACGCGCGCACACACACGACTATACGCAATGCTCACGGCGGATCGGCCAAAGCCAACGGAGTTGCGCGCGGCCGACGCCATTCGCTGCCAGCGCGAAGTACTTACCGTGCTGCGACGAACGGCGTGTCGAGAGACGCCGTGCCCGTCGCGAGTGCCAGCATCAACCGCCGTTAGGCATCGCCAGCTCGCGCGCCTCGCGCGGCGAATGGCCGAATCGGCGACGGAAGGTCCGGTTGAAGTACGACAGATCGTTGAACCCAACCTCGTACGCGACCTCGGCGATGCGTCGTGCACTGTGGAGCGGGTTGAGCAAGATCGCACGCGCCCGCTTCAACCGCTCCTCGCGGACGAATTCCGTCATGCTGGTGCCCTCGCCCTCGAAGAGCATCCCCACGTAGCGCGGGCTCACCCCATGACGCGCGGCAACCTCGGCGAGCGAAAGCTCCTTCTCGAGATGCACAAGGATGTCGTTCTTGATGGCCTGGAGTCGGCCCGCTCGCACGCCGCGACCGTTCGCGATCTCCTCCGCCTCGCGGGCGGCACCGACAACCATCGCGGCGAGATCGTAGATGTGCGCGATAGCCAATTGCGGAAGGCCCGCTGAGGCAGCGCCGAGGCCATCATCCGCGAGGGCAGCACGCACGTAGCCGCGAAGCAGCCGGAGCGGCAATGAGTGTTTGGGAATTCGCCGTGCGCAGTCATGTCGCGGCTGCTTCAACAGGGGCAGCAAGCGCCCCTGAGGAAAGTCGATGGTGACGATGCGTCCCGCGCGCAGGGTCGTGAGGGTGCCGCGGTCCAAACCGGAGAGCGCAATCGCGTCGCCTCGATCGAGGAGTAGCTCACGGCCGAACTGCGTCGCCACGGCAGGGCCGCCGAGGTTGAGCATCAGCCGGTCGTGTCCGTCCGCGAACTCGGAGCGAAGCGGTGACCGCCGGCCCTGGAGCAGACCCAGCTCCGGGAACCGCACGAGCGTCGCGTCGATCTGCAGAGGCTCGTTCGGTCGCGGCTCGACCCGAATGCCGTCCCGACCATGGATCTCACGGAACCTCTCCGCGCGATCGCGCTCGGGCCAATCGTCGGTGCGAATTCTGAGTACGCGCACTCGATCTCGCTTCTGGGCTGGCCCGGCGTCGTGCACGCGGTACCTCGCTATTCGCGTTCGCTCAACGCCGATACTTCCGTTGAGTCCAATGTCATTTCCTCTCCGTCCAAGACCGGCTGCGTTGGCGAGCGCAGATTGTGGCGAAAACGGAGTCCTGGAATGGCCACAATTGTCGTCGCGTCACCGGTCATCGAGAAGCCGAGGGCGCGGACGCTCGAGCATCGCTTCTTTGGAGGGATGTCAGCCCTCATCGCGCTGGTCGTCTTCATCGGCTTTGCGCGGACATATTATCTCGCCGCGCTGTTCGACGCAAAGCCGCTGGCCGCGCCGATCGTTCACATTCACGGGGCAGTGTTCACGTGCTGGGTGGTGCTGCTCATGGCGCAGACGGCGTTGGTCAGCGCTGGCCATACCACCATCCATCGCCAGCTCGGTCTCGTTGGTCTTGGCGTGGCGCCGCTCGTGGTGGTTCTTGGCGTCGTCGTCGCAGTCGAGATGCTGAACCGCACGTCAGCGATTCCGGGTTTTGGCTCGCCTCTCATCTTCGCCGTCGCGCTGAGCGAGATCACGGGGTTCGCGGTACCGGTGTTCTTCGGCTTTCGGCTGCGCCGCCAACCGGCGTTTCACAAGCGGCTGATTCTGATCGGCACGATCGCGACCACCACGGCGGGCTTCGGACGCTGGCCCCTCTCGTTTCTACTACACAAGCCACTCCCGGCGATGCTCGCCGCGTTCTCGCTGCTGTTGCTGTTGATCGCCTTCGACCTCCTGTCGACGCGACGGTTGCATCGCGCGACAGCGCTGGGCGCCGCATGGGTCGTGTTCATCGAGCTCACTGGCTTTGCGGTCGGCCACACCGCGGTATGGCGTGCGTTCGCGGCCCAGGTCCTATCACTCACGAGGTGAGTCGAACGGCTGAGCACATGGCTCGCTAGCGTTTCTGCTCGAAGCTCTCGAGCCGCCAACCGTCATCATAGCGGCGAAAATGTCCAGTCAGCGTCGTAGAGATTAGATGCACGGAGTCGTCGGAGAGCCTGGGGCGATGAAGAATCTCTCCGATGGGCGTGCGCTGCTGAGTGATCTCGAAATCAGCAAGTGCTGAATCGTTGCGCGTCGAATCTGCCGGAATGTCGACGACTTCGACCTGGTTGCGGGCCGTCTCGACCATCCAGTAGCTGGTCCACGGACTCTTGCTCGTGTCCGGAGCCTCGTGGAATGCTGCCTTGTTGGCCTTCGACGTGAGCACGGCACGGCAGTGTTTCTTCTGGCGGGGATCGGACGGCGCGTCGACGTCCGCGAGGTCGAGCCAGCCGTCACTCGACAGGATAATCCAGGCCGAGTCGCCGGCAGCCTCCGCGAGACGCGGATCGTCGCTGTAGATGGCTCGGCAGTCGGCGGTGGTTTCATGAGCAACGCGTTCGCTGTCCGGTGCCAGCACGCTGCGCAGCGCCTCGTTGCGCTGAATTGCGCCAAGCGCATCCTCGCGCGTGAAGGGATGCTGACACGCGGCGGACAGCAGGGTGATCGCGAAAATGAAGTACCGGCCTTGCCGAGCTCTCATAGAGGGGTGTCCGTGGAGTGTGCGCACCAACAAAGCTACTGGATGACGATCAGCGAGCCTTGCTCGTTAGTCACCAGGGCCATCGCGCCATC
>JAJKIR010000148.1 GCA_021154325.1 Gemmatimonas sp.
CGACGGCGCGATTCGGGTTCCTGCTCGAGGGACTGCGGGCGGGCGCGCCCCCCCACGGCGGCATTGCATTTGGCTTCGATCGGATCGCGATGCAGCTCGCTCGCGCGGGCTCGCTGCGCGACGTGATCGCGTTTCCGAAGACGACCGCGGCGCGCGCGCTGTTCGAGGGCGCGCCGTCGCCCGTGCCATCGGATGATCTCGAGGAGCTTCATATCCACGTCGAGGGATCGAGGACGTGAGCGATAGCAGCGTTACGCAAAGACTCAACACCGAAGGCGCCGACCTGCTGACGCTCGCCGGCGTCAACGATGGCAACCTCGTTGAGTTGTCGCGCATTGGCGGTGTACGAGTCGCGCTCCGGGGCGACACACTCAGCATCACGGGTCCCGTGGAGTTCGTTGAGCGGGCCGTCGACATCGCGCGACGAATGATCGAGTCGGCGCGGCAGCAGGTCGAGCTCTCGGCCGACGACGTGCTGCGCATGAGCGACGACGTCGATCGCCGTCGGAACGGCGGCGAAAGCCGCGACAATGGCGACGACGGTGACAACGGGGATGGCGGTGGCGGTGGTGGTGACTCAGCGCGAATCGCCCTGCCGGGCATTCGCCGCGTCATCCAGGCCAAGACGCCGGGTCAAGCCGAATACCTGCGCAAGATGCAGGAGAACGACATCGTCGTCGGGATCGGTCCCGCCGGAACAGGGAAGACCTATCTCGCCGTCGCCGCAGCGGTCGACGCACTGACGCGAAAGCGGGTGAGGCGCATCGTTCTCGCGCGGCCAGCCGTCGAAGCGGGTGAGAGCCTGGGCTTTCTTCCCGGAGACATGCAGGCGAAGGTCGATCCGTATTTGCGTCCGCTCTACGACGCGCTCGACGAGATGATGCCGTTCGAGCGAATCCAGCGGGCGTTGGAGACGCGCACGATCGAGGTTGCTCCACTCGCGTTCATGCGCGGCCGCACGTTAGGCGACGCGTTCGTCATCGTGGACGAGGCACAAAACGCGACTGCGGTCCAGATGAAGATGCTGCTCACGCGCCTCGGCGTGAACTCGAAGATGGTGATCACCGGCGACAAGACGCAGGTCGATCTCCCGAAGCGCGAGGAATCCGGGCTCGTTCAGGTCGAGCGCATTCTGCCGGGCATCGAAGGCATCGGATTTCACTACTTCGACGAGAGCGATGTCGTGCGGCATCGGCTCGTGCGCGACATCGTGCACGCGTACGACCGGCACGAGGCGGAGAAGGCCGCCGTATGAACCTCGCGGAGCAGGGAGAGCGGGCGAGCGAGCCTCCGCTACGACGAGCGCGCCTGCAATTTCATGGGCCGCGCATCGCCCTCGCGCTCGGGCTGGCCGTCTTTACCTACCTGCTCTTCCCGGCATCACCCGCCGTCGATTTTCCCGTCTATGAAGTTGGATCCGTTGCTTCGGACAACGTCATCGCACCTTTCGCGTTCAGTGTACCGAAGACCGAATCCGAGCTGACGAAGGAGCGTGACGCCGCCGCCGCGACGGTGGAGCCGGTGTTCGACTACGTGCCAGCGGCGTTGGACTCCACGCGGCGTCAGTTCGCCACACTGACGCAGGCGATCGACGCCGCGGCCACCGATCCGCGCAACCCCGTGCTCGCCATCCAGCAGGCAAGCGCGGCCCAGGGGATAACACTCACCGCACCCGAAGCGGCGTATCTCGCGCAGGTGCGAAAACGGAGCGCCCTCTTCAGCGCCGTGCAACGGGTCTTCGAGCGCTGGCTCGTGAGTGGAGTCGCGTCGAGAGGGTCGCTCGACAACGTTCGCGGTGACCTGATTCTCAGGATCGGCAAAGACGAGCGGCGGGTCTCCTCAGACAGCGTGCAGACGTTCTCGATGCTGGTCAGTCGCGCGCGGCTGATCCATCCGGATCCGACGTCCGTCGTTGGCGACGGGATCTACTCACGCCTCCTCGGTGCGCTCTTCCATCCGACGATCATCCCCGACGGCGCCGCGACAGAGCTGCGTCGCGACGACATCCGGCGGTCCGTGCCGACGGCCAAGTACGAGGTCCGTGTCGGCGAAAAGATCATCGGCGCGAACGAGGTCGTGGGGCGCGAGGAGCACGACAAGCTGCGCGCGCTGCACGACGCGGTTGACCAGCGCCGGGCAACGGAGCGAGCGGCACGACGCGTCATTGGCGCGATCATGTTCAACGCGCTCATCATCTCTCTCCTCGGCCTAACGGTTCTGATATTCCGGCCCGCCGTCTATCGAAACTTGCGCTGGCTGCTGATGTTCGCTCTGGCAACGATGGTGGTGCTCGTCGGCGCGACGATCATCGGCCATGCGCGACCGGTGCACCCCGAGCTCATTCCGGTGACGATCGCGGCCGTTGTTCTCAGCGCGCTCTTCGACCAGCGAATCAGCATGATCGCCGTGATGGTGATCGCGACGCTCATCGGCGGCCAGAGCGTCTTTCGGGGCACCAACGCGCTCTTCATCAATCTCGTCGGCGGCGCGGTCGCCGCGTTCAGCGTGCGCGTCGTGACGCGTCGCAATCAGACGTACCTCTGGATCTTCGCGGTTGCAGCGGCATACCTCACCACAGCCATCGCGATTGGCCTGACGTTGGATCTGCCGGGACACGACATCTTCATCTCCGCGGGGTACGGCGCACTGAACGCCGTCGTGTCGGTTCTGCTTGCGTTGCTCCTCCTCCCGGTAGCCGAGTCGTTCACGGGAATCGAGACGGACCTCACGCTGCTCGAGTGGTCCGATCTCAACCGGCCCTTGATGCAGCGCCTCAGTCTGGAGGCGCCGGGCACCTACGCGCACACGATCGCCATCGCGAATCTCGCCGAGGCGGCGGCGCGCGCGATCGGCGCCAATGCGCTCCTCGCCCGAGTCGGCGCTTACTACCATGACATCGGGAAGATCGCGAGGCCGCAGTACTTCGTGGAGAACCAGGCGAAGGGACGCAATCCGCACGACAAGCTGAAGCCGGGCACGAGCGCGCAGATCATCCGCAATCACGTGCGCGAAGGGCTGGAGATGGCAGAGGAGCACAAGCTGCCCCGCGCCCTGCGGGCATTCATCACGGAACATCACGGCACCGGCTCGATCGCCTATTTCCTCGAGAAGGCGAAAGAACGGGATGCAACGGCGCCCGATCCAGGCGACTACACGTATCCGGGGCCGCTGCCGCAGACGGCGGAGACGGCCGTCGTCATGCTCGCGGATGGCGTCGAAGCGGCCACGCGGGTGCTCGGCGATCCCACGCCGGCCAAGATTCGCGACGTCGTCGGCCACATCGTGAAGCAGCGGATCGAGCAGGGCCAGCTCCGCGAGGCGCCCCTGACGCTGAAGCAGATCGACATCGTGAAAGAGGAGTTCGTGCGCGTGCTCAGCGGCATGTACCACAACCGCATCGACTACCCGACGTCGAGCGGTGGAGTGACGTCCGAGTTCGCCTCCGTATGACCCATGTCGTCGAGGTCGACGCCGTGGGAGTGCGCGTGCCGCTCGCGCGCCGTCGTGTGGCGGAGATCGCGCGGGCGGTGCTTCGCGCCGAGAAGGTTCGCCGCGCGCGACTGTCGATCGCGTTCGTCGACAACGTTCGGATCGCGCGCCTGAATCGGCGGCACCTGGGCCATCGTGGTCCCACGGATGTCATCTCATTTGCGCTATCGGATGACCCCACCGAGGGGCTCGTGGGCGACATTTACATCGCGCCGGATGTCGCGCGCCGGAATGCGATGGAGCAGGGAATTCCCGCCCGCGACGAGCTGACGCGCCTGGTCGTTCACGGAGTGCTGCACGTCGTCGGCTACGATCATCCCGAGGGCAGCGGGCGCTTCGAGTCGGCGATGTGGACGCGGCAGGAGCGCCTCGTCCGTTCGCTCGTTAGGCGCGCGGCTGCCGGCGGTGCACGATCGAGGTCGGCCGCGTGACGTTGACCCCATGGCTCCTCTGCGCGCTTGCGGCGGTCGTCGGCGGCGCGTGCTCGATGGCCGATGGCGCTCTCTTGTCGTTCGATCCGGCGGCCTCGCCCGCCGAGCATCCAGGCGGCGCAATTCACGAACGCGAGCGCGCGCATCGCGCACTCTCGGCCCTCCGCGTCCTCGCGCACGTCGGCGCCGGCGCGGCCATCGCGCAGGGACTCTGGGCGACAGGATGGCCATTCGCGACCCGGGCACTCGTCGCGGTCTTACTCGCCGTCGCCCTCGTGGCGCTCGTCGAAGGGATGGCGCGCTCGATCGGGTACGGCCTCGGCAGCCGGGCGTTCGACGCGCTGCGCAATTTCGTTCGCGCAACGACGATGCTCCTGCGCCCGGTGGTGGCGCTGGGTGCGGCCCTCGAGCGCTCGCTAGAGCGTGTGCTCCCGGCCGCATCGGGCGCAGCCGAAGAGGAGTCGAGCGCCGAACGGTTCCGGGAGGTCATTGCGGCTGAGGCCGAGGTCTCGAGTGCCGAAGAAGCACTCCTCCATGGTGTTTTCACGTTAGGCGATACCGAGGTGCGCGAAATTATGGTACCGCGCGTCGACATCGTCGGCATCGCGGCAACGACGCCCTGGTCCGAGGTGCTCGATCGCGTGCGAAGCTCCGAGCATGCGCGTTTCCCGGTGTACGACGAGACACTCGACAACATCATCGGGGTGCTCTACGCGAAGGACCTGCTCGGCGCCGTCGTCGCAGAGGAGGAGCCTGAAGGCGGGTGGCTCCGGCTCGTTCGCGGCGCGGTTTTCATTCCGACGACGAAAACCATCGATGCTCAGCTCCGCGATTTCAAATCGAGCCGCACTCATATCGCCATCGTGAGCGACGAGTACGGCGGCACCGCCGGACTCGTTACGATCGAGGACGTCCTCGAGGAGATCGTCGGCGAGATTCGTGACGAGTACGACGTCGAAGGGCCCGACATCGAGCGAGAGGGAGCGACGCGCTTCTGGGTTGCTGGTCGCCTCCCGGCGGACGAGCTCATCGAGCTGATCGGAATCGACTTCGGCGTCGATGACGTCGCGACCGTCGGTGGTCTGGTGTACGCATTGTTCGGCCGCGTACCGCGTTCGGGTGAATCGATCACGCGATCGGGCGTGCGGGTCGTGGTGGAGCGGGTTCGGCGTCGTCGCATCGAGCGTGTCTACTTCGAGCGTCTGCAGCCCGCGCTGAGCGCACAGCGATGACGCTCGATCTGCTTGGTCGGCCCTACATCTTCGTCTTCATGCTGCTCGTCGTCGCCTGCCTCACGGCTGGCGCGATGGCTGTGCGCTCGGTGAGCCGGATCTGGCTCCGTCACTGGACGGAGCGGCGGCTGCGCGGATCTGGTGCTGCCGTGACCTACCTCGAGCGCCCACACCGGTTGCTCATCGGCGCAAGCACTGGCGTCGCGCTGACGCTGGTCTTCTCGGGCGTGATGCTCGGCCTCAAGCATGGCGGAACACAGCTGTTCATCGACGTCGCCGTCTTCGTCACGCTCGTCGTTCTGGTCGGCCAGGTGCTCGCGCGCGCGGTGGCGCGGCAATGGCCGACGTATCTCGTTCCCGTGGTGGTGCCGGTGCTTCGCGCCGTCGAGCTGATCGTCTCGCCGATCGTCGCGTTGGGTCGGCGCGCTGCGGCGCCCTTCGAGCGGGAGCGAGGCCGAGCGTCGGTCGACATCGAGCGGGAAGCGCTGCACGATCTCCTGCGAGAGGGTGAGCTCGAGGGGGTGGGCGAGCACGAAGAGATCGCGATTATCAATGGCGTCGTGGAGTTCGGCGCGAAGCACGTCGGCGATGTGATGACGCCACGCGCGGACATCTTTGCCCTCGCCGACACGCTCGACGCGCGTACGCTCGCCGCGCGCATCGCACAATCGAACTACAGCCGTGTGCCGATCTATCATGAAACGCTCGATGACGTACGCGGAATGGTACTGGCCTTCGACGTTCTGAAGGCGGGGGCGGAGACGATTCCGCCGCTGCGGCCCGTCGCGAGCGCGACGGTGAGTGCGCCGTGCAACGAGCTGCTCTTTCTGATGCTGCGTGAGCGGCGGCATCTCGCCATCGTTCGCGACGCCGCGGGAGTCACCGCGGGGCTCGTGTCGCTCGAGGACCTGCTCGAGGAGCTCGTCGGAGACATTCGGGACGAGCACGACGAGCCAGAGAGCGGTCGTACCTCGGCTGGTGCGCGAGGAACCGCGTGACGACGGCCGCCTCCTCGGCTGCCCACGAGCGTCTGCTCGCCGATTTCGACGCCGGGAAGAAAGCGGCGCTCGCCCGGGCCGTGAGCGTCGTCGAGAATCACCGCCCGGGCTTCGATCGGTTGTTAGCAACTTTTCATGGCCGTCTCGGTCGTGCCCGTCGCATCGGCCTCACGGGTCCTCCCGGTGCGGGGAAGAGCACCATCACCACGGCGCTCGTGGCGGCCTATCGCGCGGAAGGACGCTCCGTCGGCGTGATCGCCGTCGATCCGACCTCTCCCTTTACCGGCGGCGCGCTGCTCGGCGATCGCATCCGGATGGAGGCGGTGGCTCTCGATCCCGGTGTCTTCATCCGATCGATGGCGACGCGAGGCTCTCTCGGCGGGTTGGCCGCGGCCACGCGCGAGGTGGCCGACGTGCTCGACGCGTTTGGCATTGAGCGAATACTCATCGAGACCGTCGGCGTCGGGCAGAGTGAGCTCGACATCGCGCGCACGGCCGACAGCAGCATCGTCGTGCTCGTCCCGGAGTCGGGCGACTCGATCCAGACGCTCAAGGCGGGGCTGATGGAGATCGCCGACATCTTCGTCGTGAACAAGGCCGACCGGCCCGGCGCCGATCGGCTGCGCCACGAGCTCGAGCTGATGCTCGGTCTGCGCGGCGGCAACACGCTCAAGAACGTCCCGGCGCACCACGGCGTGGACCTCGGCAGAGCGATGACGCGCGAGGAAAAGCGCGCGATGAATCCAGCCCGCGCGGCCCGTGAAGCCGCGGCGGACGATTCGACCGGGTGGACGCCGCCCGTGTTGCGGACGGTCGCGGTGCAGGCAGAGGGGATCGCCGAGCTCGCGGCGGCCGTGGAGCGGCACTTCAATTATCTTGAGCGCAGCGGCGTGCTGCGGACGCGGCGGCGCGGCCGGTTACGTGCGCGGGTCGTCGAAGTCGTAGAAAGCGAGGTTCGTCGACGCCTCTGGACGGATGAGACGACGAATCGCTGGGTCGACGAGCGGCTCGCGGATCTCGAGAGCGGTGCCACCAATCCGTTCGCGGTGGCAAGCGAGCTGCTCTCGCGGAGTGCGCAACTTTTGACACGAACGGGGAGCCAGGGAGCACCATGACGTCGACGCGAGATCTTCGAGGCCTGAGCAACGACGGCGGCGAGGCGCGGCAGGAGCTCGAGCGGCTCCGCGCTGAGGTGGCGGAGTGGCGCCGTCGTTATGCGGCCGGCGAGCTGCGCGACCTCGGCTTCACCAATTCCGCGCGCGAGGTCGATGCGCTGTACACGGCGCTCGACGTGCCGCCGCAGACGTCCGTGGAGCTCGGCGTTCCCGGCGAGTATCCCTACACACGGGGCATCCACCCCACCGGCTACCGCGGGCGACTGTGGACGATGCGCCAGTTCGCGGGCTTCGGCAGCGCCCGAGATACCAACGAGCGATTCAAGTTCCTCCTCGCCCATGGTCAGACGGGTCTCTCGACGGCGTTCGACTTTCCGACGTTGATGGGTTACGACTCCGATCATCCGCGATCGGAAGGCGAAGTCGGGAAGACCGGCGTGGCGATCTCGAGTCTCGCCGACATGGAGACGCTCTTCGACGGCATTCCGATGGATGAGGTGTCGACGTCGATGACGATCAACGGCCCGGCGATCATCCTCTGGGCGTTCTATATCGCCGCCGCGGAACGGCAGGGCGTCTCCCCCGACAAGCTCCGCGGAACGATCCAGAACGACATCCTCAAGGAGTACATGGCGCAGCACGCGTGGTGCTTCCCGATCGAGCCCGCGCTGCGTCTCATCGTCGACTGCTTCGAGTGGGGCGCGAAGCACGCGCCCCAGTGGAACACGATCTCGATCTCCGGCTACCACATCCGTGAGGCGGGATCGACAGCCGCACAGGAGCTCGCGTTCACGCTCGCCGATGGTTTCACATATGTGGAACGCGGCATCGCGCGCGGCCTCGACGTCGATCAATTTGCGCCGCGGCTCTCGTTCTTCTGGGACATCCACAACGATTTCTTCGAGGAGATCGCGAAGCTCCGCGCGGCACGACGCATCTGGTCGCGGCACATGCGGGAGCGGTATCAGGCGCGAAGCCCGCGGTCGTGGATGATGCGCTTCCATTCGCAGACGGCAGGGGTGACGCTGACGGCGCAGCAGCCGATGAACAACGTCGTACGCGTGGCGTACCAGGCGCTCGCGGCGGTGCTCGGCGGCACGCAGTCGCTGCACACCAACTCCATGGACGAGACGCTGGCTCTTCCCACGGAGCAGGCGGTTCAGGTCGCGCTCCGCACGCAGCAGCTGCTCGCCTATGAGACAGGCGTGCCTAACGTCATCGACCCGTTGGGTGGATCGTACTACCTCGAGTCGCTCACGAACCAGCTCGAGGACGAGGCGGAATCGATCTTCGCCGAGATCGACCGCGTCGGCGGCGTGGTCCGCGGACTCGAGCAGGGATGGTTTCAGCGCAAGATCGCCGAGTCGGCGGCGCGGCAGCAGTGGGAGATCGAGCAGCATCGGCGTGTGATCGTCGGCGTCAACGAATTCGTGACCGACGAGCCCGAGCTGACGATCCCGCTCCTCAAGATCGGCGAGGACGTGGAATCGCAGCAGCACGAGCGGCTCGCGAGGATCCGCCGCGAGCGCGACAACGGCGCCTGTCAGCGCGCACTCGAAGCGCTCCGCGCCGCTGCTGCGAGCACCGAGAACACGATGCCCTACATTCTCGAGTGCGCGCGCCAGTACTGCACCCTGTACGAGATCCGCGCGGCGCTCGAGAGCGTCTTCGGCGCCTATCGAGAGCCTGTTTTCTTCTAAGGCACCGGGCGCGATGAACAGGAGCGCGCGCTCGGCGCGCGCGACTTCCAATGAGACCAGCACCACTCGGCGCGCTTCGCGCGCCGAGTGGTGGCGTTCATATTTCGACGACGTTTACCTTCGCGAGTACGAACCCCTCTTCACGCTGGAGCGGGATCGTCGTGAGGTAGCACGACTGCTCGACATTCTTGGGCTGCCGTCAGGTGCACGCGTCCTCGACGTCCCTTGTGGGCAGGGCCGGCATGCACATCTCCTCGCCGAAGCAGGCTTCCTCGTCGACGGAGTAGATCTCTCACCGCAGCTTCTGGCGCGCGCGCGCGCCCGAGGCACGGGTCCGACGCTGCACTATCACGAGCGAGACATGCGCCGCCTGCCACGGTCGTGGAACCGGCGCTTCAATGCGGTGCTCAATCTCTTCACATCGTTTGGCTTCTTCGCCGACCCGGGCGACGATCGCCGCGTGGTGGCGGAGTTCGCTCGCGTGCTGCGGCCGGGCGGTGTTCTCATCTGGCACGGGGGCGACCGCGACGGCGTCATGGCGCGCTTCCTGGATCGCGACTGGTGGCAGACCTCGGACGGCACGCTCCACGCGCAGGAGCGCAGCTTCGACCCACTCTCCGGGATCCTCACGATCGAATCGCGCTGGAGTGGGCCTGACGGCAGCGGTGAACGTGAGCACCGCATCCGGCTCTACACGCCGACACGCCTCGCTGAGCTCTGCGCCGAGGCCGGTCTCATCGTCGAGGCGGCGTACGACGGCTGGCGAGATCGTTCTCTCACGCGGCGCTCGAGCGAGATGCTGCTCGTAGCGCGCAAAGAGGGAGCGCGGCGCGAGTTGCCCGCCCGCAAGTCTCGCCGCTAGCTTTGCATCCGCACCCTGCTCGTCTCCCACATTCGTCGAATGCGTCCAATCCGTGTGCTCGTCGCCAAGCCCGGTCTCGATGGTCATGACCGCGGGGCGAAGGTTGTCGCCGCCGCCCTGCGCGACGCGGGGATGGAGGTGATCTACACGGGTCTCCATCAGACGCCGGAGATGATCGCGAACGCCGCGATTCAGGAAGACGTCGACGTTGTTGGGTTGTCGATTCTCAGCGGCGCGCACATGACACTGTTTCCACGGGTTCGCGAGCTGCTCGCCGAGCAAGGGCGTGATGATATACTCATCACGGGCGGCGGCATCATCCCCAAGGAAGACATGGAACAGCTACGCGTGCAGGGGATCGGCAAGCTGTTCGGACCGGGAACGCCGACCAGCGATCTGGTCGAGTACATTCGCGGTTGGTTCGCGGAGCGGGAACGACAGGAAGCGTGACCGGGGCGGCGGGGGGCGTGGGTCGGAAGGCGGACAGTCCGGGCGGAGGTCACTCTCGCCTGCGCGAGCTCGTCGCGGCAGTGCACGAGCTCGAGGAGCGCCTTCGCCAGGGAGGCGGTGTCGACCGCATCGCGCGCCAGCACAAGCAGGGCAAGCTCACAGCGCGTGAGCGTATCGCCGGACTGTGCGATCCTGAGACGCGCTTTCTCGAGATAGGTCTCCTCGTTGCGTACGACGAGTACGAAGGTCAGGCTCCTGCCGCCGGCGTCGTCACAGGCATCGGCATCGTCGAAGGTCGCAGCGTGGTCATCGTCGCGAATGACGCGACGGTCAAGGCTGGATCCTGGTGGCCGGAGACGATTAAGAAGATGCTCCGCGCGCAGGAGATCGCGATGCGCTGCCGGATTCCGATCATCTATCTCGTCGACTCGGCGGGCGTGAATCTGCCCTATCAGGGCGGCGTCTTTCCCGGTCAGTACGGGGCCGCGCGCCTCTTCTACTACAACTCGATCATGCGGCGGTATCTGCGCATTCCGCAGATTGCGGCCGTCATGGGACCGTGCATCGCCGGCGGCGCATACCTTCCCGCGCTCTCGGATGTCATCGTTATGGTGAAGGGAACGTCCTTCATGGGCCTCGGTGGCCCCAACCTCGTGAAGGGCGCCACCGGTCAGACGATCGACGCGGAGACGCTCGGCGGGGCGGCGACGCACACCGAAACGAGCGGCGTCGCGCACTACGCCGTCGACGACGACCCCGTCTGCCTGGCGAAGCTTCGCGACCTCGTCGCGATGTTGCCGGCGCAGCGCGCCCTTTCGTCAGGCAGCGCTGCCGAGCCTAACGGCGAGCATCTGTACGATCTCCTTCCCGCGGACCACCGAATGTCGTACGACATGCACGAGGTGATTCGCGCGCTCGTGGACGACGGCGCGATCGATGAGTTCCAGCCGCGGCTCGCCAAGGAGATGATCTGCGGCGACGTGCGGATTCGCGGTCTCCCGATCGGCCTGATCGCCAACCAACGCGGGCTGATCAAAGGCCGGCCAGGCGAGAAGCCGCGCTTCGGCGGCATCGTCTACGCCGAAAGCGCGGAGAAGGTCGCGTTCTTCATCGAGCGCTGCGACCGGCAGCGCATCCCTCTGCTCTTCGTTCAGGACGTATCGGGATTCATGGTTGGGCCCGAGGCCGAGCACGAAGGAATCATTCGCGCCGGCGCGCGATTCGTGGAAGCGATGGCGACTGCGCGCGTGCCGAAGGTCGTCCTAACGGTGAACCACGCCTCCGGCGCCGGCTACTACGCGATGGCAGGGCAGGGCTTCGACCCGGACTTCATCTTCAGCTGGCCCACGGGGCGAATGGGCGTGATGGAGGGCGAGTCGGCCATCCAGGCTGTGCACGGGCCGGCGATCGAGGAGGCGAAGCAGCATCGCAAGCCGCTCGCGCCCGAGGTCGCGGAAGCGATCGACGAGATGCGTGAGGATTACGAGCACCAGCTCGACGCTCGTTATGCGGGAGCGCGCGGCTTCATCGACACGATCATCGCGCCGGAAGAGACGCGCGACGTGCTCGCCATGGCATTCGCTGCGGCGCTCCAGAATCCTGGCCCACACCTCGGCGCCTTCGTTCTGCCGGCGCAGCTGGAGGGCGCATGAATAATCGGGGTGCGAAGGAGATCGTGAAGGTCGCAGCGGGCCAGGGGTTCTGGGGCGACTGGCTGGAGGCACCGCGGCGCCAGGTGGAGGGTGGCGACATCGACTACCTGATGCTCGACTACCTCGCTGAAGTCACGATGTCGATCCTGCAGAAGCAGAAGGAGCGCGATCCGAAGATGGGCTACGCGCGCGACTTCATTGGCGCCATCGAGAGCATCCTACCATCGATTGCGAAGCGCGGCGTCCGCGTCATCGCCAATGCCGGTGGCGTGAATCCGCCGGCGTGCGCAGACGCTGTTCGCGCCGTGGCCGAGAAGGCGGGCGCACGCAAGGACATTCGGGTCGGCGTTGTGACGGGAGACGATCTCCTCCCTCGCCTGGACGAGCTCCTCGCTTCGGGACACGAGCTGCGCAACATGGATACCGGGGAGCCGCTGGCCACGGTCCGCGATCGCGTACTCTCCGCCAACGCGTACATCGGCTCGGTGCCGATCGTCGAAGCGCTGACTCGCGGTGCGAACGTCGTAATTACGGGTCGTTCGACGGACACGGCGCTGACGATGGCGCCGATTCGATTCGAGTTCGGCTGGGGCACGGAGGAGTGGGACAAGCTCGCCGCCGGGATCATCGCCGGTCACATCATCGAATGCGGGGCGCAGTGCTCGGGTGGCAATTGTCTCTTCGACTGGCGGTCGATCCCTGATCTCGCGGACGTCGGCTATCCGATCGTCGAGGCACACGCCGACGGGACGTTTGAGATTACTAAACACCCGGGGACCGGCGGCCGCATCTCCGTACCGACAATCACGGAGCAGTTGGTATACGAGATGGGTGACCCGCACTCGTACATCACGCCCGACGTCATCGCGGATTTCACGAGCATCCAGCTCGCTCCGGCGGGGCCCGACCGCGTACGCGTGTATGGCATTCACGGGCGGCCGGCGACCGACAAGCTCAAGGTCTCGATCGCGTATCGCGCTGGCTTCAAGGCCGTTGGAACCCTCGTCTATTCGTGGCCCGACGCGCTCGACAAGGCACGCAAGGCGGATGAGGTTCTCCGCGCTCGCCTCGACCACCTCGGATTGAAGTTCGATCAGCTCCTCACCGAATACGTCGGAGTTTCGGCGACGCACGGCACTCTCGCCGGACCGCCTCACGACGTGCCCGAGGTCCAGCTGCGCGTCGGCGTACGGTCGCCTGATCGCGCCGGGGTTGAGCGATTCACGCGCGAGCTGGCCCCGCTCGTTCTGAACGGTCCGCCCAGCGTGACCGGATTCGCGGGAGGCCGCCCGAAGGTGGAGGAGATCGTAGCCTACTGGCCGGCGCTCATTGACAAGCGCGTCGTGCAGACGACGGTCGAGGTCTCGTGATGCGCGTACAGCTCGTGGATGTCGCGCATGCGCGCTCGGGGGACAAGGGAGACACCGCGAATGTCGGCGTCATCGCCCTCCGCCCCGAGTGGTATCCGCTGCTCGAGAAGTACGTCACTCGCGACCGCGTGCGGGAGCACTTCCGCGGCGTGATCACGGGCGACGTCGAGCGATATGAGCTTCCTAATCTCAAGGCGCTCAACTTTCTCCTGCACGGGGCGCTCGACGGCGGCGGCACGCTTTCTCTCAAGACCGACGCCCAGGGAAAGGTGTTCTCCACCGCGCTCCTGCGTCTCGTCCTCGACATTCCGGACGCCGAAGCACGCCAGCTCGGGCTGCCGCAGGCGCGCGCGTGACGAGTGTCCGCGTCGATCGCCGCGGCTCGGTCGGTCGGATCACGCTTGCCCGCGCCGAGAAGCGGAATGCGATAGACCGTGAGACGGCGGAGCTCCTCTTTTCCGGCTTTCAACGTCTGGAAACGGACAACCAGGTGCGGGTGGTCCACCTCACTGGCGACGGGGACGATTTCTGCGTCGGCACCGATCTGGACGCGATGACGCGGATCGCCAGCGAGCCCGCGGAAGTGCAGCGGCACGACGCCGAGTCGTTAGGCCGGGTCTACCTCGCGATGCGCGCACTCATGAAGCCCGTCGTCTGCTCGGTGCGCGGGCGCGCGCTCGGTGCCGGCGCGGGCCTGGCGCTGGCGTGCGACGTGTCGCTCGCCCACCAGGACGCCGAGTTTGGCTTCCCCGATGTGCGGCTCGCCTTCGTTCCGGCGATCGTGATGCCGCTGCTGCGCCGCACGTTAGGCGAGAAGCGCGCCGCTGACCTCGTGCTGAGCGGACGCGTCATCAACGCCGAGGAAGCGGGGAGCATTGGGCTCGTCAGCCGGGTGCTGCCGGCGGCGAGCTTCGATGCCGACGTCGATGCGATGCTCGCCGGCGTCACGGGATCGTCCGCGACGTCGTTGGCGCTCACCAAATGGCTTCTGTACAAGCTCGATTCGCTCTCGTTCGAGGACGGGATCGCCGCCGGCATCGTGACCGACGTCGAGGCGCGGGCCACGGAAGACTTCCGCGCGGCGCTGCGGCGACGGAACGAAGGAAAGAGCTGACCGTGCGGCGACAGTCAACATGGTGAGCCTTCCCGGTCTCGGCCGCCGATCCTGGCGCGAGGAGAAGCCCTGGGTGACGCGCCTCCGCGCCGGGCTCATGATGTCGGGGCTCATCGTCTGGGGCTACGGTGTCCACGTCGACGTCGAATGGCTCCGTCTCACCGGAATCGGCGTCTTCGTGGCAACGTTCCTCATCGGCGCGTGGAGCGCGCGCTCGTCCCGCCGACACTACAGCGATTCGCCCGACGACGACGCGACGCGCTGAGCGGCTCTCGCGTTAGGCGCCCATCGCGCGCAGCGGGCCGGAAGTTCGGCCGTGCCTCGCCAGCAGCGATCGGAAGCGCGTCGCCAGGGCCGTGTAGCCCATGTCGTCCGCGCGGCCCGAGAAGCGTCGCACGAAGTCCCAAACGTCGGCTCCGGCCGCAATGAGTGCCGGCGCGCATTCGGCGGCGAGCCACGCCGCGCACCGGGCGTCGCGCGGTTCTGTGTGGGCGAGGGCCGTGCGGAACCTTTGCTCCGCCTCGTCGCGACGTCCGAGCTCCAGCGCCACGCGCACGCTCAGCGCCTCGACGAGCTCGCGGTTCTGGAACCACCAATCGAAGCGATCACCGACCATCGTCTCCGCATTGCGAGCAGCGGTGTACGCGTAATCGCGACGATTGAGATCGAGACCTGCGAGACCAGCACCGGCAAGGGCACCGATTTCCATGTCGAGCTGACCAAGGCGTCGAGCGCTCGATGCTGCTTCCTCGTACAGCTCGAGCGCCCGCGTCGGATCGCCGGTCTCGCGAGCGAGGTGACCCATGTTGTACACCGTGGCCACGCGATGCAGCTCGTTCTTCAGCTTGATGAACAGCTTGCGGGCCTCCTCGAAGCGTTGGCGCGCTTCGTCGAAGCGTCCGCTCCACATGAAGAGCACGCCGAGGTTCAGCGCCGCGACGCCGGCCCAGTCGGGTGCGCCCGCCTGCAGACCCAACTCGACGGCGCTCCGGAAGGCATCGATCGCCGCCGCCATGTTGCCGACCTTCGAGTAGCTGACGCCGATGCTGATCTGACAGCGCACGTAGCCATGCCGGTCGTCGATCTCGCTGCAGATCTCCTGCGCCCGGCGGTAGAAGACGATCGACTCCTCGGATCCAAGCTCGAAGAGCGTCCAACCAAGGCGCATGAGAGCGTGCGCGTGCAGCAGTCGTTCGCCGATGCGCTCCGCCATCTCGGCACTCTCGCGCGCGAGGCGCTGCGCGGTCGCCGGATCGCCAAGGCTGCCGTAGGTCGTCGACAACATGGTGAGGAGCGATACGCGTTCCTTCTGCATATCCATTTCCTCGGCGCGCTTGAGAAGCGACTGATAGGCCTCGAGCGTCTGTGTGAGCGGCTTTCCGAGCAGCGCCTGAACGCGTTCGTACAGGATGAGCAGCGGCAGCTTTTCCTTCTGCGTGACGTCGTCCTGCACGGTCGCCAGGGCCGTCTTGCAGATCTCCATCGCCTCCGCGTACCGATTCGATACCTCGGCAACCTTGGCTGCACCGAGGAACGCCTCGAGGCGCTCCTGCGCCGTTGCGGCGTGGCGCTGCGCCATCGTGAAGAACGCCGCAGCCTCATCGTGGGCGTAGACGCTCGTCGCGCTCGCACCAGCCTGCATTGCATAACGATATGCTTTCTCGCTGACGCCAGCCTGGTCGAAGTGGCCCGCGAGCTCGGCGATGGCGTTCGAGTTGCGATTCTCGAGTGCCTCGCCGACCGCGTGGTGAATGCGCTTGAGTCGGCGCGGATTGGCCGTGTTCTTGATCGCGTCGAGCAGCAGGGTATGCGTGAACGCGTACGAGTCCGCATCGCTGCGCGCGGGCTCGAGCACGGCGGCCGCGACCGCCTCGTCGATGACGTCGAGGAGCTCGTCTTCGGTGCCGGCGCCTGCGGCGAGCGCGAGATCGACGTCGAACAGGCGGCCGATCACCGCGGCGGTCGTGAGGATGTTGCGCGTTCGCTCCGAGAGACGGTCGAGACGCCGCGCCATCAAGTCGCTCACGGCGACAGGCAGGCGCAGCTCGGATGTCTGCTTCCAGATCCAGCGCTCGCCCTCGTAGCGAATCTCGCCTTCCTCGACGAGCGCGCGCAGCACCTGCACGACGAGGAAGGGGTTGCCTTCGGTGTGCCGGTACAGCACCGGCAGCAGCTCCCGACCGAGTTCCTGACCGCGCGAGGCCGCCGCGAGCCACTGCTCGAGCTCCGCTCGCGTTAGGCGCTGGAGCGAGATCTCACCGAACCGCTCATCGCGCGAGAGGCGCCGGCGCCGATCCATGACGTCCTTGCTCTTGTCCTCGGCGCGAATCGTGAGGCAGATGAGGATGTGGTCCTGGTCGAGCTGCGGCACGAGGTGCTCGAGCGTGTCCCACGTAGCGGAGTCTGCCCACTGCATATCGTCGAGGACGAGGACGAGCGGACACGTCGCGGCGGCGAGACGAACGTACTCGACGATCTCCTCGTACAGTGCATACTTGCTACCGACGTTCTCGGGCCGCGGCTCGCTGCCATCGGAGAGAGCCGGGACGAGCCGCGGCAGCTCGCGCCAGACGCGGCCCGGCGCATTCACCCGCTGCTTGATCGCCGAGAGAATTTCGGCCCATGGTCCGTACGGCGGCTTCACGTCCGCTTCGAGCGCGCGACCCATGACCAGCGATCCGCCGCGCAGGCGGACCTCGGGCAGCAGCTGCCGCAGCAGCGTGGACTTGCCGACGCCGGCCTCGCCGACGACCGCGACCACGCGCGGCTCGCCGCGGAACGCGGTGTCGAGCATGCGCACGAGTCGCTTCAACTCCTCGACACGACCGACGAATCGATTGAGGTTGAGCTGCGGTTGCGATGATTCGGTCGCTGTGCCGGCGAGGGCCACGGCATTCCTGCCCGCTCGCTTCGCCTCATAGAGGGCGCGGTCAGCGGCCGCGAACACGGCCTCGATGTGATCCGCGTGCTCGCCGGTCGCGACGCCGATCGAGAGCGTCACGGAGACCGTCTCGGTCGGCGCCCCACGCAACGGGACTCGCTCGCGCTCGACCGCGATGCGCAATCGGTCAGCCACTTCCCGCGCGGTGTCCATCGTCGTACGCGGAAGGAGCACGACGAACTCGTCGCCCGCATAACGACCGATGACGTCGCCGTTGCGGACACCGCGCTTCAGGAGCGAGACGACCGCCTTGAGCACGTCGTCGCCCTGGAGATGCCCGTACGTGTCATTCACCAGCTTGAAGTGATCGACGTCGATGACGAGGAGCGCGGAAGCCGGATCGGCCGCGCGGCGACGGATCAGCGTGTTGTTCGCCGCGTCGAGGAAGGCGCGACGCACGAGGACGCCCGTGAGATCGTCCGTCTCGCCCGCAACCTCGGTGGCCGCTGGTGCATTGATCTGCTCCGTGGCGGCCGCCGGCTCGCGCAACCCGCGGCGAATCGGCCCGAGCCGGCCCATCACCGACTCGAAGAGCGGGAAGAGCTCTGGATCGAACTGGCCGCCGACGTCGCTGCGCATCATGTCGAGCGCCTGCTCGTGCGACACGGCCTTCTTGTAGCTGCGCTCGGAGGTGAGCGCGTCGTATACGTCGGCAACGCAGAGGATGCGGGCGGTGCGAGGAATGTCCTCGCCCTTGAGGCCGTGCGGATAACCAGTGCCGTCCCAGCGTTCGTGGTGCGACTCGACGATCGGACGCACGTCCCAGGGGAAGTCGATGTCGGCGAGCATCTCGACGCCCCACACGGGGTGCTTCTTGATCATCACCCACTCTTCGGTCGTGAGGCGGCCTGGCTTGTTGAGGATCTCCGGCGGGATCATCAACTTGCCCACGTCGTGCAGGAGCGCGCCGATGCGGAACCAGAAGAGCGACTTCTGATCGAGGCCGGCCTCGGCGGCGAGCGCGCAGGCAAGATCGGCGACACGCTCGCAGTGACCCTGCGTGTAATGGTCCTTGGATTCGATCGATTCACCCCAGCGGCGCACGACATCGAGGAAGTCGCTCTCGAGACGTGTCGTCTGTCGATCGATGTCCGCCAGATCGGGTCGGGCGTGCAGCTGGGTGAAAAGACGGTGCGCGCGGTTCAGGCTCTGTAGCGTGTCGCGGTTGCGACCCTGCAGCCGATAGAGCTCGGCCAGCTCGCGCGCGATCTCCGCCGACAACAGCAGGTCCTGCCGCGTATCCGCGAGGTTGACTGCGCTCCGGAACGCGTCTTCCGCCGCGCTGAAGTCACCTGTCTCGCGGAAGATCACGCCATAGCATTTCTGTACTTCGCCCAGCCCTTCCGTGTGCTGCGTCTCCTCGGCGATGGCGAGGGCGCGATCGCAGGCCTGGCGCGCCCTGGGGAATTCCTTCCGTGCAATCCAGTAGGCGGCGAAGTTCACCTCGAGCAACACGCGAACTCCGACGTCGCCGATCTCGCGGCTGAGCGGAATCGCTTCCTCGTACGCCCGCTCGGCGGTCTCCCAGCGCTCCATGCGCGTGTAGAGGAGACCGAGGTTGCTGAGCGTGATGCAGATGTATTTGGTGAGCCCGAGGGCGCGATAGTCGGCGAGGCTCGCCTCGTAATGCCAGAGGGCCTGTTCCAGCTCGCCGCGAATGTTGGCGATGACGCCGAGGTTCTGCGAGGTCATCGCCGCCAGCTTGGCCTCACCGGCTCGCCGGGCGCTCTCGCGGGCCTTGAGGTAGAGGCGCTCCGCCTCGTCGAGCCGGCCCATCTTGTAGTTGAGCAAACCCTGAACGTTCACCGCGTGACCGACGGCTGCCTCGTCGCCGAGCGCCTCGGCGACGGCGAGCGCGGCCTCGAGGCAGTCGAACGCCGCGTCGAGGTTCAGCTCGACACTATGGGTGATGCCGATCCAGCGGAGCAGGGAGGCGGCGATCGGCGCCTCCTCGGGGGAGCGCAGCTGGGCGAGCGCCTGCTCGTAGAGCGAGCGCGCCTCCTGCGTGCGCCCTTGCCGCTCCGCCAATTGCGCACGGTCGATGAGCGCCGCCGTCGACGTGGCGGCGCCGAGCAACCGCGACTGCAGCGGATGCTCGAGCGTGTCTGACAATGGTTTCGGTGAATCGCTCATGCGCTCTCGGACGACGTCGACGGAGAAGTGCGCCGATGCACTAACGATGACGGGATTGCGGTGTGACGTTGGCCACGCCGCGCCGCGGCGAAGCCGGGAAGGTGCAGTAGGGCATTCAACTTATGACGCCCGGACCACAGGAAAGGTCATCGGGCCAGCCGGGAGGTTTTCCCGGGCTGGCCCGATGTGGTGTATCAGGACGGCTGGATCATCCAACCGCGATGATGTAGCCGGAGAGAGAATTGGTTGTTGGCAGGTGCGATTCCTGGGTGCTTGCGCCCTCTTGCGAGGGCGTCGCGCTGGCGCCCATCACTCCGAAGAGTGCAGCGCACAGCAGCAGCCGGGCCATCACCGGCAAGTGTACTCGGGACATTTGGATCGAGCCTCCGTTAGGTCGATATGAGGGGTTAGGTAAGTGAGGTCGTCTTAGGAGGCTCAATTGCCAACCAGATAGCCGGCAAACGACATCACAGGGGCACACCAGCCACCACTCCAGGCGTCACAGACTTCGGCGCCGGCAATCATGTAGCCGCTGAAGTGCTTCAGGCGACGCGACACCCGATTGCCACCGACGTCCTGGATCGTGGCCATCGACGGATCATTGATACTTTCATCGATCCAGAGGCCATCCGCCGGACGCTGCCAGACGATCGGATAGTGCTGGCTCGCGTCGAGGTCGTAGTAGTCCTTCAGGGTGATCGTCACGTACCGCGACGGATCACTCGTCGGGACGAAGCGAAGCGCGGGCTGGAAGTCAATGAACGCATGCCCGTACTTCGAGCTCCAGCTCGCGTGAATCGTGATCGGCTGCGTGAGCGGCTGACAGGGCTGATCCCACAGGGTCTCGCCGTAGCCCGACGTCGCCGGGTCACAGATCGAGTTCGCGGGGAAATAGACCTGGTGGTCGCCAGCCTTGATCGTGTAGGCGCGGGTCGGATCGACGGTGAAGTCCTGCGTCCACCCGCTGTCCGTCTTGTCTTTGCGGCCGCGACCATCGCGGCTCACGCCGCCATTGTCGAGCAGCCATTGCTCGAACTGCTTGTCCGAGAGCCGGGGTCGCGCCGGCGCCGAAGGCGGAGCCGTCGCGGTATCGGAGCACGCCCCGACCATGACGGCCGCGGTGAGCGCCATACCCCAACGTACCAGCATCGATACGCGCATAAGTGCCTTTGACCTCGTGAAGTGAGCTGCCATTGAATGACGTTGGCGGTGGCGAGCTCGAAGATGCCGCCGTCGTTGAACACGGTAATAATGCACTAAACTCTTGCCAGAACCCGTGACGGCCCTCACACGCGGCGCTGAGAATGCGCGCGAACTGTTCGCATTCTTGTCACTCGCGCGGTTTAGCGTTGACTAATAACTGGCCACTCGTCAGGCAGCCGCGCGTTAGGCGCCACAAAGGGCAAGCCCCGTTCCGCGGCCTCGAGCGCTCGCGCGTGTGGTCGCGCCGACCGAAGCGGGGGTGTCGAATCGGACAATCGCACCGAATCGCGCCGCGCGACGGCTCCAGCTACCGCTGGCCCGCGCGCCGCGGACATTCCGTCCTTCGCGTTTTGCGAGCGCTTCTCGCGAATTGCGAATCAGCCGTCGCTGCCGGCGAGCGCCTCGGCACGTGCCCCTATCCTCCACGCGCCAACGACGAGTGGCAGCCAGGTGCCGACGGCTACAATCGGCACCTGTAAGCTCTTAACTTTCAACGCTTATGAAATTGCGGCCGATTCCCGAATTACTCTCGCCAGCGGGCTCGCTGGACGCCGTGCGCGCCGCCGTCGCGAACGGCGCCGACGCCGTCTATCTCGGCGCGCAACGCTTCAATGCCCGCGACGAGGGCGCGCAGCTCACCCTCGACGAGCTCGGCGAAGCCTGTCGCATCGCCCACGGTCGGGGCCGGCGCATCTATCTCACGCTCAACGTTCTCGTCAAGCCGAACGAATTATCCGACGCGCTCGATTTCCTGGGCGAAGCCGTCGATCGCGGGATCGACGCCGTCATCGTGCAGGATCTCGGGCTCATCCGCCTCATTCGCCGAATCTATCCCGACCTCGAGATTCACGGCTCGACGCAGATGACCGTCCATGACGAGTCGGGGGCCGCTGTCCTCGAGGAGCTCGGCGTGAAGCGCGTCGTTCTCGCACGCGAGAACACTCTCGACGATCTCAAGGCGATCCGCGAGCGAGTGCCCAACCTCGGGCTCGAGACCTTCATTCACGGCGCGCTCTGCATCTCCTACTCCGGCCAGTGCTTCATGTCGGGGATGATCTCGGAGCGCAGCGCGAACCGCGGATCGTGCGCGCAGTCCTGCCGCAAGGATTACGTCCTGAAGGATGCCGCCACCGACGAGGAGCTCGATCGCGGGTACCTCATCTCGACGAAGGACCTCGCCGCGTACGAGCATCTCCCCGCCATCGCGGAGCTCGGCATCGTCTGCCTCAAGGTCGAGGGCCGGAAGAAGCGTCCCGAGTACGTCGCGACTGTCACGAGCGGCTATCGCCAGTTCCTGGATCGGCTCGCGAACGGCCTAACGAGTCAGCCACCGCAATCCGAGATCGAGCCGCTCGTGCAGATCTACAGCCGAGGATTCACCGGCGGGATGTACGGCGGGCGTGAAGGGCGGGGCTACGTGACGCGCAACCAGCCGGACAATCGCGGTCTTCCACTCGGTGAAGTCGTAGGCTACGAGCGCGGCGAGCTGCTCGTCGACGTGGTAACCGACATCGAAATCGGCGACGGCCTCGCATTCGAGGCTCCCGACGCGCTCGGTGGCCCGACCATCGGCTTCGCCGTCACCGCCGTGCGACAGCTGTCCTCCACGCCACGCCGTCGCCTTGCGCTCCGTACCCGTACAATGGTGCCCACTGGCTGGCGTGTCCTGCGCACCTCACATGCGAGCCTGCTGGCGCGTGCGCGAGAGAGCTACGCAGGCGTCGA
>JAJKIR010000149.1 GCA_021154325.1 Gemmatimonas sp.
ACCTTGTCGCCGACCTTGACGTCCATGGGGACGCGCTTGTCCTTCTCGAAGCGGCCCGGGCCAACGGCGATGATCTCGCCCTGCTGCGGCTTTTCCTTGGCCGTGTCCGGGATATAGAGCCCGCCGCGCATCTGCTCCGCTTCGTCCAGCGCCCTGATCGCAACGCGATCGGCGAGCGGCGCGACTTTCACGGAAGGTGTCTGTTTGGTGGTCATGCAAGGTGCCTGGGAGAAGGGCGCGGCGGGGAACGGCATGCCGTGTATTGACCAACTGGTCAGAATAACGGTAGCACATATTGACCAGGTGGTCAATATCGACCTGCTGGGCAGGGCAGAAAGCCAGCGTCGTCGATGATCTGGGCGCGGCGAAGGGATCGTACCCAGACGTACCGTGGCTGTGTTCGGCCTCGTACATAGGCGGAAGCAACTTGAGGCTCGACGAGACAAGCACGCTTCCTGCCATTACCACGCCCCGCCTCGTCGGACGCGGACTCCAGCACGCCTGACATACTCGCGGAGCAGGTTCGCGGGCTGGTGACGGCGCACGGCTACTCGTTGGATCTCGTGCTCCCGCTCGTTACGGCCAACCCAGCCCGGATTCTCAAGCTGCCGCGCAAAGGGCAGATCGCCGCGGGATGCGACGCGGATCTCCTCATCGTCGAGCCGGATACCCTGGCGGTGCGCGACGTGATTGCGCGAGGTCGGCGCGTCGTGCAACACGGCCAGGTTGTGCACCGCGAAAAATTCCTGGAGAAGAGCAAGCGGGCAGTCGAGATCATCGGCGACAACGCGCCAACAGAGGCGGTTGCCGGGATCCTGCTTCGGCATTGATCACGCCTCGATCGGACTCACGCTCGTCATGAGCCTCGGCGCCTAACGGCGCTGGCTCACCGCACGTCAGCGCGTCCCTCGTCTCGCGTTTCCACCGGGGACTCCGAGCGTCCGTTAAAACGGAGCAGCTCGCGAATCGTCGCGGCGTGTGCCTGGGAGGCCTCTCGCTGTACCTTGAGCCGTGTGGCCACGTCGTCCTGCCCCTTGTCGTGCGCGTTCGCGGCACGCAACGCCGCCAACTCCGCCTTGTCTTCCAGGGCACGCAGCGAGGCCCAGAGCGCCCGCTCGACCGCCTCGGTTTGTGCGTCCGCGAGCGTCCCCGCCGAATAGGCGTGGCCCACCTCGCAGCGTAAGCTCAGCGGCTCAACCCTCGCACTCCAGAGCACTCCGCCGCACTCCGGGCAGGCGAACCGCGACGGCACTCCGTAGCGCTCTCTTCGCCAGTGGGTGCTCTCGTCGATCGCGGCGATTCCAACCTCACGCTCCAGGTCCGCGACGTCAGTGCGCGGCGCGACTGCTCTCGGCTCGACAGGCGTCCGCACCAGTTTCTCCAGTATTGGCGCGATTGCCCTGGCGGCATACACGTGATCCACGGCGACGTTGGTCATCGCGCTCCTCGGCATGCTGGGCACCAACGCATCCGCTGGATCCTGGACCACCGCGATGCCACCGCAATCCTTCACTGCCCACAGCCCGGCCGTCCCGTCGTCGAGCGCGCCGGAGAGGATCACGCCGATAACGCGCGATCCGTAGTGCAGCGCCGCCGAGCGAAAGAGCGGATCGATCGCCGGGCGAGTGCGATTCTCCTTTGGCCCGTGAGACAACCGGAGCCGACCCGACTCGATGAGTAAATGCTCGTCGGATGGAGCGATGTAGATCCTGCCGTATTCGAGTGGAGCACCCTGCGTCGCCGCTCGTACATCCAGCGCGGCCGCGCCCCGGAGTGCCTGTGGAAGCGTGTTCGGCACGTAGGGGGCGGTGTGTACGACGACGCATACCGTCGCGGCGAGATCCGCTGGCAGTGCTCTGACGATGACTTCCAACGCGCCGACTGAACCAGCCGAGCCACCGATAACTATGAGGTCGTGCCCTGGCATCCTGCCTCGCCGGAAATGAAGCAGAACGCCCTCGCATAGTCCGTGCGCGCCGCGAATCCCGCTCCGGGGTACCCGCGGGCATGCTCAGCGAAGCAGGTATCTGTCCAGAAAGTCTGATTGGGCGTTGAAATACGTGAGCCACGATCGATGAAGCAACAGATCGTGAATCTCGTTGGGAATGACGATCAACTCGTGAGTCACCTTCTGCTCTCGCAACGCCTTCGTCAACTGCACGGTCTGATCGAATGGCACATTGTGGTCGTCATCCGCTTGAATCACGAGGACAGGCGATCGCCACCGCTTGATGGACGCCAGCGGCGACGATGCAAACGCCAGGCTGTCCGATTTGGACTGCGCTCCCGCGGCGGCGTAGACCTTCAACAGTCCGGTCCAATCGTGCACGCCCGCGTAGTCGACACCGGCGGCAAAGACGTCGGAGGCGCGCGCCAGCGCGAGCGCAGTCATGTACCCGCCGTAACTGCCACCCCACACGCCGAGGCGCTTCGGATCGACATCCGGTCTGGCTTTGAGAAAGTTCGCGGCTCCCAGAATGTCGTTGAACTCGCTCGCGCCGGACGGTCCGAAGTTGGGCGGCACGCGGAAGCTCAGACCGTAGCCGGTACCACCGCGATAGTTGACCGACAGCACGACGTATCCGCGGCTCGCGAAATACTGATTCTCGGCGTACATGTACGGGTACGCATCCATCGGATTCGCGCCGAGGAGCATCTGGCGGTACGGACCGCCATGGAAGAAGAGCAGGGCGGGATGCCGCGGGCCTCGCGAGCCGTTAGGCGGCAGGAAGAGCTGGCCGTGAATCATCATGCCGTCGGGCGAGCGGAAGATCACTGGCTGAGGCACGACGAACTGGGCGCCCGGATACTCTTCGGGGATCGTTTGCGACGCGATATCCTGCACGGCGCCCGCCTTCCCCTGCGATTGCGAGATCACCGCTGGTCGCATCGGGGTCCGGGCATCCGCGTGCAGGAATGCGACGGCGTGGCCGTCGCTCGTGAAGACGGGGAGATCCGCGATCGTCGGCCCTGTCGTTAGGCTCGTCGGCGTACCGCCGGCCACCGGCACTTCCCAGAGGTGTCGATGATCGAGGTCGCCCTGGTTCGACGAGTACACGATGACACGTCGATCCGGGCTGAGATCGGCGCTGAAGACCTCGAAGTCGCCGGGAGTGAGGAGCGTTGGCGTTCCGCCAGCCGCCGGGATGCTGTACAGATGGACCCAACCGGTTCCTTCCCACGGGAACACGATTCTGTCGTCCGCGCCCCACGCGAACGCCGAATTTCCCTCCAGCGAATAGAAGCGGCTGCCGGGGCTCGCGTTGGCGCGCCAGATCTGGTGTCCCTTGCCGGTTGTGGCGTCCGCAATCCAGATCGACCATGGCTCGGCCGTGCGGTTCGATGAGAACGGACCGGGTGCTCCGGGGGGAATGCGAATGAACGCGATCCTGCCGCCATCGGGCGACCAGATTGGGCCGACGTCCCGATCGACGCTGGGCGCGAGCCATGTGATCGATTTGCTCCCCAGGTCGTACACCCCGACGAAGCTGTGATCGCCGCGGTTGCTCACGAACGCGATGCGCGCGCCGTTAGGCGACCAGGCGAGCGATCCGTCTCTTCCGAGGTCACGAACAACCGTCTGCGGCTTTCCGCTGCCGTCCAGCGGCACAAGCACGATCGAATTGCGAGCGACGTACGCGAGGGTGTTGGCGTTAGGCGATGGCGTCGGGGAGCTGCCGTCGCCGATGAGTCGTGGTGTCGTGTCGCCGAGCGCAATCGCCCAGATCTGCTCAGGCGTGCTGCCGAGTGGCAGGTCGCGGGGATTCGGCTCACCGCCGCGCAGGAAGACGAGCGTCTGGCCATCGAAGCTCCACACGGGCGTCTGAATTTCCACTCCGACGTCGCCGGGGAATCGCGTGAGTTGTCGCGACGTGAACGAACCGTTCGCGGAGGGCTCGCCGACCCAGATGTTGCGGCTGCCCTCGGCATCGAAGATCCAGGCGACTCGTCCGCCCGCAGGTGCTGCAGTCAACCCGCTGGGAAAGGGTGCGCTGAGGGCGGCTTCGATGGTGAACGACGGCTGTTGGGCGGCCGCGCTCGCGAGGGGTATGGCGGCGAGGAGTGCTGCGCCGAGTCGATTGAGTCGTGCCGGTGAGGTCATATTGGGGTGACCGTGGAGGGTGTGCTGCCGGCGACATAATACGGCGCGATCTGCTCGAGGCATAGAAGAGTCGGCCTCGCTACTAGGAGTGCACTGCGAGCTGTGAGCTCATCTTCCGAACTGTCCTCTCCCCCCTCATCATTGCCGAGGTGTCTATGTCCAGAGTCGAAATTCAACCTGTAGGTACAGCTAAGTGATTGCATCTCGATGGTTGCCCGCCGCGCTGCTGCTCGCAGCGCAGTCGCCACTAGAAGCCCAGGCCAAGCCCGATTGGGCCGCGTTCGACAGGTACGTCGCAAAGGCCGCCGCCGATTGGCGCGTTCCCGCACTGGCCATCGCCGTCGTCAAAGACGATTCGCTCATCTTCGCCAAGGGGTACGGAGTATTGGAGAAGGGAAGCGCGCAGCCTGCTAACGAGCACACGCGCTTCGCGATCGGATCGACGACGAAGGCGATGACGTCGGCGTCGATCGCGATGCTCGTCGACGAGGGGAAGCTCAAGCTCGACGACCCCGTGACGAAATACATCCCCGAGCTCCAGCTGTACGACCCGTGGGTCACGCGCGAGCTCACGATCCGCGATCTGCTCACGCATCGCAGCGGTCTCCCCGGCACCGATCTGTTCTGGGCGTCGAGCTGGAAGTACAGTCAGGCGGATGTCATCCACCGCCTTCGCTACATCCAGCCCACGGCCTCGTTCCGATCGGAGTGGCAGTATCACAACGTCCTCTACGCCCTCAATGGATTGATCATCGAGCGCGTCTCGGGCGTGCCCTGGGAGCAGTTCGTCAAGACGCGCATCTTTGCGCCGTTAGGCATGAACGAGACCGAGCCGCTGGTCTCGATGATCGTGGGCAAGCCGAACGTCGCCGTGCCGCATGCCCTGATCAATGATTCCGTGGCTGTGGCACCGATACGATCCACCGACGGAGTAGCGTCCGCGGGAAGCGTCTGGTCGAGCGTATCGGATATGGCAAAGTGGATGCGGTTCGTGATCGACAGCGGGCGCGTCGGCAACAAGCATCTGATTCAGCAGAAGACCTTCGCCGAGCTGGTCACGCCGCAGATCGAGGCACCGATGGAAGAGTATCCGGCGCTGCAGCTCGCGAAGCCGGACTTCTTCAGCTACGGGCTAGGCTGGTTCATCCAGGACTATCGCGGCCAGCAGGTGTGGATGCACACGGGGAGCATCAACGGCCTGTGCGCGATCATCGGCATCGAGCCCAACAAGCGTCTCGGCGTCTACGTGCTCGAGAATCTCGACCACGCGGAGCTCCGCCACGGGTTGATGTACAGCGTCTTCGATCTCTTCGAGAGCGGCCCGCGCCGCGACTGGAGTGTCGACCTCAAGCCGATCTTCGCGCGTCCGCCGCGGGCAACCGTCGCGCAGGCCGCGCGTACGACGTCGCCGCCATCGCTTCCGCTCGACCGTTACGCCGGGACATACGTCGACTCGGCCTATGGTGAGGTGCGCGTCACGTTCGAGAACGGCGCACTCCAGGCGGCGGTGGTCACCGATCCCGCCGCGCCGCTGGAGGCCGTCAGCTACGAGGCGTTCCGCACGAAGCCGAGCGGCGGCGCCCGCCCGACAGTGTTGACGTTCGTTCCGGACGGGAGTGGCGGCGTGAGCGGAGTCCGCGTGCTCAACATCCTCTTCGCCCGCACGCGCGCGCCGCGCTGAGCCGTTCCGCGATACGTCAAAAAAAGGAAGCCTCGCAACTCGATTCGTCGTTGCGAGGCTTCAATGTTTTCGCGGACCTACCAGATCTTCACACGCTCATCCGGCGCCCGGTACATCCTGTCACCCGGCTGCACGTTGAACGCGTTCATGAACGTATCGTTGTTCGTTAGCGGGATGAACGCGCGCGCCATGCCTGGCGAGTGCGGGTTCGTGAGCAGCTGGTTGCGCAGCGCGGCGTCGCGGAACTTCGTGCGCCAGATCTGCGCATAGCCGAGGAAGAAGCGCTGGTCACCCGTGAACCCGTCGATCACCGGAGCTGGCTTGCCGTTCAGCGAAATTTTATAAGCACGGTACGCCTGCGCCAGACCGCTGTTGTCGCCGATGTTCTCGCCCATCGTCAGGCCCGGATTGATGTGCAGCCCGTCGATCTGCTCGAGCGCCGCATACTCGGCGCCGAGCTTCTGCGTGCGTTCCCGGAACTTCTGCGCGTCCGCTGGCGTCCACCAGTTACGGAGGTTGCCGGAGCCGTCGGACTTGCTGCCCTGATCGTCGAAGCCGTGGCCGATCTCGTGACCGATCACCGCGCCGATCGCACCGTAGTTCACCGCGTCATCGGCGTCCGCGTTGAAGAACGGCGGCTGGAGAATGGCGGCGGGGAAGACGATCTCGTTGTTCACAGAGTTGTAATACGCATTCACGGTCTGCGGCGTCATCCCCCAGCGCGTGCGATCGACGGGACGACCGAGCTGGCTCGCCATCTCCGCATAGCGGAAGCGCGCCGACCGCATCGCGTTGCCGAGCAGGTCGTTCCGCTCGATGACGAGCTTCGAGTAGTCGCGCCACTTGTCGGGATAGCCGATCTTCACCGTGAAGTGCGCGAGCTTGTCCTGCGCCTGCTGCCTGGTCTCGGGCGACATCCACTCCAGGCTGTCGATGCCAATCTTGTACGCGGCGAGAATGTTCTTCACCAGCGCGTCCATGCGCGCCTTGGCTTCGGGCTTGAAGTACTGCTGGACGTAAAGCTTGCCCGCCGCCTCGCCCAGCGCGCCCTCGACTTCGGCGACGCCGCGCTTCCATCGGGGGCTCATCTCCTGCTGCCCGCTGAGCGTCTTGTTGCGGAACTCGAAGCGCGCGTTCTGGAACGCGGCGGGGAGCTCATCGGCATAGTCGTCGAGCAGCTTGAAGGTGATGTACTCGCGCCACGTCGACACCGGCGTGCTCGCGACGATTTCGTTCATCGCCTTCATGTAGTCAGGCTGGGCGACAATGACGTCCGTCGCTTTGCTCAGTCCCGCCGTCGTGAGGTACGCGTTCCAGTCGAAAGCCGGAATTGCCGCGCCGAGCTGCGCGCGTGAGAGTTTGTTATACGTGAGGTCGCGGTTGCGCATCTTTGCGCGATCCCATTGCGGCGTCGCGATCTGCGTCTCGAGCGCGAGGATGCGCGACGCGGAGCCGGCTGGATCGGGCTGATGAGCAAGCGTGAACAGCGTCTCGATGTACTTCTGATACGCCGCCTTCACGGCGAGCATCTTCTCATCGGTGCGGAGGTAGTAGTCGCGGTCCGGCAGGCCGAGGCCCGACTGTCCGACCTGCACGATGTTCACCGTGGACTGCTTCGGATCCTGACCGACGCGCACACCGAACGGATTGGCGAGGCCGATCTGCGCGAATCTGGCGAACGCGGCCGGCAGATCCTTCGTCGATTTCACCGCGGCGATCTCGGCGAGCGTCGGCTCGAGCGGCTTGATGCCGAGCTGCTCGACGCGCGCCGAGTCCATGTAGGAGGAGTAGAGATCGCCGATCTTGCGCTTCTCGGAGCCGGCGGGGGCGTTCGACTTCGCGGCGTCATCCACGATCTGACGAATGGCCGAGCGGCTCTTCTCGGTGAGCTCGTTGAAGGCGCCCCAGCTCGACGCGTCGGCCGGGATCTGGGTGTGCTCGAGCCACGCGCCGTTCACGAATCGGAAGAAGTCGTCCTGCGGACGGACGGCGCGATCGAAGTTCGTGGTGTCGACGCCGAGTGCGCGGACGGGAGTGGCCTGCTGCTGCTGGGCGGAAGCGGACGCGGCCAGCAATGCGGACGCGACCGCGGCGAGCGGGAAGCGGACTTGAGTATGCATGGGGAGAGTTAAGGGGGCGAGGTGCTAGCGCATTCTCTACACAGGTACGCGCTGGACGATCCGTTTGCTGCGCTGCAGTGTGGTTTCGTGAGCACAGACTAACCATCACGGCATCGGACGACGCTCCCGCAGATTCCAGAGCAGCTTCGAGCCGTTGCGGCGACGCAATGCGGCCACATCAGTGCGATAGGCGAATCCGGCAAACCCGCCGAGCTCCTCGCGGGTGAGCGCGCGGGTCGCCGCGCTGTCGATGCGCGGGACCTCCTCGAGCCGATAGACGATCACCGGCGCGTAGGTCACGGCCGAGACGTACTCACTCGACGGCGGCGCGAGTCCTTCGCTCAACTTCCGGCCAGCGAGCAACGCGATCTTGTTTGGCTGCGGAACCGGCGAGCGGTCGATGAAGAGCTCGGGGTCGTGGAAGTACTTCTCTGGTCCGTGCGTGCCGGCACGGTAGATCGTCAGGCTCTGCTGGCAGCAGCCGGTCTTGCCGCCGAACAGGAAGAGGAGCCGCCCGGCGCGATAGAAGTCCGCCGCATAAACGAGGTGTGACGTGAGGAGATTGCCGAATCCGTTGAACTCCTCGGGCGCCGGATCGTAGCGCGTGGAATCCTCGAGCACTCGCGT
>JAJKIR010000150.1 GCA_021154325.1 Gemmatimonas sp.
CATCCCGCGTCCCTCATCCCGCGTCCCTCATCCCGCCTCCTCATCCCGCGTCCCGCGCCAGCGCCTCCGTTATCCGCGACGCATCCACGTTCGCCCCACTCAGCACCGCGACCACTCGCCTGCCTTCGAGCTTCAGCTTGCCGGAGAGAATCGCCGCGGTCGCGGCGGCGCCGCCGCCCTCGGCGAGCAGCTTGGCTGAGAAGAGAATCTCGCGCATCGCTTCCATGATCTCCTCGTCGCTGACGAGCACGACCTCGTCGACATAGTGCTTGACGATCGGGTACGTGACATCGCCCGCCATCGGCGCGGCGAGACCGTCAGCGATCGTCTTCATCGACTCCAGCCTCACCGGGTGGCCTGCGTCGAGGCTCTGCCGCATGACGGCCGCGCCCGTCGGCTCGACGCCGTAGACCCTCACCTGCGGCCGCGACTCCTTGATCGCCGTCGCGACGCCGGCGATGAGCCCACCGCCGCCGATCGGCACGATGACGTCATCGACACTCTCGAGCTGCTCGAGGATCTCGAGACCGACTGTGCCCTGCCCCGCGATCACAGCTGGGTCGTCGAAGGGGTGCACGAACGTGAGGTCGCGCTCCTTTGCGAGCGCGTGCGCGTGCGCGAACGCCTCGATGCCGCTCGCTCCGTGAAGAACCACTTCGGCGCCGTAGCCTCGGCTCGCGTCAACCTTCATTCGCGACGCGGTCGTCGGCATCACGACCGTGCAGCGGACGCCCGCGTCGCGCGCCGCCCACGCGAGCGCCTGCGCGTGATTCCCGGCCGAGACGGTGACGACGCCGCGCTTTCGCGCCGCCGCATCGAGTTGTGAGACGTTGTTCAGCGCTCCCCGAACCTTGAACGATCCCGTCTTCTGCAGCGACTCGCACTTGTGAAAGAGCGTGACGCCCGCGCGCGCGCCGAGGCGCGTCGCCGAGAGGAGCGGAGTGCGATGGATGCGTGGAGCGACGCGGGCGTGGGCGGCGCGAATGTCGGCGAGATTTGGCGCGGGCATGCGGTGATGTAGGAGGCGGAGGTGCTTGATGGTAACCACTTCCGGGCCGAACGGGTGCGCCGAGTCGTCAACCGTTGCAGACTTCGGGCGCGGCCCTGTTCGTCCGGGCGCTCATGTGCTTCTATTTTGCGACGGACTCGAGTCTTAGCGCGGTCGCGCCAACCCAGGTCGGAGCCGACGCATGCGTGAGAGTTTACTCATCACGATCCTTTTGTTGTTGCCGGCGCCCGCGATCGCGCAGTGGACGCCGGTTCCCTCCGGAACGGACGCCGAGCTGCGCGGGCTGAGCGCCGCAAGCCCGAGCGTCATCTGGGCGAGTGGGACGCGCGGACGCTTCGTGCGGAGCGCGGACGGCGGCCGGACTTGGCGTGCCGACAGTGTCGCGAACGCCGCCTCGCTCGACTTCCGCGCCGTGCACGCTCTCGACGCCCGCCGCGCCTGGCTGATGAGCGCGGGCGAAGCCGAGAAGGGACAGGCGCGTATCTATCGAACGACGGATGCGGGGGCGCACTGGTCGATCGTCTACGTCTCGGAGCAGAAGGGCGTCTTCCTCGACGCCATCGCCTTCTGGGACGCGCAGCACGGCATCGCGATCAGCGATCCTGTCGACGGCCATTTCTTCATCGTGACGACGAACGACGGCGGCGGCAGCTGGACACGCATTCCTCCGGAGCATCTCCCTGCGGTGCTGCCGGGCGAGGCAGCCTTCGCGGCGAGCGGCAGCTGTCTCATCGTCGACGGTGAATCGAATGTCTGGATCGGGACTGGGGGCGGCACCACGGCGCGCGTCTATCACTCGGTCGATCGGGGTCGCACATGGACCGTCGCCGACACGCCGATTCACGCCGGCAGCGCGTCGTCGGGGGTCTTCTCGGTCGCGTTCCGCGATGGGCGTCGCGGGGTCGCGGTCGGCGGCGATTATCAGATGGTGCGCGGCGGGCTGCCTAACGTGGCGCTCAGCGACGATGGCGGTCGCAGTTGGCACGTCGCGAAGGGGCCGCTGCCCATCGGGTATCTCTCCGCCGTCGCGTTCGTGCCGGGGAGCTCGAACGTCGTCGCCGTCGGTCTCGCCGGCACTGCTTTCTCGAGCGACAACGGCGAGAGCTGGCGCATGGTCGACAGTGTCGGCTACAACTCGGTGCGCTTCGTCGCGCCTAACGCGGGATGGGCCGCCGGCCCCAACGGGCGGCTCGCCCGCTGGACCGGCCTTCTCGGGCTCAAGATCTCGAAGTAGCGACGTGACGCGTCACCGCGCCCGGAGCAGGAGCCAGACGACAACCGTCACAACGACACCGGTCACGATCGAGCGAATCCAGACGCCGGTCGCCTGGCGACGCGCCTGACACTTTTCTGCGTCGCTCATCGCGCCCTTCGGCTCGCGCTCCCCGAGCGCGGCGAGTACCACTCACGTGCGTTCGCGAGCCTGGAACCAGCCTAACGCGGCGAGCGTGAAGGGCATGACGAGCAGCGCGTACCATCCGTCTCGCGCGCGGAGCGCGACGAGCGCCGCCGCGGCCGCCGTCGCGACGACCAGCCAGACCACACCGCCGATGAGCCGGCGCTGGCGTCCGCGCGCGTCGATGTTGGCGACGCGTCCCTCTGTTTCGTTAGGCACACCGCTCACCGGCGCTTCGGCCGCGGCGACGACTCGCCGCACTCCGCGAGGAGCTGTCGCGGGCTCGCCGCCATCGGATAGAGGTCGCGCGCCGCCCGCGCCACCGGCCGCGCGCGGTCGCATCGCCCAGCGTTCAGGTACGCTTCCGCGAGACGCATGCGGATGCGATAGCTCCCCGGGTCGAAGAGCGCGGCGCGCTCGACCGAAGCAGTGCGCGTACTCTCCACCACCGTCCCCATTGCCGCGATCTGCAGCGCGCTCCGGCCAATGGCCAGGATGCCGAGGCCGACTACGACAACCGGCGCCCATTGTTTGACGCCAGTCGTCACCGTCGCGCGCGCGGCCGATGTCGCGACAGGCTCGGCGTAGACGCCTAACAGAAGCCAGACGAAGAGCGTCGGCGGAGCAAGCAAGAGGACCGCGTCGAAGGCGCCGACGACGAGCGTCGCGATAACCGTCGCGGCGAGCGCAAACGCGCCGAGCACCGCTTCTGCTCCGCGACCGACACGGGCATGCCACGCCGCGAGCAGCAGGAAGGCGACGAACGTCAAGGCTAGCAGTGCCGTCGCCGGCGCGCCGCGCTCCGCCGCGAACGCCACCCAGTCGCTGCTCGGCCACGGATTGGACGTCAGCCCGTCGTCCGCGCTCGACAGCGATGGGTCGCCTCGTGAGGCATAACGAGGATATTCCACGCCCCAGTTTCCGGGCCCGACGCCCAGAAGCGGGTGCGCGACCATCATCCGCAGTGAGTTCGTGTACTGCACGAGTCGCCCATGACCGCTTCCCTCCTGGTAGTTCACCATCCCGCGCACCGACTCGAGATAGGGCGAATCGCTCTTCCACTCGAGTGTGTTGGGCAGCGCCAGTGCGAGCACCGCGCCGATGGCGGTGACGGCGCCCAGCATAACGAGTCGCCGCGACGTCTCGCGCGCGCTCCAGCGCTCGCGCGAGAGCCATGCGGCGATAGCCACGGGAACGCCCGCCGCGAGGAGCGCCAGCCACGCCGCGCGACTCCGCGAAAGCACCTCGGCCGCGGCGATGACGCCAAGGAGGAGGGCGGCGACGAGCGTCGCGGCATAACGACGCGTCGTGAGCCCGCAGTACACGATCGTCGGCACGACGATCGCGCCGAGGTGCGCCATGAAGTTGCGATTGCCGAAGGTGCCGCCCGGTGAGCGATTGAGGCTGAAGTACTCGGACGTCACGCCGTACGCCTGCAAGAGCGACGTCGCCGCGCCCACCGCTCCGGCGAGGCCGAGCGCCCAGAGCACCGGCCGCGCGAGGCCGTCGCGCCGAAGGATGCGGCCGACCCAGAAGAGCGCGGCTCCCGAGAGCGAGATCGCGAGCGCGCGGGTCGCGAGCCATCGATTATCGGCGAGCAGAGCGGAGACAGTGCTCAGCGCGAGATAGACGATGAGCATCCAATCGATGCGCGCGAACGAGAGCCGTCCTCGTGGAATCAGGCAGCAGAGCGCCGCACCGGCGGCGGCGATGTGCAGCACCAGCTCCTTCGGCACGAAGTAGCGATCGAGATCGAACGCCTTGTATGGAAGCGCCACCAGCACCACCGCCAGCGCCGCGAGCTGCACGATCACGAGCGCGATGCGGTCGGATTTGGGCGCTGAATACGGAGAAGACCTCAAATTACGTTCTGTTCCGGTGGAGACGGAGAAAGAAGCTATCAGCTATCAGTCCATAGTTATCAGGGAAAAAGGAAATCGGGCGCGCAAAAGCGCGCCCGATTCATTGTCGGGTGGCGGTTCTCGGAGTGCTGTTCTAGGCCGTTCGCGCCGTCTCGTACGCGTCGCGCACTGCTTCCTTCACCTCACCCCAGGTGCAGTCCGAGTCCCCGCGCGCCTGCTCCCATCCGCGCTCGAGATCGTCCTCGACTTCCTGATCCCACGCCCGATTTCCATAGAAGAAGGCCGACTCGTGGCCGTACTTGTACGCGGGTTGGTAGTACTCGTAGCCCCGATCGGCTTGGGTGTACGGACGGGCCCCGTAGTTGTCGCGCCAGTACGCGTCCTGTCCGCTCCAATCGACGCTGCGCCGCGACGTCTCGCTTTGCGCGCCTTCCTGTTTGTCGAGGTCAGCCATCGCTCTCCTCCGATGAGAGTTGTTGCTGACTTCGGTGCAAAGCCCGAGCCTGTCTCGTGAATGCGCACGCCGTATCTTTCGCCTTCCCCTCCTTCCAGCGCACGCGCCATGACCATGAATCGTCGTGATTGGCTCCATCTCGCTCTCGCCAGCGTTGCCACATCGGCGCTCTCGCGCCGCGTTGCCGGCGAGCCATTTGCCGCGCGAAAGGCGCGTCTCACCGTCTACAAGAGTCCAACCTGCGGCTGCTGCGGGAATTGGGTGGAATACATGAAGCGCAACGGCTTCATCGTCGACGCGCATGACGTCGGCGAGGACATGCTCGAGCAGGTCAAGACGACGGCCGGGGTGCCGAGTACGCTCCGCAGCTGTCACGTCGCGCTTGCCGGCGGCTACGCCTTCGAGGGCCATGTGCCGGCGGATCTGGTGACGAAGGTGCTCACCGAGAAGCCGAAAGCTGCAGGGCTCGCCGTGCCCGGAATGCCCACGGGGTCGCCGGGCATGGAGATGGGCGGGCGCCACGATCCCTACGAGGTCATGGCGTTCGACAGAAAAGGAAAAATCTGGCTCTTCG
>JAJKIR010000151.1 GCA_021154325.1 Gemmatimonas sp.
GGCACGCGGCTCACCTCCAGCCGCGCCCACAGCGCCGGACTGCGCGCGCTGCTCGAGCGCTGAGGCAGCTCCGTCCCGCCGGGCGGCGAGATCGTCACACGCTGCTGGTGACTAGTGATTGGTGGTTCGTGATTGGTGAATCTCGGAGAACGAATTCTCGGCTGTTCACCAACCACCAGTCACCAACCACCAACCACCCCCCATGCCCACATCGATTCGACACGGCGCCCTCACGCTCATGCTGCTCGCCGTCATCCCGTTCACCGTGCGAGCGCAGTCCACGGCCACGCCGCAGGGCGCGTCGGGCGAGCACCTCGCGACTGCCGCGGACAGCAATGGCATTCGCGAGGCAGCGATGGATTACATCCAGGGCTGGTACGAGGGGAGCGCCGAGCGCATGCAGCGCGCGCTGCATCCCGAGCTTGCCAAACGCATCATCCGCAGCGATCCAAAAACTGGCCGGAGCATGATCCAGACGATGGGCGCCCTCACGTTGATCAACAGCACGAAAATGGGCGGGGGCACCAGCACGCCCGCCGCCCGCCGTCGCACCGACTACCGATTGCTCGACGTCTACGAGAACGCCGCCGTCGCGCGCGTCGACGCCGGCGACTGGGTCGACTATCTGCAGCTCGGAAAATGGTATGGCAAATGGGTGATCGTGAACGTGCTGTGGGAGTTGCGTCCGCAGCAGCCGTGAGGCGTCGTCAAGCGCGCTTCGTCGCTTTGCGCACCTTCTTCTTCACCTTGCCAGGACGGCTCTTGCCGTACGTGCCGCGGTAGATCTTTCCCTTTCGTGTACGCTTGTCGCCTTTGCCCATCTCGTCGGCTCCGGATGTAGGATTCCTCGCGCCTCGGGGCGCGCGCTTCGAGACGAAGGCTAACGGGGCGTGCGATCTTGTCCAGCCGGTGCCGGCGCGGTGAGCGCGAAGAGCAGTCCGCCAGCAACCGCCACGAGCCAGAGCAGCGTGCCGATTGCGTGGAACGTCCGGCCGATTCCCTGGTCGTGCGCGAGCACACCGAAGTGGCCGAGGAGAAATGCCCAATCGTGTTCGCCGCCGCCGACGAGCGGCAGCTCCTGCGTCCGCGCGTCACGTACGTAGACGGAGATGTTCCAAAGATTCTGAGCGATCCACCAGAGCGACACCGTGGCCGCGTGCCGGTCGCCGCGTCGGGCGAAGTACACGAGAAACACCGCCGGCACGATGAGCTGGAAGAGCGTGCCTCCCGCGAACTGAATCACCTCGCCGAATGGCGCGAAGACGAGGTGTCCGGTCTCGTGGATCGCCAGATCGATTCCGTCCAGGAAGCTGCCCGCTTCGGGATGTCGCATGAGCGGAATCCCGTAGAGCGCGAGGACGAGCGTGAGCACGGCGCGTGGTGCGGCGTCGCGCGTCCTCGGCGACGCGGTGTCGGCGGTGCTGGACGTCACGCGATGCAGACGTGCGCGCCGTCCGTTCCGCAACCTCGTATCGCACACGCGTGCGGCCGCCGTTACGCCCGCTTGGCAACTCCCGTCATCCTCCTGACGGTTTCGCCTTTGTGAATCTCGATGTGAGCCTCATCACGCCGAACGGACTGCGTCTCTCCGACACTCGCCGCGCCGCTGGCACGCTCTCCGCATTACAGGAGCGATGCAGGTCTCACGAGCGCAGGGTGCGTGGCGGGGACGGCGGTTAGGGGGGGAGGGGATGATGACGAACATTACCGTGCAATGCGCTCGCCTGCGCGCACAGATCGGCAGGCACCTCGTGGTAGCATCGATCATCGTTGGCGCCGCAACCATGTCGGCGTGCGCGTCCGGAGGCGTCGGCACGCGTGCCGCGCAGTGGGGCAGCTCGCCATCGGCCGTCGTCATCGAGAACAACAGTTGGGATCGGGTGACGGTCTACATCTCGCGCGGCGATCAGCTCTGGCGCCTCGGTGATGTCGGCGCGCTCGGGCGAACCGAGTTTCCGGTGCAGCGCCTCGGCTTCCTCGCCGACGGGCGCAGCACCTTTCTCGTCGCCCATCCGCTCGCGGGCCAGTCGTTCCGCTCCGAGCAGTTCATGTTCCCGACGGGCGGCGTCGCCGTCTGGACGATCGAGAACCAGTCCGGCCTGTCTCACGTCAGCGTCCGCTGATTAGCAGACGCTCAACGAGGCTTTGCGCGCTTCGCCTTCGGTTTGGGCTCGGCGCGCATCGCCTCACGACGTACCTGCTCCATGATGCGCGCCAGGTCCGATTCGGCCTGGGCGCGCGCATCGTTGGTCCAGTTCTCTTCGTTGGCCGCGGCGCGGATCTCCGCGAGCATCTCGTCGATCAACCGGCGTAGCGCGACGCGCTTTCGCCGATCCGCCGCCGTGCCCGATGGGGCGCCTGCCATGCTCGCGCTCGCACCCGCGCCCACACCCCTCGCATTCACCGCGGACCCTTCCGCCCGCGGTCTCGACTTCTCGGCCATTAATCGTCTCCGAAGCTCGGGTCTCGGCTCACACACGTTCCGCCGAATGCACACAGGCTGTGTGTCGAACGCTCACTCCGCAAGGAGCCGCAGCATCTCGCCGACCGACCACGCCTGAAACGGGCAGCCCCGAGGCGTCCACGGCTCTTCGGAGTCCGCGATCTCCGAGACGTGTCCCAGGCCTGCCTCGTCGAGATGTCTCGCCAGCCCGCCGAGAAACCGGCGCCGCGCATCCGCCCGCACGGCCTTGATCGCAAATGGTCCGCCGCCAGTCGCCCGTGACCTGACCCACGCGTCCACGAACGGGCCCATCAACCACGGCCAGACAGGGCCGTTGTGATACGCCCGGTCACGAGCGTCGGCGGTCCCGACGCACGCATCGACGTAGCCTGGCTCTCCACGCGCGAGCGTCCGCAGCCCCATCGGGGTCCACAGCTCCCGCTCCGCCAGCTCCGCGACGCTGGAGGCCCGCTGACCGGCGAGGAGCGCGATCCGCAGCCCACCAACGGCCATGATCTGATTTGGCCGAAGCCTATCGTCGGTGCGACCCGCTTCGTGATCGACGTCGACGACGTCGTAGAGGCAGCCCCGCCGCGCGTTCCAGAAGCGCTCGGCAAAGCTCTCCGACGCCTCGTCGCCGAGATCACCCCACCGCTCGTTCCACCGCGAGCCGATGACCAGCGCGTTCACCCAGAGCGCCTGAATCTCGACGGGCTTGCCGATGCGTGGCGTTACGGGCTCGGCGTCCACGATCGTGTCCATCCAGGTGAGCGCCAACCCAGGCTCACCGGCGGCGAGCAGGCCGTCGGTGTCCATCCTGATTCCGTACCGTGTGCCGCGTACGTAGGCGCTGAGAATTTCCTCGGCTGCATCAGTGAGCCGCTTGGGGATGGCCGGCGCGAGCCAGCGACCGCGCCGGACGCACGCGTCGAGAAACGCCTGAGCGGCGATGATGAACCAGAGCGACGCGTCAACCGAGTTGTAGCGGGGCTCGGTACCGGCCGCCGGGTAGGCGTTCGGCATCATCCCATCGCTGAGCGCGTCGCACCACGACACGAGAATACGCTCGGCCTCGTCGAGGCGGCCGGCCTCGAGGCACAGCCCGCGAAGGGAAATGAAGGTGTCGCGCCCCCAGTCGGTGAACCAGGGATATCCGGCGATGATCGTATCGCGGCCGCGGCGCCTAACGAGATAGCCGTCGGCCGAATGCCGGAGGCGCGACTTGAACGCGCCGACGCGGGCGCGCTCGCTGTTCGCCAGTGCCTGACATTCGGAGAGCAGGCGGCCCGCCGTTTCGTAGCCGCCCCATTCCTCGGGAACGGTGAGCATCAGCACGGCGTCGCGCTTTTCCGAGCCGCCAAGCGACCAGCTCAGCTCACCTGGCGACGCGAGATCCTCGACGAAGTCGAGTCCGCGCGCTTGCTCCTCGCTATAGGAGAAGTTGCGAAACCAGAGAGGCTCGTGCCGATACGATCCGTTGGCGTGGAGCAGGATGGGCGGGACATCGCGATACGGCTTCCAGAGCCAGCTCTCCGCGCCGACGTGCTCCGGCTGGAATCGGAAGTCGGCGTTCTCGTGATGAAGCGCGTGAAAGTCGCGGGCCGACATCATTGGTCGCGCCCGAAGCTGCATCGGTGGTTCGCTCGTGTGCACGCCGATGAGCCGCCACTGCAGCACCATCGCCGCGCGACCCGTGGCGCGGGGGGCGAAGAGCTCCTGCACGACGGTGATCCCGTCGCCGATGTCGAACCGCCACGTAGGCCACGGCTCCGCCTCGAATCCGATGATTCGCGCCGCTCCGTCGGGGTAGACGACGTTCGGTGCATAACGATGGCTGCTGAGGGAGATGGAGCCGCCGGGGGCGTCGATCCAGAGCTCGATGTCGTTGACGAGGGCGAACCGCTGCTCATCATGCGGCGCGGCCACGATCAGGTACGCATGATACCGGCGCGTGCGTATCCCGTTCGTGGCGCCCATCGCATACCCACCCAGACCGTCAGCGACAAGCCATTCCTTCATATCGAATAACTGAAGTCCATAGTTATCAGTCCATAGTTATCAGGGAGTTTGGAACGAAGCGCTTGATGGGATGAAAAGCAGATCCCTCGCTAGCGCTCGGGATGACAGGGCGGCTGTCATTCCGAGGAGCGCAGCGACGAGGAATCTGCTTTTCATCGTATCAACGCTTCGTTCCTTGTTCCCTGATAACTATGGACCGATAACTGATAACTGACACGAACCCGTCCCCCGCCCATCAATCAATAAGAGCTTCCATCTGCTCGGACGGCCGCGAGATGTTCGCCCGTGCGGCCGTTTTCTCCAGACAGCGCGTGATCAGCGCCGTCCATCCCGTCTGATGGCTGGCGCCGAGGCCGCGGCCTGTGTCGCCGTGGAAGTGCTCGTAGAAGAGCAGGAGGTCACGCCAGTGCGGGCTCTGCGCGTAACGGTGATCGCCGCCGTGCGCTGGCCGATTGCCCCGCGCGTCCGGGAGAAAGATTCTCGTTAGGCGCGACGCCAGCTCGTGCGCGACCTCACCGAGCGTCATCATCTGTTCCGAGCCGGTCGGGCACTCCACCTTGAGTGAGTCGCCGTAGAAGTGATGGTAGCGCTCGAGCGCCTCGATCACGAGATAGTTGATCGGGAACCAGATCGGCCCGCGCCAGTTCGAGTTGCCGCCGAAGATATAGGTGTCGGATTCGCCGGGCGAATACCGCACCGTGGCCTCCTCATCGCCGACACGGAGCGTGAACGGGTGATCGCGATGGATCTGCGACAGGGAGCGAATCCCGTAAGGCGACAAAAACTCGCGCTCGTCGAGCATGTAGCGCAGGACGCGCATCAGGCGGTGGCGCGCCGGCATCGCCAGGAGCCGGCGGGAATGGCGCGAGTCCTCGCGCTCGCGCATGTACGAAATGTGCGCCGCGAGATCGCGGCGGTTGTTGAGGAACCACTGCATCCGCTTCTTGAAGCCGGGCAGTTGATCGATCGTCTCCTGATCGATGCACTCGCACGCGAAGAGCGGCACGAGCCCCACGATCGAGCGAATGCGGAGCGGCGTCTTCTGTCCCTCGACGCAGAGCTGATCGTAGTAGAAGCCGTCGTGCTCGTCCCAGAGACCGGTGCCGCCGAGCGAGTTCATGGCGTCCGCGATCGAGACGAAGTGCTCGAAGAAGGTCGTCGCCATGTCCTCGTACGCGCGGTCGATCGTCGCCAGCTCCAGCGTGATCGAGAGCATCGTCGAGCAGTAGAACGCCATCCAGGCCGTGCCGTCCGCCTGCTCGAGGTATTGCCCGTTAGGCAGCGGCTTGTTCCGGTCGAAGACGCCGACGTTGTCGAGACCGAGGAAGCCGCCACTGAAGAGATGGTTGCCGTCCGGATCCTTCCGGTTCACCCACCACGAGAAGTTGATGAGCAACTTGTGAAACACGCGCTCGAGGAACACATGATCGCGCGCCCCCTTGTGGCCCGTCATCTTGTACACGCGCCACGCCGCCCAGGCGTGCACCGGGGGATTCACGTCCGAGAACGCGAACTCGTACGCGGGCAGCTGCCCGTTGGCGTGCATGTACCACTCGCGCAGCAGCAGCACGATTTGCTCCTTCGCGAAATGCTGGTCGATACGCGCGAATGGGATCATCTGGAACGCGAGGTCCCAGGCCGCGTACCACGGATACTCCCACTTGTCGGGCATCGAGATGATGTCCCGATTGTAGACGTGCTGCCAATCGGAGTTCCGCCCCTGCCAGCGAATCGCCGGTGGCGGCGGCGACGCCGGATCACCCTCGAGCCATTCGCGCACGACGTAGTTGTAGTACTGCTTCGTCCAGAGGAGACCGGCGTACGCCTGCCGCGCCACGCGCGCCTCCTCGATCGTCGCGCCCGTGATGAGGCCGCGATAGAACTCGTGCGCCTCCTGCTCGCGCAGACTGAAGGTGGCGTCGAACTCCTCGCCGAACGATTCTGCCGGCGCCTCCTCGTCGGACGAGAGGCGCAGCTCCACGCGCACACTCTCGCCCGGGTCAACGATCCACTTGTGCAGAAACGCCGCCTTCGTCCCGACCCGCCGCGGATTCACCGCATCGACGTCGCGGTTCACGACGTAGCGGTGGAACGCGTCCTTCACATACGGCGAGTGGTTGTCGACGTCCCACAGACGCCGGCGATTGCTCTCATTCTCGGTGAAGATCAGCTCCGGTGGCGCCCGGTGCAGGCCGAACCCATTCCGCGCCATCTGCAGGCGGAAGACACCGAGCCCGGGATGCTCCGCGACGAGCGTTCGCGCGCCTTCGGCGAAGATACGCGGCGGCGGATCGTCGCTGCGTCCCCAGGACCAGTAGTTCCTGAACCAGAGTGTCGGCAGGAGCGCGAGCGGCGCCTCTTCCGGGCCGTGGTTCGTGGCGGTGATCCGGATCAGGACATCGTTCGGCGAGCCCTTCGCGTACTCGACGAAAATGTCGAAGTAGCGATCTTCGTCGAAGACATTCGTGTCGGCGAGCTCGTACTCGGGATCGATTCGCGTTCGACGCCTGTTCTCGACGACGAGGTCGAGGTACGGGTACTCGCTCTGCGGATACTTGTACAGCGCCTTCATGTACGAGTGCGTCGGGGTGCTGTCGAGATAGTAGTAGCACTCCTTCACGTCCTCGCTGTGGTTCCCCTCGTGGCCATTCAGGCCGAAGAGCCGCTCCTTGAGAATCGGATCGCGGCCGTTCCAGAGCGCGAGCGCGAAACAGAGCCGGCACTCCCGATCGGTGATGCCCAGCAACCCGTCCTCGGCCCACCGGTAGGCTCGGCTCCGCGCCATGTCATGGGTGAAGCTCTCCCACACCTCACCGCTCGCCGAGTAGTCCTCGCGCACCGTGCCCCACTGCCGCTCGGACAGATACGGTCCCCACCGCTTCCAATTCAGCTCGCGTCGGGCGTCTTCCTGGAGACGGATCGATTCGGCGGTCGGCATGGCTCGAATCGATACTTCACGGGCGGTAGTTTGGGTAGCCGTAAAACGCGAGCATGACAGGCCGACATGTGGCGCCGGTGCCACGATCCGTGACCCGGCTCACGACGGTTGTCCGCTCGCGCCGGTACTCTATCGAGCACGCTTTCGACCAGCGCTCACGACTTCCAACAAGTCATGCTTGGCGAGTTGAGAGTATTTGAATGGAAGGGCACTGCCCGGACGGAGCAGATCGTTCCCCGTCCACCGCTCAAGACGGTGATCACCGCCGTGCGCGCGCTCGACGGCCGCGGGCGCAACGACGTGTATCTCTACCCGAAGGCTGCCGTCATGCACCCCTACCTCTGCGTCGGCGGCGGTAACGGACGGTACCTGCTCACCGGCGTGCTGCCTGGCGATCGGTTCCCGACGCTTGTGGACCCGTCGCGTCCCGAGCTCCCGAAGCAGGCGCTCCGCGTCGGCGGTCAGGAGGGACTCTATCCCGCCAACTGGATCCACTCGCTCGACGTGACGCTGCGGATCGTCGAGGCCTTCTGGAACACCGGCGAGTTCAGCGAGCTCGAGGACGTCCTCGTCTGGGCGGAGCCATAAGCGCAAGTCGCCTATGGCCCCGCATCAACCCATCGCCTAACGAGCAGCGCCGACGACGGTCTCCTTCCCCTGAACCAGTCTGATCGAGCCGTCGACGTCGATGCGGAACTGGTGGTGCCGGGTGACGACAACCTCCGCCGCGGACGGCCGATTCATGAGCACGTGGAAGACGTCGGAGTCCTCGGGGAGCTCGCGCAGGGCCTTGCCACCCTTCGCGACGAGTCGAGTGTCGTCGCTGTCGCCGCGACTCGCCTCCATCATTCCCACGTGCATCCGATGCGTCTCGAGGATGCGCCGGCCGTCTTCCGATACACGATAGCGGACGTCGTCGCCGAGCGGCCAGGCGTTCGCTGCGTCCGCGGACGGCGTGAGGTAGACGAGCCACTCGCCCTTCTCGTTAGGTATCGCCGCCGCCGTGTACGCGCGCGCCGTGACGCCGAGCGCCATCGTGGCGACGTCCATCGCCCGGGCGGCGCGCACCAGGAAGTCCGTATCCGGTCCCGGCGCCGCGAACGTCCGGAACTCGAACCTCGAATCGATGCGCTGTCCGTTCACCGCCGCCGGAATGCCGATGTGGCTGACGTAAAACGTGTCGCGCTGGGTGTTGAGCCGGCCGAACGCGACCACCCAGCCGCTATCGGCGTGATACGCGACGTATCGCTGCACCTGCCAGGGATCGGGATTCGTCGCGAGAAGCTGCATGCTCGCGGTCCATGCGGCGTGCTGATATCCAGCGAGGGCTCGGCCGCGCGCGCTGATCTCGTCGAGCTGCTGCTGGCCGGCGGCATTCTGCGCGCCGGCGGCTCGCGCAAAGGCCATGGACATCACCGGAAGAACGACGAGCGCGAACGTACGAATCCGTGGAGACGGCATGCAGCACACCGCGGGTGAGAGGAGAACGCCATGATGCGCAGGACGGCGCGCCATGGCGCGCCGTCGCTCGCAGTGCAATGACGATCTGGTCCGCGGGTGGAAACGGATGAGGCACCTGTCATCCTGAGCGAAGCGAAGGATCTGCTTTTCGCTAGCGCTCAAAGCAGATCCCATCTATTTGGTGTCGCGAGCGCGTTGCGCTCGCTCCTGCTCCTCGCGCCAGCGCGCTACGCTCCTCGGGATGACATTCTTACGGAAGCGTCTGATACGCGATCGTCGCGATCTCGCCTAACGCTTGGCCGGCGATGCGTGTGACATCAGCGGGATCGAGCGACACGTTGTTCACGTACGCTGCGATGGCATATCGCTTTCCGCTCGGGGTCACCAGATACCCCGCGAGTCCCTTCGCCGAGAGCAGCATCTTGCGATTGAGCGCATCGTAGCCGCCGAGCGTTCCCGTCTTCGCGAAAACGTGTCCGGCAGCTGGCGACGAGGGTTGCACGTTCCAGAGCGTGCCGTCCTTTCCCATCACCGGCATCGCGTCGAGAAAGACCTGGAAGTTCGGCTGCTTCGACATGTACTCCAGGTAGTGCACCATGAAGTTCGGTGAGAAGCGTGCATCGCCGCCCGCGCCATCCGTCTGTTGCGCGCCGCCGAGGTCGAGCCCGGCCCGCTGCAGAAAATCATGCTCGAGATCGAAGCCCGTCTTGGCGCTGTCGCCGCGCGCCAGCACCGATTTCACGATGAACGGCGTCGCGCTGGCGTGCAGATTCTGACTCACCTTGAGCGTGACCTTCACCTCCTCACTCATCGGCGGCGATACATGCTCGGCCACGACGTTCTCCGCAGTGTACGCCGCCGGCGTGCCGTGGTATTCGCGCTGCGCCGCGGCCGTCGCGAGGTTCACCGCGACACCTTGCGCGCGCAACGCGTCCGCGAAGACGACTTCGGCGAACCGGCTCGGCTCGGGCACGGCGTAGCTGAAGAGGATCGGCTGCTTGTCCGACGGGAACGTCCCCGAGATCGTGACGGTGTGTGTCCCGTCGGGATCGGTGACGTCCGAGGACCAGCGGATGTTCGGCTGCGTTCCCGGCGCGCCGGTCATCGATTTATTCACGAACTTTACATAGGGCGTCGTCGGCGTCACCTGAACCGTTGTCGGCGCGCCAGCCTGCGGACCCGAGCCGATCGTGAGATCGACGAGGTTGTCGTTCACCATGATCGGCGAGATCACGACGCCGGTGCCGAGCTCGCGCTCGCCCTCGGCAAAGAGCGATGCGTCGATCCAGACCCGCCCCGTGACGCGCCGGATCCCTTTTGCTGCGACCTGAGTCGCCAACTCGCGAATGACAGCCAGCGGATCGCCCGCGACGGCATGCGTCTCGGGGCTCGCGTCGTACGAATGGTCGACGTTCTCGAACGCGAGCTTGTCCCCGGGCTGGATCCGTCCCGACAGATTGGGATCGCCGCTGCCGACGAGCACGAGGTCGCCCTCGACGGTGCTCCCGTTGAGTCGCCCGGTGCGATAGACCCGGGTGTGGAATCGGTAGTCGGCGCCGAGGAGCTGGAGCGCGGTTCCTTCGGTGAGGAGCTTGGTCGTCGAAGCGGCCGCAAAGAGCTTGTCCGGATTATGCGCCCAGACCATGCGCCCCTCGCCTAACGAGTAGAGCGCGATGCCGAAGAACGCGTGCCGGAATTCGGGCCGGTCCATCACCTGCTGCACCCGCGCCGCGAGCGCCCCTCCCGGATCACCAGCTGTCTGCGTTGCCCCCTGCTGTCCCCAGGCCGCTCCACCAGTCGCGCTGGAAAGCAGGATAGCAACGACGATGTGCCTGCTCTGAACTCGCATCTCATTCCTCATGGTTGTCCCGCGCCATCCCTATGGCACCAGAATCACTTTTCCCGTCGTTTTGCGACTCGCCAGCGCCCGGTGTGCATCGGCCGCGCGCACCAGTGGAAACTCCGCGCCGATCGTCACCTTCAACAGACCGTCCCGCACCCACCCGAACAGCTCGTTCGATCGCTGCACCAGCTCCTCCCGCGTCGCGACGTAGTCGTTGAGCGTCGGACGCGTGAGAAAGAGCGATCCTTTTCGGTTGAGTATTTGTGGATCGAGCGGCGGCACCGGTCCACTCGACTGCCCGAAGAGGGCGAGCATCCCGCGGCGCCGGAGGGCATTGAGCGAACCTTCGAAGGTCGTTCGCCCTACCGAATCGTACACCACCGCGACGCCGACGTCATTCGTGATGCGCCGCGCCTCGGCCGCGAAGTCGCGGGTCGTGTAATTGATCGTCTCGTCCGCGCCGGCGCCGCGCGCGAGTTCGAGCTTTTCGGGTGTGGACGCCGTGCCGATGACGAAGGCGCCGCGCATCTTCGCGATCTGGCACAGCAGGAGGCCGACACCGCCCGCGGCAGCGTGCACAAGGCAGCTCTCGCCTTGCCGCAGCGGATAGGTCGACGTCGCGAGATAATGCGCCGTCAGTCCCTGAAGAAAGCTTGCGGCGGCTGCTTTCGTGGTCACGCCATCGGGAATCTTCACCGCCCGCTCGGCGGGCACGACGGCGCGGGACGCGTACGCTCCGCGCATCGACTGCGACACGACCCGGTCGCCGACCTTGAACTCGGTGACGCCCGTGCCTAACGCGCGCACGGTTCCGGCAGCCTCGCTCCCAGGCGTGAACGGCCTCGGCACGGTGTACAACCCCTCGCGCTGATAGATCTCGATGAAGTTGACCCCGATCGCCTCGATATTGACGAGCAGCTCCCCCGGTCCCGGCGTGGGATCGGGGATCTCCTCGATCCGCAGAACCTCGGGACCGCCGGTTTTGTGAACGCGAATGGAATTCATGTTCTCAGGAAGCTATCAGTCCATAGTCCATAGTTATCAGGTAACTCGGAACGAAGCGTTCTGTTTGTCATTGTCACCCTGAGCGAAGCGAGGATGACACCAAATCAACGCTTCGTTCAGAACTCCCTGATAACTATGGACTATTGACTGATAACTGGCACTAGCCCCTCAAAAGCCCCTTGGCAATCGTCTGCAGCTGCATGTTCGACGTGCCTTCGTAGATCGTACCGATCTTGGCGTCGCGATAGAACTTCTCGACCGGATAGTCCTTCGTGTAGCCATAGCCGCCGTGCAGCTCCAGCGCGAGCGACGTCACTCGCTCCGCCACCTGCGATGAGATCAGCTTCGCCATCGCGCCTTCCATGGCGATGTCGCGCCCCGCGTCCTTGAGACGGGCCGCGTTGTAGACCAGCAGCCGCGCGCCTTCCAGCTCCGCTCGCACCTGCGCGAGCTGGAACTGCACCGCCTGGAAATCGGCAATCGTCTTCCCGAATTGGCGTCGCTCGCCGACATAGTCGAGGGCGGCCCGCAGCGCGCCCTGGGCGACGCCGATCATCTGCGCGCCGATCCCCACGCGCCCCCCGTTGAGCGTGTCGATCGCGATCTTGTATCCCTGACCGACCGGACCGAGCACGTTCTCGTTAGGCACCTCGACGCCATCGAGGATCAGCTCCGTCGTGCTCGAGGCGCGGATGCCGAGCTTGTCCTCCTTCTTGCCGACGCTGAACCCTGGAAACCCCCGCTCCACGATGAACGCGGTGATCCCCTTGTAGCCGGCCGCGGGATTTGCGTTCGCGAAGATGACGTAGATCTCCGCTTCGGCGCCGTTGGTGATCCAGAGCTTCCGCCCCGTGAGAATCCACCGGTCGCCCCGCTGCTCGGCCCGCGTCTGCAGCCCGAAGGCGTCCGACCCCGACGCGGGCTCCGACAACGCGTACGCGCCGACGCGCTCCTGCGTGAGCTGGGGCAGGTACGTCGACTTGATGTACTCGCTCCCGTAGCTGCGGATCGGGTAGTTCACGAGCGTGTTCTGCACGTCCATGAGAATCGCCGCGGCCGGATCGATCTTGCTGATCTCCTCCACCGCGACGGCGACCATCATCAGGGAGCCGTCGGCGCCGCCTAACGAGTCCGTCACCTCCACGCCCATCAGTCCCATCTCGAAGAACTTCCTGATGAGCGCCGGATCGATCTTCCCGTCGCGCTCCATCTGCTGCACGCGCGGGCGCACCTCTTCCTCGGCGAAGGCCGCAACCGCGTCTCGGAACATCGCTTCCTCGTCCGAGAGGACCGTCAAGGGCGGGCGCGCCGCCGCTGTGTCAATCGTCATGGGAGTTGGCTCGTGTCTGTGCGAGGCGCGTCAGCCTCACGACCCGTTGTAACTCTACGCAGAGGCCAAACGAGGGGCGAGGGGTTGGCGCCGATCGGTAGGGCATCCGGTCCTCCCATGGCACCACCTCGCAGCGTGCGTCACCCACTCGCAAAACGCGGTGCGCTCGCTCGGATCGCCCGCGCGCCGCGCTCCCGGTAACCCGCTCGGCCGCATGTCGTTAGGCATATGGGCGGGCGCCAAGTCGTCGCCGCCAGCGCGCGGTCCCGATGTTGCGCTTCTTGACGCCGTGGCGCTCCCGGCGCCGCGCAGCACTCATCGCATTCGTGGCCCGCGTCACCATCCGTCCTCCCTCCCGACGGATCGCGCGCGGGGAACGACCCGGATGCCGATTGCGGTACGACATGAAAATCACGGCGTCCGTCGCCTTCACCGGCGCGCTCGTGCTGCTCCTCGCAGCGACGAGCGCATCGGCACAATTGCCGCTCATCCACCCGGTCACGCCGCGCGTCGACGCCATTCCCGGCGATGCCTGGCTCTGCGCACAGGTTGCGACGAACCTCGAGGAGAGCACCCTTCTCGGTCGCGCCATCCTCACGCGCGTGCAAGGCACCCTCGACGAGCGCACGAGCCGCATCCAGTTCCGCCGCGGCGGCGCCCGACTCGGCGAAGCCATCGCCGCGTTCGCGGTGGAGTCCAACGATGGTGTCATCTACGTCAGCGACTCCACTGACGGGAGCACGCTGCTCCACGAGAGCATCCACGCGGCGATGGCGCGCCTCACGCCGGAGGACGCGATGCGCGAAGTGACTCAGATCCTCGCCGCCGACAGTGCCGGCCAGCTCGAGCCCGACCTCGTCGATCTCGCGCGTCGTTCCTTCACGCTCAGCTTCACAGCGAGTGCGAACCCCGAGCTCTGGGGACTGGTCCCCATGGTGCTCACCTCCGCCGCCTTCAGCGAGAGCTCGACCGCGGGCACCTTCGCGCGGCTCATTCACGCGACCGACAGCGCCGCGGTGACGCTCGAGGGAAACATCTCGAAAGGGTGGGGCAGGGCGACGATCGCCGACGCATACGACGAGGCGGCCACGATTCACTGGCGTTACGCGGGGCTCTCTCGCCCCGAATGGTGGAGCTGGCGCGAGGAGCGGACCTTCCGTCTCGTCGGTGAGGCGCTCGCCTACCAGCGCGCGAGACGCTGCGCCGCGAGCGACTAGCTCGCTCCTTCCACGCCGACGCTCTCGCGCGCTGCCCCTCGCGCGCAGCACGCGTCGCCGCACGTGCCGATCACGCCGTCCGGGTTCCAGCAGCGGGCGCAATCGATCTCGCCGCCGCTGACGTCGACGCCCGCTCGCTCGGCAATCACTTCGGCAAGCTTCGCGTGCACGCCGAACGCGGGCGTCACACGGACGCGGAGCTCAGGATAGCGACGCGTCGCCTCGCCGACGATGCGCGGAATGTCGCGCGTGGAGTGCTTGCCGGGCGACAGCATGTACGGGAAGACGATGAGCTCCGTTGCCCCGGCTTCGACGCAGGCATCCACACCCTCGGGAATGAGTGGATCCGCGAGTTCCATGTGGGCCAGCCGCACGAGCACCTCCGGCCCCACCATGGACTGCAGCAGATTGGCGACGCAGTCCAGCATCTGGTTCGCTTCGGACCGCACCGACCCGTGGTCGACGAGCAGAATGGCACGCATGGGTTCTAATATCGTGCCCGGTCAGACAAACAGCCACCGGGTGCGCAGCGCAGCTTCCCCTATCGCACAGCAGTTTCGCGGTCGCCGTTCATGCAGTCGCTCTTTTTGCAGTCGCCCTTATTCAGTCGCTCTTCCCGCTGTCGCCGTTCTTCGTTCGTTAGGTATGTGCATTCCCTCGAACACCTGGAGCGCGAGCTCCACCTTCCCGAACGGCGCGGATACCTGCGCACCCTGGACGACCTCGCGCACCCGCGTCAGCATCTCGCGGGCGATTGCGATCCCCTCCGCCGTCGCGTGCTCCTTCGACTTCTCGGTCGCTCGGCGCATCCGCGCAATCACTTCGGCGGGAACCGACACGCCCGGCACCTCGTTCGCCAGGAACTCCGCGTTCCGAAGCGAAACCAGCGGCCAGATGCCGGCAATCACCGGGATGCGCACGTGCGCGATCGACTTGAGGAACTTCTCGAGCTGCGCCGCGTCGAATACCGGCTGGGTGATCGCGTACTCCGCGCCCGCCTCGACCTTCCACTCGAACCGTCGCAGCTCGTGCGCCGCGTCGATCGCGGCGGGATTCACGCCTACCCCGATCGCGAACTTCGTCGGCTCGCCGATGGCGTTGCCACCCGGGTCGAGACCGCGGTTCAGGTTCCGCACGAGATTCGTCAACCCGATCGAGTCGATGTCGAAGACCGCGGTCGCGTCGGGATACGGCCCCATCTTCGGCGGGTCGCCGGTGATGATGAGTAGGTTCCGCAGCCCGATCGCCGCCGCGCCTAACAAGTCGCTCAGCATGCCGAGCAGGTTGCGATCGCGGCAGGCGTAATGCGTCACCGTCTCGATCCCGACCTGCTGCTCGATGAGCACGCTCGTGAGGAGCGCGCCCATCCGGCTCTGCGCGCGCGGCCCATCCGGGACATTGACGGCGTCCACGCCAGCGTCCTTGAGCTTCCGGACGTCGGCGACCATGCGCGAACCGTCCACACCGCGAGGCGGCACGATCTCGACCGACGTCACGAACTCACCCGCTGCGATGCGGGAGGCGAATCGAGATCGCTCCGGGAACGGAGTGGCGAGTGGCGAGTGGCGAGTGGCGGGTGAATCGGAGTGCGAAGACCCGAGCGCTCCATGAGCGCTTCGTTCCGATTGACTCGCCACTCGTCCCTTGTCACTCGCCACCGCGGCCAAACGCGGATTCAACGGCCGGATCCCTTCGCAGATCGCCTTGATGTGCTCGGGGGTCGTTCCGCAGCAGCCACCCAGGACCTTCGCGCCGGCGTGAATGAGATGGCGCGCGTACGTGGCCATGTACTCCGGGCTCGCCATGTACATGCTGCGGCCCCCGACGTCGCGCGGCATGCCCGCGTTAGGCTGCGCGCTCAGCTTTCGTCGCGTTACCGGCGTCATGCGCTCGATGCACTCGAGAATGATCTGCGGACCCACGGAGCAATTGAGGCCGATGACGTCGGCGCCCCACCCGTCCAGCGCGCGTGCCACGTCTTCCGCGGTGGCGCCGTACGACGTTCGGTGATCCGCGCCGATCGTCATCTGTGCGACGACCGGCATCGACGGGTCGACCTCGCGCGCCGCGCGGATCGCTTCCTTGATCTCGTGCAGATCGCCGAACGTCTCGAGGATGAAGAGGTCGGCGCCGCCGTCCTTGAGCGCGGCCATCTGCTCGCGGAAGACCGCGCGCGCGTCCGCTTCACTCGTCGGGCCGTATGGCTCGAGCCGCACGCCTAACGGGCCGATCGCGCCGGCGACGAGCACCGGGTGTTCGGCCTCGTCCGCGACCGCGCGCGCAAGCTGCGCCGCCGAGCGATTGATCGCCTCCACCTGCCCCTCGAGCCCGTACTGCGTCAGCTTCAGCCGGTTCGCGCCGAAGCTGTTCGTTTCCAGCACTTCGGCTCCGGCTTTGACATACTGCCGATGAATTTCGCGAATGAGATCCGGCGAGCGGACGTTCAGCTCGTCGTAGCACTGATTGATGAACACGCCGCGCTGATAGAGCATCGTCCCCATCGCGCCATCGAAGAGGACGATCCGCTCGGGATCGACGAGCCGGTCGAGCAGCGCTCGCTTCGTCATCGCGTCGTCACCGTCGACAGCTCGCGGCGCTCCGCCGCGTCACCAGCCTGGCCGCGAACGGCGTAATACTTCGCCTCCGGATGGTGGACGATGATCGCCGCCGTGCTCTGTTCGGGCACTAGCTGGAACGCTGACGTCAGCTCCATTCCGAGCTCCTTCTCGGCCGGGAGGAGCTTGAAGACCGTCGCGTGATCGTCGAGGTCCGGACAGGCGCCGTAGCCCCACGAGTAGCGCTTGCCGCGGCCGCCCGGTATCCCCAGCTCACGTCGCAACCGGCGATGCAGCCACTCGGCGAGCGCCTCCGCAGTTTCCACAGCGAGGCCGTGCACGTAAAACGCCTCGGTGTACTCGCCGGCAGTTTGCAACTCTTGAAACTTCGTTGCCGCGTCGTCGCCGACCGTCACCACCTGCAGACCAACGAGATCGATGTCCGTCGAATCCGTGGGACGGAAATAGTCAGCGATGCAGAGACGCTCGCGCCCTTCCTGGCGCGGGAAGTGGAAGCGGGCGATCTCACGCGTCGTGCCGTCGCGGGCGTAGGCTTCGGGATCGTAGATGAGCAGATCGTTACCACGCGACTGCGTCGGGAAGATTCCGTAGACGGCCTGTGGCTTCAGCCATCCATCGCGCTTCGCCTCCGCCTCGAGCCGAGCCCGCACGGGCTCGAACTCGTTCTTCACAGTCGCCTCGTACTGCGGTCCCGAACCTCGCGCTCCCCACTGCAGTCGGTACAGCTCGTCGAGATCGAGAAGCGCGAAGACTTCGTCGAGAGGGATGTCGCCGGTGTGCAACGTCCGAACGCCGTAAAACGGCGCCGCGGGAATCGCGTGGTCCTGGGACACGTTGCTTCGCGCCCCGCCCTGATCGCCGACGGCGATGTCCTTGCCGACGGTGGTGCGGAGAAAGACGTCGTTTCGCGCGTCCTCGAGCAGCTTCTTCACGAACGCTTCACGTCGCGACGCGTCGTCGTTCTGCAGCAGGTCCATCGTCTCGAGACCCTCGAACGCGTCCTTGCAGTAGAAGACACCCGACTCGTAGGCGCGCTCGCCCTCGACGAACATCGCGCGTCGCCCGAAACGCCTGTTGATCGCCGCGCCGCCAATCAGGACAGGAATTTCCAACCCGCGCTTGTCGAGCTCCTGCACACAGAGTGGCATCTGCTTCGACGTCGACACGAGCAGCGCCGAGAGACCGATGGCGTCCGCGTCGACCTCGAGAGCCTTTTCAATGATCGTGTTGACGGGCACCTGCTTGCCGAGATCGTATACCGTGTAGCCGTTGTTCGAGAGGATCGTGTTCACCAGCGACTTGCCGATGTCGTGCACGTCGCCATACACCGTCGCGAGCACGACTTTCCCCTTGGTGTATCCCTCGGCCTTCTCGAGAAACTGCTCGAGATGCTTGACCGCGCGCTTCATCACTTCCGCCGACTGCAGCACGAAGGGAAGAATCAGCTCGCCGGCGCCGAACTTGTCGCCGACTTCCTTCATTGCCGGGAGCAGCACCTGGTTCAGCACACGCACCGGCTCCGCGCGTACGCCGGCGGCATCGAGAGCGTCCTCGATGCCGTCCTTCTTCCGGTGCACAACCATGTAGTGCACACGCTGGTCGGCGGACATATCCGCAGTAGGATCTTCGACCGCTGCTGCCGTCCCGCGTCCCGCGTCCCGCGTCCCGAGTCCCTCGATGACCCGCTGAAGGGCGTCGGGGCGCCGGTTGAAGATCAGATCGTCGGCCAGCGCACGATCGGCAGCATCGATCTCCGCGTACGGTTTCACGTGCGCCGGGTTCACGATCGCCATGTCGAGCCCCGCCTCGACGCAGTGATGCAGGAAGACGGAGTTGACGACGGCGCGCGCCTCCGGCGCCAGCCCGAAGCTCACGTTCGAGACGCCTAACGAGGTAAAGACCCCCGGCAGCTCGCGCTTGATCAGGCGAATCCCCTCGATCGTCTCGACGGCAGAATCGGCCATCTCCGGATCGCCGGTCGCGAGCGTGAAGGTGAGATCGTCATAGATGAGATCCCCGGCCTGCATCCCGTACTCGCCGACGACGATGTCGTAGATCTTCTTCGCGATCTCGAGCTTCCGATCGCGCGTCTTTGCCATCCCGATCTCGTCGATCGTGAGCGCGACGAGCGCCGCGCCGTGCTTCTTCGCCAGCGGCACGACGGTGTCGATGCGCTTGCGGCCATTCTCCATGTTGATGGAGTTGATGATCGCGCGCCCCGGGATGTGCTCCAGCGCCGCCTCGATGACGTTCGCTTCCGTCGAGTCCACCATGATCGGCGTCTCGACGCTCATCGACAGCAGCTTCACGACCTTCGACATCTGCTCGGCTTCGTCCGCGCGCTCGGTGAGCGCGACGCAAACATCGAGCACGTGCGCGCCCGAGTCGACCTGCTCCCGCGCCACGTCGACGATGCCTTCGTAATCATCGGCAAGGAGCAGCCGCTTCACTTTCCGCGACCCCTGCGAGTTCACCCGCTCGCCGATGAGCAGCGGCGGGGGATCCTGCTTGAGCTCCGTCGCGCGCATCGCGCTGCTCACGCGGGGCACCGTCCCGCGTCCCGCGTCCCTCATCCCGCGCCCCTCGTCCCGCGTGCCCCGTCCGGCGTCCAAGCGAACTCGCTCGACAATCGCCTGCAAATGCTCCGGACGCGTTCCGCAGCACCCACCGACGATGCGCACTCCAAAATCCGAAACGAACTCGCCCAGCATCTTCGCCATCGGCTCGGGCTCGAGCGGATACACCGCGTCACCGGTCCCCGTATTCAGCGGAAGGCCCGCGTTCGGGATGCACGAGATCGGCCGCGCGGCGTGACTCGTTAGGTAGCGGATCGGCTCACGCATGTGCTCCGGGCCCGTCGAGCAATTCAGGCCGATGACGTCGACGGGCAGCGCCTCGAGCGTCGTCAATGCGCTCGCGATGTCGGTGCCGAGGAGCATCCGGCCGCTCGTGTCCAGCGTGACCTGCGCCTGAATCGGAACCCGCCGACCCAGCTCGGCGAAGAGTCGCTCGAAGCCGGTGACCGCCGCTTTCACCTCCAGGATGTCCTGCGCCGTCTCCACGAGCAGCACGTCCACGCCGCCCTCGACGAGGTACTTCGCCTGCACGTAGTAGTTCTCGGCCAGATCCGCGAACGAGATGTTGGAGAGCACCGGGTCGCTGCTCGACGGCAGCATCCCCGTCGGCCCGATCGAGCCAGCCACGAACCGCGGCCGCTCCGGAGTTGAGAACTTGTCACAGGCCGCGCGCGCTATTCGCGCCGCCGAGACGTTGAGGTCTCGTGTCTTCTCTTCGATCCCCCATTCGCGCAGCCGGTGCGGCGTCGACTGGAAGGTGCACGTCTCGACGACGTCGCAGCCTACCGCGAGAAACGATTCGTGGATCCCCTGGATGATGTCGGGGCGAGTGAGCACGAGGTGATCATTGCACCCCTCGAGCGCCTTCCCGCCGAAATCTTCGGGCGTTGGGTGTCGGAGCTGAATGTTGGTCCCCATCGCCCCGTCGAAGACCAGCACGTGGTCCGCGAGAGCGTCGAGGTATGACGGGCGTTCGGTATTTGACATTGATGCGACAAAAAGAAAAAGGCCCAAACGCTGTGCGCCGGGCAGGCGCTTTAGCGGATGTTTAACGTGGCCGCAAGTTGCCGTTAAATCGCCACGAGATCGATTGTTCCCTTCTTTATCCTAGCACGAGCGTTCCCGCCCGGCAACGCCGAGACGATCCGCCCCGAAGACGCTATGAAGCTCCAGTCGCCTCGAGCCCCAGAAACGGTACCATTGTCAAAGCATGTCGCGAATCCAATAGTATGAGAACCGTCATTCTTCCGATTATCGACCGAGTGCAGCAATGACCGCTCTTCGCCCTGAATCGAGTACCGGCATGGGATACATCGACACACAGCTCTTCATCAACGGCAAGTGGCAGCCGCCCGCGGAAGGCAAGACGCTTCCCGTTATGAATCCGGCAACCGGGAGGGAGATCGGGCGAGTCGCACATGCCGGCCGACCGGACCTCGAGGTTGCAGTTGAGGCAGCGCAGAAGGGCTTTGAGGTTTGGCGCGAAATGCTCCCAGCGGCGCGCAGCAAAATCATGCGAAAGGCGGCGGTGCTGGTGCGCGAGCGCGCGGGAGAGATCGCGCCGCTGCTCACGCAGGAGCAGGGCAAGCCGCTCGCGGAGGCAATGGCCGAGACACTCGCGGCCGCCGATATTATCGAGTGGTTCGCGGAAGAAGGCTTCCGCATTTATGGGCGCATCGTACCGTCGCGCGTGAGCGTCACGATTCGGCAGATGGTGATGAGGGACCCGGTCGGCCCAGTCGCCGCGTTCACGCCGTGGAACTTCCCGATCAACCAAGTGGTCCGCAAAGTAGCCGCCGCGCTTGCGGCGGGTTGCTCGATACTTGTCAAAGCAGCGGAAGAAACCCCTGCCGCGCCGGCGGCGCTCATCAAGGCGTTCGCCGACGCCGATCTGCCACCAGGGGTGCTCGGTCTCGTGTACGGCACGCCGGCCGAGATCTCGAGCTACCTCATCCCGCATCCCGTGATTCGGAAGGTGACCTTCACCGGGTCCATCGCGGTCGGCAAGCAACTCGCAGCGCTCGCGGGCCAGCACATGAAGCGCGTCACGATGGAGCTCGGTGGCCACGCGCCGGTGATCGTGTGCGAGGACGCGGACATCGCGCTCGCCGCCAAAGCATCCGGCGCGGCGAAGTTCCGGAACGCCGGACAGGTGTGCATTTCACCGACGCGCTTCCTCGTGCACCGATCTATTGTTGGTGATTTCGCCGCGGCGCTCACAGAGCATGCGAAGGCGTTGAAGGTGGGCAACGGCCTATCCGAAGGGACGCAGATGGGCCCACTCGCCAACCCGCGCCGCCTCGATGCGATGACGAGCTTCACCGAAGATGCCGTGAGGAAAGGAGCGAAGCTCCTCGCCGGGGGACAGCGTATTGGGGACACCGGCAACTTCTGGCAGCCGACGATCCTCACCGAAGTGCCGAAGGAAGCCAAGGTCTTCAACGACGAGCCATTCGGACCCGTTGCGGCGATACAGCCGTTCGACAGGATTGAGGATGCCATCCACGAGTCGAACCGGCTGCCCTTCGGGCTCGCCGGCTACGCCTTCACCAAGTCGCTCAAGTACTCCGATCTTCTCGCGCGCAAGCTGGAAGTGGGGATGCTCTGGATGAACATGCCCGCGATGCCGTCCGCCGAGATGCCCTTCGGAGGTGTAAAAGAGTCGGGCTATGGCTCCGAGGGTGGTCCGGAGGCTCTCGAGGCGTTCCTCAACTCGCGCGCAGTGGTGATACAGAACGCGTGACGGGAGTCCACTGCTGGCGGTCGCGCGTCAGGCAGGCAACCGACGACGGCCCTCGCGCGCGCGATTAGCTACCGCGAAAGCTCGGTGCTGGCTGGCGCTAGAGGAGACATCCGGTTGCGCCTTTGCGTCAGGTTCGTGGCCTTCGACGCAAAGGCAACAGCAGCAGAAGATTCCTAGCGACGGCCTCAAAGCAGGTACCTGAGAGGGTACCCGCCTATTGTTGATTCTGCCCCTGATTGTTGTTGTTCTGTCCCTGGCTGTTCTGTCCACCGCTCGCGGCCATTGCAGGCGTTGGCGCCAGGACAGAGAACACCACAGGGAGGGCAACCGTCGCCGCGCCAGCGAGCGTGAGGCGACGCACGACGTCACGCCGGCTTACCGAGGACTCCGTGACACCCTCGGCGTCCTCGAGCAGCTTCGCGCGGGAGAGCTCGTCCAGGGCATATTCGACTACCGAGTCATCAACTTCGGTCCCGAGCTCGGTTGCTAACAAACCGGTGAGATCCTGCACCGAGTGGGTGCCGTCACTCTGGGCCCAAACGAAGCCAGCCGCGCGATTGAGGGCGTGCGCCTGCTGACGGTCCTTGTCGTAGACGATCGTCTCATCGCGAACGTGGTCGACCAACACCCCATTTCGCCGCGACTTCGGATACTGCGCGTCCCGATGCGCCATCGTTTTCTCCTTCAATAGATGTTTAACAGGCGGACAAAATCTGATCGGCGACAGCCTCGGCCTCGCCCCGAGCGCTTCGGATCCCTAACGCATCGACGGTTGCCGTGCAGAGAAGTCGCAGCGCCTCGACCGGTCGGCTCCGTGCGGCGACCGTGTGCTCGAAAAGCGCGAGCACCCTCTCGCCTGGCGTCATCGAGAGTGGCGACCACACTGCTCCGGGAACGTATTGCGACAGGACCACCGTGCGCACTGGCAATGGCTCGACGCCTATGCGCGCGCCGAGTGATGAGGGCGCGAGCTGACGGATAGTTCCGTCTCCTTCGCGGATACCTAACGAGCGCGCGAAGGGATGGACGAGCCCTCCGACATCGAGCACGGCGTACTCGTCGGAGTAGTATGTCGCTCCCGCGCGCACCAGCGCCGCGACGAGGGAGCTCTTGCCGGCATAGGAGCGCCCCGGGATCAGAATCGCGCCACCGTTCCAGCCCACGGCGCCAGCATGAAGAAACACTCTCGTCCGCGCACCCACGGCGACGCTGAAATGGAGACGGCTCTGCAACGATGCGAATAGGGCGTTTTCATCGCTGGTGCACGTGACGCACTCCTCGCCCTCATAAAGCCGATGCAGGTACTGGCCATCATCGGCGAGGACGACGGAATATCGAGCGTCAGCATCGCGTGCGTCGCTCGCGCGAGCGCCGGGCGGAATCACGCGCTGAAGTCCGTTCAGCGCCGACCGGTGCGATGCGCGAAGAGCGACGCGAAAACCGTAGGCGTCGATAGTGAGGCTCGCAGGCCACTCCAGCCGATCGAGGCGGGGAGGACAGGCGCTGCGGTGCTGCAGGACAAGCGACACCAGATTCTCCCGTTAGGCAGAACGCGAAGTCTCAGGCATAACGAGGCATCAAGATCGGTGTGGAACCCTCGTTCCCGCAAGTGTTATTTTTGACTGTTGCATGCCTGCAACACGCGATGCACGGCAGCTGTCGGTGGACGATTCCGCCCGTCCTCCTTGGAGCTCGTGCGTCGTTATGCACTCGAGCTCTCGCTCCCTACATGACGCGCCGGATGGGACTCGTCTGCACCGTCATACCCGTGCTCCGAGCACTGCCGTTGGTGCGGCGCGCTCACTCTCGTCGTGAACTGCTAGAAGGCGCTGAGCGCCCATGCCTAACGCGCAGCCAATAACGCAAGCGATCCAATCCATCCAGGTGCCGAGGTGTGTGCCCGCGAGGCTTGGCGAAGCGACCAGACCAATAACGAGCGCGAAGGCGACGACTGCCAGATCCCGGTAAGCTGACGGCGGCTCTCCGGCGCTCCAGAATCCGAGTGGGAAGACCAAGACCATGATCCACACCGCGGAAATGAGCCGAATTGTTCCGGCCTTCCAGCGACTCCATGGTGAGAGTGCGAGCCACGCAACACTGGGCGACAGGGCGATGTCCGCCGCTTCGGCGATGGTCTTGCCGCGCACCGAGAGACTCAGCTGTGCAGCCGTGAGCGCGGCCGTGACGACCATCGTGTCGGTCGGCTGTGGACGATTGCCACTGGCCAGTACGTCTTCGAGAACCACCGTCGGCACCTCGAGGCCAACGCGCCCTGTCAGCGTACGGACTCGAAATCGTAAATCACTCCTTTCCTGATCGAGCTCAACGATCTCGATCTCATCGGTACTATCCCCGATGCCCACGATCGTCGACTCTTCGCTGAGTGCCTTCCCTGGAACGAATCGGGCGAGAAGGGCGATGTCGCGCGAAAGCCACATCGCGCCCCGTCCTTCAATCGGGTTCGACATCCCGCCGCGCAAGCTCGTCCCGGATACGAATGCCGCGAGCAATTCACCGTGGAACCAGTCGTGTCCAACGCCCTGTGGTGCCCATTGCACGCGATACTGTCCGGGAGGCAACGAGACGCGCAGACCAAACGCGGAGGCGACGAGAATCGCTAGCAGCGCGCTTGTCGCTGACGCGAACAGGTGCGAGCGAAGCCTTGCGCCAGGGTGAAGTAGCGTGTGCCAATGCGTCGCCAACGAAACACCGGCAGCGGCGCCGAGAGTATTTGACGTCACGTCCATCATGCTGGCGTTCCGGCCCGTGATCAGACCAAGCTGCGCGATCTCCACAATCGCGCTTAGTGCAACTGCGATGAGAATTGCCGATCGACTTCGGAGCCCGCCCTGTCGCAGACCGAAACCAAAAGGCACGTACAGCAGCACGTTACGTAGGATGTCGGGGATACTCGGGTTACCGAACCAGCTCGGCGGGCCCTGATTCCCCGGGGCCAGAGGTACCATCGTCGTCGCCGCGATGAAGCCGAGGCCCGCGGCGGTAATAAGGCAACCGAGCACGCGTTGTGTCGTGGACCGTGAACGACAGTCGTGCACGGCACGGACATGGGTCCGAGCGGGATTCCGATCCATTACAGCGGGATATTGAGCTCGTTCCGATTCGCCTGGGTACAGAATCGCGTCATACGCGAGTTCACTACGGCGATCGTTCGATGCAAGTTGGTACGCCCGAGAGAACCGTAACTCCGAGCGACGATTCACCTCGTCAGGGTCATCTCGGTTACAGCTTAGTGCTCTGGATCTCCATGAATCGAGTCACGACCATGCGGCAGATACCCTTGATGTCCGAAAGAGCCGGCGCACGTTTACCACCGCCCCCTCCAGACCATTGATGATCTTCACGAAGTGTGGCTGATCGTCATAGTGGGGAAAGCGCGGAACTGCAAAACGGTACTCGGCCGCGGACTCCTTGACGTCAAGGTACCGCGGCTCGCTGCAGACGGCCGCTGCCAAATTCATTCGTGCGAGAATGCTCTGCTCGCGGCTGGAATAGTCGCCGTTGGGATAGGAGAAAATTGGAATTGCGTTTGGCGTGCTTTCCTTGACTCGGCGCCAGGAAGTTTCCAACTCAAAAGCAGCCTGCTCGTCGCCCGTCATTGGGAGAATGGGATGCGTGACCGTGTGCGGACCAAAGGTCACACCGGAAGCACCCAGTCGACGGACGTCGTGCCAGCTCATGGGCGCGTACCGCAGCGGCGGAGCTGCCGCCAAGCTGCTGCCGCATGCGGCCAGGATCTGTTCGATCACCGACAGACGCACAGCGTTAGGGACGCGCTTGAGCCGCGTGGTTAGATCCAGACTGATTCGCATCCGGTCAGATACACTCCCCAACTCATACTTCAATGCCGCATCATTGATTTCGATCGCGAGCGCGCGACGATCGGTCGAAAGAATCGCAGCCTCGATCCGATCCCACCACAGCCACTCTGCTCCGTCAATGAATGCCGTCGGGAGAAAGACCGTCACAGGACAGTCGAATGCCGCAAAAATTCTAGAGCCCACCCGCGCGAAGTCGCCGTACCCATCGTCGACGGTGAACGCGATAGCGGATCGTTCCCGAAGGCTGCCGTCCCGGAGGCCTTCAATGAGCTCCATGAGGCCGAGAACAAGGCAGCGCTCGCGACGGAGTAGCTCGAGCTGACTACGCAAGATTTGCTCGGGGTGCCCGGCAATTCCATGCGCCGGATCCTCGAACCTGTGCAGAGTGAAGACGATGCAGCGACCGCGTGTCAGCCGCCGAAGCACTGACGAGGCGACGCGCGTGGTCAACATCGACAATGCAATCCGCTTCGCGCGATGAACGAGACCGGCGTCTGCGTCGAGGTGAGAAGGGATTAGCATGGGTTCTCGGTGTCGCGTGACGCAGCATGGACCGCACGCGATTTCCGTCGGGCGGAGCGTACGCGCCGTATCGCTGTTCTCATGCCCTCAGGGGCGAACGTCGAGGCGAGCAGCAGCGCCGCCCGTCGCCGGCGTCGGATCCACAGACTCTGCCAAAGGTGCGCGCGCGCTTTGGCGTCGTTGCCCTCCTGGAGCTCCGCTTCTCCCACCCAGAGATGAAGATCGGACATCCGCTGCTCCATCCAGCCCGACGGCAATTGCGCGCGCGCACCCCCGTCTGCCATCCAGCGGTTCACGGTGCGAAGCGCGTTTCTGGCGATCGTTGCCCCATACCGTGGGGCAGTGAGCTGGTCTGCGGCTCCGATCCGGTACAGAACGCTGGGCCAGTCCAGGAACGCAACCGGGCCATGCCATGTTGTGCGGGTGTGGAACTCATAGTCTTCTCCCGACGGAGAAAACGATTCGTCGAATCCTCCAACTCGCATCAACCGTGAACGCCGGAGCAGCACCGTCGACGTGTGTACCAAGCTCCCCATAAGCATGTAGGCGAACAGGTCTCCAGAGTACATCGGAGCCGTTGCGACGGACTCGGGAGCATCCGACCATGCGTCCTTCAGCACCCCACCAGGGGTAGCCACCTCTTCGAGATGAACGGTTTGATACGTGGCGTACATCGTTCGGAGGTATCGTTCCTGGCGTAGCTTGCCCTCCCAATCCAGCGCCGTCATGTCCGTCCACACCATCCCGGCGGTGGGAAATCGCCGCAGAACCGCCAACTGCGCCTCCGCTTTCCATGGAAGCCAAGCGTCATCCGAGTCGAGCAGCGCGACGAACTCGCCCCGCGTGTGCCGCAGTCCAAGATTTCGCGCCGACGAGACGCCTCTATTCTCTTGCCGGTAATAGCGGACGCGCGATCCGTAACTCCGGACCAGCCCCTCGGTATCGTCGGTCGACCCGTCGTCAGCAATGATCACCTCTACGCTGGCGTAGGTCTGCTGAAGCGCGCTCTCGATTGCGCGACCCAAGACGTGCGCGCGATTGTACGTGGGAATCACCACGCTCACCAGCCCCGCCTCTCCGGGGCCATGCACGATTCCCGGCGGAATTTTCATGTACGTGCCGCGACTGCTGTTCGATAACCCGAAAAGGGCGTGACTACGATGCCCCGCCGGCTCTTGACCCTCACAGCCAGCACCACGGCTCGGACCACGCCGGCGATTGCGGTTGCGCAGGCCGTCCCAATGACACCGAACCTGGGTGTCAGCACGAGGCTCAGGGCGAGGTTGAGGACGGCACTCCCACCGATGACAAAGCTGGCCTCGTGCTGGAGCCCGGTCATGGTCATGATAAACCCCGACAGCGCCCCAACGCTCGCGGCGACGACAACTCCCACGCTGAGCACGAGCAACACAGGGTAGCCGGCGACGAATCCTGGTCCGAACCAACCCAGCGCTACCTTGCCGAAAATCGCTATCAGAGGAACCACGGGAAGCGAGATAGCGAGGTTGAGGCGAGTCGCGATAGTGACGAGCCGCTGAAGATCTCCGAGTCGACGCTGCGCATACAGCGACGATATCAAAGGAGTTGTAATGAACAGCACGCCGGTCACGCCGAACCCGATCAGGGTAGCAAACTGGTTCGCCACGCCATATACCCCTGCCTGGGCTGTCCCGAGATATGTGCCGACGATGAGCACATCGCTCTGGGCAGAGAGCACCAGGTTCGCACCCGCAATTATGACCATACTCGCCGCAGTGCGCATCCACTCCGCAGTTGCATAGTACGGGGTAGCTCGTGCAATCGGCTCGGTCATGGTCCACCGCAGCAGAGCACTGCTAAGCACAAGCGCGGCACTGGTGGCGCCGAACTGGATAGCAAGCGCACCAGCAGCGTTCAATCGAGTGCCCAATCCGTGCGCCAATACCAGAACCGTCAGCCCGACGAGCAGTGGCCGAACCAACAGATTCGGAGAGAGCGCTCGCCGCACCTCTTTGAATCCCTGCAGGCATCCTGCCTGTAGCCATAGCAGGGCCGTGACGGGAATCAGTGCGCATCCGAGATAGTAAGCGCCCACCCGCTCTGTGCCGATGACGCCCCGTAGGACCCATGTCCCAATGACGGTCGCAACAGCTACGACGAGCGTTGTTCCGCCGACGATCTCGTGGCTCCGGCGAAGGAAGCCTCGCAGCAGCGCCCACTCCCGTGTACCTGCGTACGCACCAACGTAACGGATGGCACACGGGTCGAACTCCAGCTTCGCAACGAGCACCGCGATGTTTACCGCAGCGAGAACGTAGAGGTACAAGCCATACTGCTCCTGATGCAGAGTTCGGACGAGAAGGAGCTGAACAAAAAATCCGAGCGCCATGGCGAGCGCATTGATGGCAAAGGACCAGAGGGCGCCCCTTGCGATAGTCGCGCCCAAGGCGCTGCTCGCACGTAACCACTGCAACGAGGAGGCGAGCCTCCCCGACGTCCGATCGGGTCTCCGGCCTTCCGTCAAGGCTGAGCTGTGAACCGCCAGTGAGTCGGACGAACTGAACTCCGGCCCGCTCCTTACCATTGCGGCTTCGGCGGATATGAACAGCCCCAATGCCAGCGCCGGCGAAGTGTAGCACCAGGCCTTGCGTCGCTCGATTGGATCGCCGTCATGGCGTCAGGATTCATAGGGATCGCTGCGGGATCGCAGGGGCCGACCGCCCTGCGCCCCTTCGGAAGGGAGTAGCGCGCGTGAACACAGGGGAGCCATCGGGACTTGAGCGAGGCAGACGGAGGGCCAACCGAAGGCGTTTAGCGCTTCAGGCGGCATCTCCATTTCACACAACGGATTAGGAGGGGGTCTTTCGCCCCCAGTTGCGTTGCTCGTGTCTCGTTGTGTCGCAAGCAATCCACACCATTCCACACCGCAGCCGCGACGATCTCGCGCATGGCGGTCCTCGCGCACGTCTGCAAAGTGAGCCGCGTTAGGCGTGAGGGTGTGCCAACGCCTATTGCGCGGCCTGCTCCGGTGGCGTATCTCGAGGCCGTCCCGTTACTCGCACCCGCTGCGCCACGTATTGGACGAGCGCCGCCAGTCGCTGTCGCTCGAGCGGAAGCATGATGTTCGCGAGCACGACGCGCTGCAGCGACGGCGACAGCACCTCCGCGTCGTGCTCTCCGCCAACGTTATAGAGAATGAGCGCTCCCCCCGGGGCGAGCGGAATGCTGAGGACTTCCCCTCGCGACGTCACCGCCAGCTCCGCTTCCATCAGCGCTATCAACGGACGACGACGCGCCGCGAGATCGCGTGCGTCACGAAGCGAGTCCGTGGCAGTCGTTGCGTAGCCGAGCGCGCCGAGCGACTGCGAGAGTCCCTCGAGGAGCGCCGAGTCCGAGCCAATGAGCAATAGGGAGATCGGATCGTTTGCCATGCCGCGACGAGTTTATCGCGTCGTTGCGCCTCTGACTAGTCGCCAGATGTGTTCAGGCCCGACGCCGACGACCTCAACCACTTTGCTCCGTGATTGTTCTCCTGCAACAATGCGCACCGCTGCGCGTGTGACGCAGAGCACTTCGGCGAGGAAATCGACGAGCGCAGCGTTTGCCGCACCGTCGACGGGTGGCGCCGTGAGTCGGACTTTGATCGCCTCGCCGTGCAGACCAGCGATCTCAGTTCGAGAAGCCCTGGGTTGCACGTGAACGGGAAATCGGATGCTGCCGCCGCGGTCGTCAACTCGTGGCAGCGAGTGCAGGGGAGTCACGCCCTACGCGCCGACTGCCGCCCCGACGAGTCGCAACACGGTCGGCTCGAGTATCCACGCGAGCAGCAAGTACGCGACGATTGGCGTGATGTCGATCATCCCGAGTAGGGGAATGACTCGCCGCAGCGGAACCAGGATCCAGTTGGTAAGCGGATTGGTCCACCGAATCCAGCGCGAATACGGTGAGATGGGCAGCCATGATGAGAGCACGCGCACGATGAGCGCGAGCTCGACGATCTTGAACGCCCAGCTGAGGAGGATGATCGGCAGCGCGCGCGGGTTGCTGATCCCGGCCGCGAGTTGAAGAAGCAACCCGCCGACGAAGTCGAGGAGCGAGATCAGAACGACGCCGCCGACGATAACGGCGACGAGGGACCACCATGGGGCGGAGGCGGGTTGGCCACCGGCGCGCATGACGGTGCGCTCGACAGGAACCATCAGGGGGTCGACCGATCTACGGAAGAAACGGGCGATGCCATTGAAGGGGCTGATGCGGCGAGTGCGGACCAGCCAGTCGACCAGCGCGATAACCGCGACAATGACGGCAGCCACAAACAGGACTACGCGTAGGCCGTGCACTAGCAGCGCATATCCGACCAGAAATCCATTCATCCGACGTGAATAATAGTCCGCGTAGGGTGTCGGGTCAGTCTCGACACCATTTTTGTACTCTGCCCCTCCTCCGACAATTGACGTTCGGGGCGCGGCTTCCTTTCACAAAGACTGTTGCGACAGTACCGCATCTCTACGCTACGACACGGCCCCAGGGACCGCCAAGTTCAAGCCAGTAAACACACTAGGAAATGTCGTCCGCTGGTTTCGCGCTTGCGTGGCACGTTCTCGCCTTCCCGGGTCGAAGTCGAAGTGAACAGTACGCGCTTGCATTCGGTACGGCACGGAGTGCAGGAGGGGATAGAATGGTTGCGCCTCACTTGGCGATGCGCGAATGAGTTCGGCGGAATCGATTCTTCGTAAGCACCGTGAAGCGCGGCTTGTGTTCGCACTGGCGGGACCGCGAACCTCGTGGCCCGAGCTCGAAACCCAGAGTCTCGACTGGCCACGACTGCTTGCAATCGCTTCGAAGCATAGAGCGGTCATCGCCACGCGTCGCTACTTCAGTCACAGCGAGGCCGATCGAATACCTCGTGAGGCCGAGCTCCAACTCGCCGTCCTGGCGCTCGACGCCAAACAGCGAATGCTCCGTCTGGAGCAGCGCCTCCAGGAATCTTTGGCCGCGCTGCACGATGCAGGGATTTCAGTTACGCTGCTGAAAGGCGCAGCGATCGGCCTCGGAGTCTATTGCGCAATGGCCGAGCGGATGATGAGCGATATCGATCTTCTCGTCGACGCCGAACAGGTGCTCGACGCTCGGGATGTTCTGAAGCGCGTCGGCTGGGTCATGGACGCATCCCTTCCCGGCGACGAGTCATATGCTGGGCATCATCACCTTCCTCCGCTTCTCGACGTGAGTGGTACGGACTGTCGACTGGAGCTGCATACCGCCATCCTGCCGACGGCCCATCCATTCGACTTGCCCCATCGCGCGATACAGGGCGCCTCACGAGAGTTGCGGGTGGGAAACACTCCAGTAAGAGTGCTCGGCGCAACGCACTATGCATTGCATGTCGCCACTCACTGGGCCTGGGCCAATGAGCTTGTCGATGGAGCGTGGAATGCATTCCGAGACTTGGCTACACTCATCGAGCGCGGGATGCTGAATCTCGAGCACTTTGCCCAAGAGGCGATCGTGTGGCGCGCCGCGACATGTGCGTATTGGACGCTCCGCTTAGGAAGCCGACTCGCCGGCCTCCCGGCGCCCACGGCGGTGATGCGTCGTTTGAAGCCGCCGTTGCCTGAGGCAGTGCTCTCCAGACTGGAACGACACTTTCTTCGGCAGCTTCTGGATCGAAGAGACTCTTGCCCGTCGATCACCATGACGCGCGCGCTCTGGTCGCTGGCCATTTGTCCCACGCAGAGTGGCCACGGCGTAACGCGCCCGTGGCTCGCATTGCCCGAGCTGAGCCTCGCGCGGGCCGCCGTCCACCGGGTCTCGATCGCTAATCGAGATCGTGCGCGAAGAGCGATGAAGGGTTTTGTATATCTCGCGGATGTGCTCTGAATGGGGCGGGGTGCGAAGTCAGTGCGCTCACGCGAGCGAGTCCGGCCCACGATGCTTCCAGAATAACCCGTCGATTTCGATCGCGGTGAGCTTGTCGCCTGGGTCCCACGTCACGGGGTACAGTCCACAGAGACGAAAGCCCAGCTTCCGAAGGGTGGTGATCGCCTCGGACAACTCGTTCGATGCGCCCGTGTATATGGGTTGCGCCGCGAGCTCGAGCTGCAATGCGTCGATCTGATTCAGGTGAGCCGTTGCCCCGCGCAGCACGATGAGGTCATAGCCCTGCGTATCCAGCTTCAAGAAGACGCGCGGTTCATCAATCCCTTTCATGCACTCGGTCCAGAGTGAATCGAGAGCCCGGATTGGCACGGACCGCGTTTCCTGCACGTGCATCTTGCCGGCAAACCGATCCGTTCCGAAGGCATTGGGGGACAACAACGAGGTGAAGACGGAATCCTGTAGCACGTTGACTGTGGCCGTGCCGTCGCTATCGCCAAGCGCTACTTCGAATCCTCTCCAATCGGGATCGCGCGCCCGCGCTCGCCGCAGTGTCGAGAAGCTCTCATGGACAGGTTCAAACGAGACCACGCGCCCGCGATATCCAGCGTCGCGCACACGCTGCGCGAATTCTCCGTAATGCGCGCCGACGTCAAGAATGCAATTGATGCGGAGCTGGGTACAAACCTGCAGCAGATGGTTCTCGAGCGAATACGTTTGGGGATGACGCCCGAGAAAATACCCCATGCTGGCGAGTACGCGCTTGGTCGACTCCTTCAATCGAGATTTGATGCCGAGTTGCATGTCGCAGTTGAATCGCGAAGACGAAGCTACGAGCCCATGAAGCGACCGGCGGAGCCCATGAATCGTCACCTGCGAGACTGCGGAAGGACAATAAGATTTCTGAATTCGCCGATGCTATGAGCCAAGTGCGCTCGTCATCGAGCGCGCCAATCGATATCCACCGCCGCTCCGCTTCGCGCAGCGTCGAGAATCCGAAGACAGACAATGGTAGCGCGCGCTCCATCGTCTACGGTAGCAGCAGGGGGGCGCCGACCAGCAAGCGCGTCGACGAAGGCATCCATCTGCTCGCGATAGCCCTTATTCGCGAACCACCGTCGCCGCGTGTCACCCGTGCGTCCTGATCTCAGGTACTTGAAATCCTGCGAAATCGCGGCCACTCCGGGCGCAAAGGCCTCGAGACGTTCGCCCGCGCACGCGGCAGACCCCACGGTGGTGTACGTGAGATTCGCGATCGATCCGTCGCTGTATTCGATGGATGCGACGATGTTGTTCTCTCCGATCGGTTCAGCGACCGTCGTGGGAAGCGAGTAGGCGCTGACGCGCACTGGCTCCGATTCGAGGAGCCACGTCAAAGTGTCGACAAAGTGACAGGCTTCGCCGAGAATTGCGCCTCCCTCTTCCGGCTGGGCCATCCAGTAGGCGCCGGAAATTCCAGGCGAGCACACACGGCAATTGATTACCGCGGGTCCCGTGCGCCTAACGAGAAGCTTCTTCTGGTCCAGGTAGTCCGGGGCGAATCGCCGGTTGAAACCGACCGCGATCATGCGCCCGCTCCTTTCGACGGCCTCCCTCAGCTGCTGGCACTCCCGCTCAGTCAGCGCCATCGGTTTCTCGACGAAAACGTGCTTACCCGCCTCGAGGGCAGCGAGCGCCTGGGATGCATGTTGCGCATTGCGCGTTGCTATGAGGACGGCATCGATGGAGGGGTCTGACAGTACCTCCTCCACGCTGGTGCTGATGTATTCAGCTCCGTAGCGCTCTCCGAAACTTCTCGCCCGCACGCCACTCGAGGAGCACACTGCGCGTAGCCGAACGTCCTTCCGCCGCAAGAGATTTGGCATGTGCGCCCAACGCACGATGTTCCCGGCGCCGAAGAGCGCGAATTGTAGCGTTGCCCGGTTCGTGGTCGCCGGTGGCCGCAGGGAAACTCTGGTCAGACGCGCCGCGACGGAGGGCTTTTCTTCGCCGCTCCCGGTCGGATAGCGTAGAACGACGGCGAGGCTGTCGACGGCGCGCGACATGATCGTCTCGTAAGCCGTTGCGGCGTCTGGCAGCTCGAACCGATGAGAGATTAACGGGGCCACGGAGATGGCGCCGCTCTCGATCAGCCGGAGAAACTCCTCCATATTGCGGTTCTCCGTCCAGCGAACGTACGAGACCGGATAGTCCCCGTTCTGTTTCTCGTACACAGGATCGTAGCTTCCCGGCCCATACGCGCGCGACATCAGCACGCGCACTTCCTTACGGTACATCACTTCCCAGTTGAAGCTCATGTCCACCGCACCAACAACGGCGATTCGCCCGCGATCACGAACGATCTGCGCGGCTTGCGCACATGGAGCCGAGCTCTTCGAAGCGGCGGCGATGATGACGCAGTCGGCACCGCGGCCATTGGTAAGTGAACTGACGGCCTCCCCGACAGAATCAGGCAGACACGCGTGGTGAGTGCCCAGACTCGACGCCGTGTGGAGCCGTGAGCCAATCAGATCCGTGGCGACGACGCGCGCCCCCTGTAGCCGTGCGAGCTGCGCGATGAGTTGGCCAACGATTCCCAGGCCGATCACGGCAACCACCTCGCCAAGCTCGAGCTGGGAAATGCGCACTGCATTCATGGCAATGCTGCCGAGTGTGGTGAATGCCGCGTGCTCCAACGGAACTGTTTCAGGAACTCTGGCGACGAGCTGACGGCCAGCGAGTATGTACTCACCATGCCCCGTGCCCTCGCCGCCATAGGAAACGCGGTCACCCGGAGAGAGATCGGTGACTGTCGGATGGACGGCGTCCACGTATCCCGCACCGCAATATCCCAGCACGCTCAGCTCCTTGAGCTTCGCGCCAACTTCATCGGCGGTGCGTACGATGCCATTGGCTCGCATCGTCCGAAGGATCATTGCCACCCGGCCGGGGTCGGCGGCGGCTTCGTGAAGCAAGCCTCGCGTATGAATGGAAGCGGTCTCCGTGCCGCTGCTGATCAGCGAGTACGCCGGTCGGACACGGACGTGATGACACTGAAGTGCTGCAACGGGGACTTCATCGACGGTGATGTCCCGAATCCCTCGGCGAACGACCTGCTTCATTGGATGCCCCGACTGGTTTGCTTTCGCAGTGAAACGCGAAAATAGCATTTCCTAAAGAGCGTCGCAATAAAAAAGCCAGGGCCGTGCGGTCGTCGTTATGCAGCAAGCCAACAACGGAGCCGCACCGAGTCTTGCCCTCGGGGCGCGAACTGCGGATCCTGTTGCGGCGGCGCAACAGTCTGTTTCTACACGCCACTGATTTGCGGCTTGCGAACTATGGTGGAGGAATCGGGGCGTCCCCTTTGCATCCCGCGCGCGTTCTGACCGCAGCCCGCCTGTAACGGCCCGAAGCGGAAGGGTAGGTAGAGAATCAGAACACTGGGTGGCAATTGCGCACGCTTCGTTGTCGTGCTGCAACAGTCCAACGTCAGAGCACCGCGCCAGTCGGGCGCAACGACGCGCGAAGTTACTGCACAGGGCCAGTTTGGATCGCGGACAGCGGCGACGCCCGAATCGGCTTCTACTTTGCATCGCGGCGGCGCGTGGGCATTCCCTATCGGCGCTGCGCTCAAATCCGGCTCACTCATTCACGACGAAGACAGTCCTGTGAGTAGAAGAAAAACGACGTATCAAAGCCGCGTTCGTGATCGTGGTGAAACCCGCGATGATCCGAGAATTTCCTTCGTCGTCTCTTGGAATCCGGATGTTGTGCTTTCCGCGATGCTTCTTCACGATTTGCACTCCGCCTGCGTGCGCTGCGGGCGTGAGTTGGTCATCGTGACTCGCGGACCCGAAATACTCTCGGGAACCTCGCGCGTGCACATCGTTCCCGCCCCCGCGGATGCTGATTCTGCAGCGATGCGAGCGCACGGCGCGCGCCGGGCGGCTGGCGACATTCTCCTCATGCTACGCGATGGCACGATCACTGGAGCTGCATTGGAGGCGCTCTGCCTCACGAGTGGTCGCCGTGAATCACACCTCCACCTTCGCTCGTCCGCCGCGCCGCCCGCACTGTCGGTCATCATTCCGGTCCACCGCAATGAACAAACGCTGGAGTCCGTACTTGCCGCCGTTCGCGGGAGCGACATGTCGGCCGCACGGACTGAATTGATCGTCGTGAACGATGTCGGCGCGCCCGAGCTCACAACCGTCGCGGCACGGTACGCTGACGTTATCGTTCGCCTCGAGGGATCGACGTCCTATGGCCCGGCGTATGCGCGCAACCGCGGGTTCGAGCTCGCAACGGGCGAGCTGGTTGTCTTTCTCGATGCCGATGTTCGTGTCCACCGGGATACCCTGCGGCGATTCGCTCGCGTTTTCCTCGAACATCCCGAAGTCAGCGCCTTCGTTGGATCATACGATCACGAGCCAACGGAGCGTAACGTTGTTTCACAATACCGAAACCTCTTGCGACATTTCATCCACCAATGCCACGCGGGTGACATCGCCACCTTCTGGGCCGGCTGTGGTGCTATTCGCGCGGATGCATTCCGGCAAGCTGGGATGTTCGACGAGTGGCGTTTCCTTAGCCGACAGCTCGAGGACGCGGAGTTAGGCCGCCGACTGCACTCGCTTGGGCACCGGATCGTGCTCTGTCCGGACATCCAGGCCACGCATCTCAAACGCTGGACACTCCGATCGATGATCGTGACGGAGCTTCATGATCGCGGTGTGCCCTGGATCCGGCTGGCGGGCGCCTCGCATGGGCCGGGGCTCCTCGCGAATGCCCCGCGCCCGCTTGGCAGTATTCGCGCGAGCTTGGCATGGTCGGCACTGATATTCACTTTGGCGAGCATCATCTTCCGCACATCAGGAGTGCTCGCCTTCGCCGCGCTCTCTCTGATTCCGAGCCTGCTGGCAAACGTTCCGCTGTACATGTTCTTCGTTAGGACTCGAGGAGTGTTATTCGCGCTGGCGACGGTACCCCTCGATATCCTCTACGACCTTGTCATTGGTGTGGCGGTCGTGCTTGGCGTTGTGCTGCGTGAGGCACTCGGTGACCCACAACCGGATCCGACGACCGAGGCATTTGCCGAGGTGGGTCTCAAGACCTGGCCTCCGATACGCGCCCGAGTCGGCGCGGCCGATCAGCCTCGTTATGCCAAGGCTGCGCTCTCCGTCACAGCGTCGCCCGTTGCCTAGAACGATGCGTCCCTTGGAAGGCGAAGTCGTAGTGGTCAGCGGGGCGACGCCGCTGATGCCCACGATCGTGACCGGCTAGCGCGCATCTCGACGAGATTGACGCCCTGCAGCTCGAGTTCGCGGTGCAGCCCATCTACGCGGGCGCCTCGAAGGAGCTGTCGGCCGCAATTGCTACTCCGATAGCTGGCCGACTGCGTCGGACAGTGTGGCCGCGCAACCGTCGAGTGTTGCAGCCTCGCATCACGAGGGTTCGCTGACGAGCGCCGGGTCAATTCGGCTAAGTGGTTACAGGGTGAACGATTCGCTGGCCCGCTGCGTCGTGTCCACGGCGCCCGCCGCATCGCACGAAAGTTGAATCTCCAGCATGTGATTTCATGCCGCGTGCACGCAGTCACTTGCGATCTGACTCCCGCGGCTCTTTTCACATCCCGCTCGAAGGACGTCAACATGCCCGTGAAGCAGACATGTCTCGTAACGGGAGGCGCTGGGTTCATCGGCTCACACCTCGTCGAGCGGCTCGTCGCGCTCGGGCACCGGGTGAGGGTGGTCGATGATTTGTCGACTGGTGATCTCGCCAACATCGCGCACCTCGATGGACGCATCGATCTCATCATCGGGAATCTCTGCGATCCAGAGATCTGCGAAGCCGCCGTCGGGGGCGTCGAGCTCGTGTACCATTTGGCGGCGCTGCCCAGTGTGCCGCGATCACTGGCCGATCCGTGGGGCTCGCATAACGCGAACGTAAACGCCACGGTGCGACTGCTGCAGGCATGTCATGCGGCGCGGGTTCGGCGCGTCGTGTATTCCAGCTCGAGCTCCGTATATGGCGATACGCCCGTTCTGCCGAAAGATGAAGCGGTTGAACCGCTCCCGCGGTCGCCATACGCCGCGTCGAAGCTCGCAAGCGAGCAGTATGTGCTCGCGTATGCGCGCGCCGGATTAGTCGAGGGAATCGCGCTTCGCTATTTCAATGTCTTCGGGCCGCGACAGAGTCCGACGTCCCCCTACGCTGCGGTGATACCGCTGTTCCTCCGTGCCGCATTGGAGGAAACACCGGCTCAGGTGATGGGCGATGGCGAGCAGACGAGAGACTTCACCTATGTCGAAAATGTCGTCGATGCGAACATCAAGGCCGCGAATGCGGCAGCGGCTGCCTCTGGTTCACCGGTGAACGTCGGAGCGGGGCGGCGCACGTCCCTCAACGAGCTCTTGGAGCTCATTCGTCAAGTAAGCGGTCGGCGCCTCGAGGCAGAGTACCACGATTCCCGGCCCGGCGACGTTCGTGACTCGCTCGCCAGCCTGACGCGTGCGAATCGCCTAATTGGGTACGCTCCCGGTGTCGATCTTGGCGAGGGACTGAGCCGTACGTGGTCCTGGATGTTGACGCGCGCCACCTTCTCCGTTCCCGCCATCGGCGCGCTTGGGACCTCCGCTGTTTCCGTTTGAGTGCGCTTCCCTTCTGCGCCGTTCTCTGTTGTTCTAATGCCTGATGAATTGAGCGTGTGCTAAACATATTGACAACGATCGCTGCGGGCATAATGGTCGCGACGTGGCTCCTATACCCGGCGGCCATTGGTCTAGGCGCGTGGGTGAGTCGTTTGCGGCGTAGCTGTGGTGATTTCAAGCGCTCAGTGACGCGAGTTCCGGTTTCGCTTATTCTCGCCACCCGGGATGATGTGGATGCTGTGCGAGCGCGGGTCGCTGACTTGCTTCGCACTGCATATGATCCGTTGATGATCGAAGTCGTGGTCGGTATCGACGCGGCGGCCGCACGGCCATTTGACGTAGCCAGCCTTGGGAATTTCGAAACCGAGATCATCGTAGTCACGGGCGATGCTCCTGGTGGCAAGGCGGCAACCCTCAATGCTGCCGTGCGCGCGAGCCACGGCGAGCTCCTCGTGTTCGCAGATACCAGTCAACGGTTCAGCCAGCAAACTATCCCCGAGCTTCTCGCGGCGCTGACTGATCCATCGGTCGGTGCTGTGTCCGGCTCGTTGGAGCTCCCGAGTGAGGGCGGTGAGCTGACGCGGCGCTATTGGCGTTACGAGCGCTGGTTGAGAGAGCGTGAAGCTCGCCTGCATTCAAGCGTTGGGGTAACGGGGGCGGTGTACGCGATGCGCCGAGCGCTGTGGCAGCCGCTGCCGGTCGGACTCCTGCTCGACGATGTTTTCACTCCGATGCGCCTCGTCCTTGCGGGCCATCGGATCGCTTTCGCGCGGAGTGCTCGAGCCTTCGAGCAACGTGTCATCAACGACAGTCGGGAATATTCCCGAAAAGTTCGGACGCAAACCGGTGTGATTCAGCTTTGCGCATGGATGCCGGCGCTGCTCCTCCCTTGGCGCAATCCCATCTGGGTGCAGTTCGTCTTCCACAAGCTGCTACGATTGCTGACGCCATACTGCGCGCTGCTGTTCGCCGCCAGCGGGCTCACAGCGGCGCTTCGTGTGCTCGGCACGCTCAACGGGCCATGGATTATCGCGGTGCTTGCTGCCGTCGGCGTCCTCCTGCTACCGATCCGCCGTCGCGGTGGCGCGATGCGCGAAGTGTTTTTGCTGCAAATGGCCGTTGTCGTCGCGTCTGTCAACGGCTTGCGGGGACGATGGGAGGTCTGGTCAAGATGAATCGACAATTGAGTGGCCTTATAATCGGGAACAGCCTGAGTCCCAGTCTATGTTAGGGATGCTGCGTGCAACTCGCCGCCGGACGCTCGGTATGCTTCGCGACATAGGCGTGTTCCGCCTTTGCAGCGACAGCGAATGGCGAAGGTCCCGACTGTCCATCCTGTGTTATCACGGGGTATCAATCGACGACGAGCACGAATGGAATCCAAGCCTCTACATCAGCGTCGATACACTCGAGCAACGCCTCGCGCTGTTGAAAGCCGCGCGCTACAACGTTCTCCCGCTCGGCGAGGCGATCACAAGGTTGTACACCAACACCCTTCCGGAACGCTGCGTCTGCATCACCTTCGATGATGGCATGCATGACTTTGCCGTCCGAGCAGCGCCTGTTCTCGAGCGTTATGGGTTTCCCGCGACAGTCTATCTCACCACGTACTACTGCGAGGTTCGCCGACCGATCTTCGGTCTGGCTCTCGCATACGTGATGTGGAAGAGGCGTCGCGATGTCCTGCATGCACCGGAGCTCATCGGCGATGACCGGTGGTGGAATCTCGCTGACGAGTCTGAGAAGACGGACGCGTATTGGAGCGTAATCGCGTATGCAAATGATCAGGACCTCAGTGTGTTCGATCGCGATGCGCTCGTCCGGGCCGTCGCCGAGCAACTCGGCGTCGATTATGACGAGGTCCTACGTACGCGACATTTGCAGCTCTTAAGCCCAGATGAAGTCGCGTCGCTCTCGGCGCGCGGATTCGACATCCAACTGCATACGCATCGGCATAGGACCCCCGTTAACGAAGGACTTTTCCGACGGGAGCTGCGGGATAATCGACGTCGCATCCGCGAGTATACTGGAAAAGATCCAACTCACTTCTGTTATCCGAGCGGCGTCTATCGACCAGAGTTCTACGATTGGCTCCGCGGGGAACAGGTGGCCACCGCCACTACGTGCGATCCGGGAGTCGCCACTCGACACACTCCGGCGCTTCAGCTCCCGCGATTGGTCGACAGCTCACGACTGAGTGCGGTCGAGTTCGAGGGCTGGCTTACTGGTGTGAGCTCGATGCTTCCACACCGCCCCGCCGCCGCCGCGAAGACTGGCGCCTAACGAATTCCGACGTCCGTCGCGGATGGCGATACGACGTCGCGAGTAGCGCTCCGACGGCGAGTCCTGCGATCGCGGCAGTCCACTCCGTCCAGCCGCTCAGTGGGATGCCGGCAATCCACGGCACCAACAGCAACGCACCCGCCGTTGCGAGCGACAGGAGCGCTCGAAATTTACGGACGGTCGCTGGCGCGCCGGTGCGAGTCGCCCAGAAACTGCCAATGGTGAGGATCGCAAAGAGCCATAGCGCCGTTCCGGCCGCGATCGCGCTATTGCCGGAAGGCGCGTGACGCAGGAGGAAGAGCCATGCCCAGCTGCTGCTCAGCGGCAGCTGATTGCTGGTCAGGCCATGCGGCGATTGCACTTCTATCGCGAGCTGGCCGTCGCGAAGCCTTCCAATAATTGTCGTGGCGGTGCCCGGCGCGGGGAGCGACGAGGCGCGGAAAACGGGATTGGCAAAGCCTGCTGCTTCCGCGCGCATCCTGACACGAAAGACGACTGCGTCCTTGTCCTGACCGAGCATCGCCACGACGTGATTATGTTCATCGGCAATCGCCGTGATCGCCGCGACGCCGCGTGTTGGCTCTCCAGTGACGATTCGACTGACCAGCTCACAACCTATCTCTGGCGATTGACGAACGGCGGCCACCGTGGCGGCATCCACCTGCGAGCCGCCGACGAGACCGGCCTCGGCCAGACGAGCACTGTACAGCGTGCCGTGAAATCGGTCGGCGTATAATCGGTGCGGAGGAGCGAATTGCGCCCACCACGGCCCCTCTGGAAACGCGGGCCGAAGCAGCCAACTTGTTAGGCCGTTCAGGGCGAGCAATCCGGCGGCGATGACGAGAGTGAGTCGCTGAGCAACTCGAGCGCCAGGTGCGAGCAGAGTCTTCGCATGCGCGGAGAGAACGACGCCCAGGAATGCTCCGAGCATGTTGGTGATCACGTCCTGAATCGATGCGTACCTGCCGGCGATCCAGCAATACTGCGCTGCCTCGATGATGACGGAGAGCGCAGAGCACAACGAAACCGCGGTTCGCCCGCGCAGGCCATTCCGGTGTAGCGCTAAACCGAGAGGAACATAGAGCAGAACGTTCTGGAAGGCGTCGATGCCGGCTTGATCGCCGCACCAGATGCAAAGAACGAGGATTCGCTTCGCGCCACTCGACGGAACGAGTGTGGCGACGCAGATCAGGACAAATGCGAACGCGGCGCTCGTGCGCCAGAGGTTACGTCGATGGATTGGTCAACTCCGCATGAAGCCTTTCATCGAAACAACGCGTCGCAAATGCAAGTTCGGCGCAAGCATTCTCCCGTGGACCGGAACGTGTTAACACGCGCTCGCACGGTATTGCCTCTGCGCTGCCAGGGCACACTGTTGCGTGCATGCATCTCCTTGCGGACATCGCTCGATTGGAGCGTCGACAATTGAACGAATGTATAGCTTTAACTGCCGATGTAACAATCAGTTAGCAGTATGCGCCAGGGCGCTCCAACGGGGCATGCTCGTTGCTTTTGCGGCGTGTCAAAGAGCGTCCATTCCCCGCTGCCCATCATCCGGAGCGCTGCTGATGTCGTCACCATGCATTCTTCTCGAATTCAATGAGATCAGTCCGACGCTTCTCGCGCGATTCATGGATGAAGGGAAGCTGCCCAATTTCCGTCGTCTCCACAACGAGTCCGAAGTGTATGTCACGGATGCCGAGGAGGCGGCGCCGAACCTGGAGCCCTGGATCCAGTGGATAACGGCGCATTGCGGGCTCTCCTACAACGAGCACGGCATCTTTCATCTTGGAGACGGACACAAGCTCGACAGACCGTCCGTGTGGGACATCCTCTCGCGCGCAGGGAAGTCGGTCTGGGTCTGCGGGAGCATGAACCTCAATTACGACAAAGGAATCAATGGTGCCGTCCTGCCCGATCCTTGGGCCATCGGCGTCGATCCTCATCCCGCCGAGTATGAGGCTTATTATAAGTTCGTACAACGCAACGTTCAGGAATACACGAACGATCGTGTCCCGCTCACTCGAGATGACTACATAGCATTCTTGCGATTCATGGTCTCGCACGGCCTCTCGCTCGCCACGGTGCGTGCGATCGTCGCTCAGTTGATCCGCGAAGCCGGTGGTCGTCAGCGATGGCGACGCGCGACCATTCTGGACAAGCTGCAGTGGGACGTGTTCCGCTCATACTACAAGAAGCATCGGCCGGACTTCTCCACCTTCTTCCTGAACAGCACCGCGCATTTTCAACACATGCACTGGCGCAACATGGACCCCAGCCCGTTCAAGGTGAAGCCCACGGAGCAAGAGCAGGCTGAATTCGAGACAGCGATCCTCTACGGCTATCTCGAGATGGACGGAATCATCGGGCAATGCCTTTCACTGGCCGGCCGGGATGCCACGGTCATTCTCGCCTCGGGCCTGAGTCAGCAACCTTGCCTCCTCTACGAGGACATTGGGGGCAAGACATTCTATCGCGCCCGGGAGCTCGACCGTGTCCTTTCGTTCCTTGGTCTCACCGGTGAGTACACGTCCTTCCCGGTCATGTCGGAGGAGTTTCACGTGCGATTCACCGATGAACGGGACGCGATTGCGGCCGAACAGCGCCTGGCCGCGGTTCTCGTCGATGGCCGGAGTGCGATGAAGGTCGTCCGCGACGGGACGAATGTCTTCAGCGGTGTGCGTATTCACGAGCACCTGGACAAAGACGCCAAGCTGACGATCGCTGGTACGTCAGTCGAGGCGCCGTTCTTCCGGCACTTCTACAAGCCGGAAGGAACCAAGAGCGGGATGCACCACCCTGACGGAGTTTTCTGGATTCGCACTCTCGAACGTCGGCACACGGTTGCCACGGAAAGCGCTTCGTTGCGCTGCGTCGCCCCGACACTCCTCGATCTCTTTGGGATTGACGCGCCGGCCTGGATGAGCGGGACTTCACTCTTCCGAGGCGTAACAGCGCCGACGTTCGCGTACAGCCCCAGAACCGAGCGTACTCTTGCGACGCCCACGAGTGTCTGAGTTTGCTCCATGTGAATCGGCGGAGTTGCGAGTCGAGCTGATTGGAGATGATGCGGGCCGGATGCACTGCGAGCGCGAGCTCATTGCGCGCGGCGTCGCGATGCCGCTGCCGCATCGCGTGGCTTGGTATCGATCGGGGCTGACTGCAACATCGTCCCTCCTCGTCCTGAGGGCCGAGGACGGGACGCCGCTAGCTGCGTGCGCGATCGGCCGCTTCCCCAGTCGGGCACTTCCCGGGTATTACATCTGGCGCGTGGAACGATTGATGTGGCGCCTTGGCGAGCAGATAACTGCGCGCGCATTTGATGCAATTGTCGAGATGGCCCGGCGTGATGGTCGCGTGCTGAGGGTCGTCGTCGAGCTCTGCGACCGCAATGCGGAGGCGCGTAATCAGAATTCGCGCGTGTTAGCCGCGAGCGGCTTCGAGCGCGCTCGGGTGCCGCGCACCTACGCCGAGACCATTGCAATCGATCTCGATGCGCCGCTCGATAGCGTCTTTGCAACGCTGCAACGGTCCGCGCGCCGAAATGTACGCTCCACGACCAAGAGCGGCCTCGCCGTCAAGACCATCGAGGATGCACGTCATGCGTCGCGCATGAACCAGCTCCTCGAGGAAACCATGGCTCGTACCGGGGGCGTCCACACACCAGTCGATTGGCGCTCCGTTATAAGGCTTTCCAAGAGTGAACCCTCCCTGTCACGGCTCGTGGGACTCTTTCACGGTGACGACGCTGATGAGTGTTCACTGCTCGCTTTCGCCTGGGGATGTAATCATGGCGAATATGTCACCTACGACCTCGCCGCGAGCACTCGGCAGGTACCGGTGCGGGTGCCTCTCGCGTACGCGCTGGCCTGGGATATCATCTCCTGGGCACACGGCAACAGCGCTCAATGGTTCGATTTCGGTGGGGTAACGAGAGGCCAGCTCGGCGACGACGATCCGCTCGGTGGAATCTCGGACTTCAAGCGCTTCTTCTCGGATACGGTCGTTTCCGTTGGCGAAGACTGGATTTTCGAGCCGAGCCGCATGCGCAGTGCGGTCGCAGGCGCGGTCAGCGCCGGCGCGTCACTCGTCCGTCGCGTAAGAAATGTCGGCTAAGACTACTTTCGCACCGCAGTTGGGCGGAAACGTGTTGCGCAATGATCGAACAGCGGCGCAATCCGTTGCCGCGGCTCTCGACAACTGTGCGGCCGCGCTCCAGACTCCGGAAATGCGACACGTCGCGCGACGGGTCGCCGCGAGCGGTTTCCGGGAGAGCGATCTGGCGATGCTGATCGATGCGGCGGCAAGCCGTCCCGCCAGCGCTCACCGCGTGATCGAGCTCCGCCACTCGCTGGGCGCTGAGCCGCTCCCGGCCGGGATGGTCGAAACGTTCCTTCTTCTCCATACGGCGTGCAGAAATCGAGCGGCACTTCTTCGACTCGGCATGGGCGACGGCGTGCTGCGATGCCTTGCCGACGAGCTTCGCTTTCTGGCGGCACCTACGCCCCCCGATCGCGCCCAGTTGCTCGCCGCTTCCCACGGCTTCATCTCGATGGCGAAGGTCGTGACGATGCGGCGCTTCCCAGCCGGTCAGCTACAGTTCGAGCCCTCCGCGATACCCATTTCCTGGATCCTGCGGCACGAACCGCGCAAAATGGCACGCCTGGCGATGTTTCTCGGGCGTCATCTTCGCGGTCGGGGTCCTGTCTTCTTTCACCACCTTGCCTGGCGGCGAAAGAATCGGTTCATGCTGGTCGAGAAGGAGCAGAACCGTTCTTACCATCGTATTGCCCAGTCGCTTGCGCTGAAACCGAACATCAAGGCGCTCGTCACAGAATCGTGGCTCCATTCGCCAGAAACGCTGCGCGTCAGTCCCCACCTCGCGTGGTTGAACAAGCCATTCGTCGAGTGCGGTGGCATGATCGTAGAGCTTGGGGACGCGAGTGAGGCGAACGGCGTCTTCACGGGAAGCGCCGAACGGCGACGACTCTATGAAGAAGGACGTTTCCGGCCAACGACGGCGATGGTAATCTGGCCGCGAGCAGCGATGCTCGACTGGGCGGCCAATCACACCGAGTTCGCCGACTGATTACTCGGGTTCGGAATATTGCTCGTCGCCGACCGGACCGTCGTTAGGCTGGGTTGCGGCAGCTATTTCGTTGATGGCGCTTTGGCGAACCGCCTCGAACTGACGTGCTGTGCGGGGACGCTACTCTCCAAGAAGTCTGCCCCGTAACCGATAGTACATCGGGATTCCCACCACGCGCTTGACGCCGTCGAGCACCGTGTTCTTCGCTCGCCGCCGCCATGCATTTCTTCCGGTAAGCCAGCGGAATAATTGGTCAGCTGTTGTGTTCCGCATGACGGCGTATCGCGGAAGACAGAAGGGGTCCACATCAGCCGCTGCGGTGAGGTTACTCGTCGAGACAGAGTGATAGCCGAGCGATTTGGCCGCTGCGGCGACCTCGCTGTTCCACCAGCCGCCTGGGCAGGAGAGGTGGACTACCGGACGTCCGAGCATTTGTTGGAGGCGCTCCTTGGATACGGATAACTCGCGCAGAAGATTGTCCTCCGACAAACCGGTCAAGTAGCTGTGGGATGCGGTATGCGAGCCAATCTCGAAGCCGTGCCCTGCCAAATCCCGAATCTGCGTTTCGTTCAAGTAGCCTGGCCTGCCCACGAAACCACTCACGACATAGAAGGTCGCGCCAAAGCCAGTTTCCGCGAGCGCCGATGCGGCTGCGATAGCATCGGTCTCGCAACCATCGTCGAAGGTGATGCCTACGAGCGCTGAGGGCGTTTGCCTGACGCTGATTGCCGGCGGAGGTGTCTGCCTTTCGAGAAGGGTTCCCACGCCCTGGCCCGATGCGCCCTGCTCGCGCAGGAACTTGAGCTGTGAACGGAAGTCCTCTGCATCGATCACGTAGCGTGTATAGCCAGGCTTGTCGGAGCAGAGTGAACGGCCCCGCAGGCGTAGTTCATGGTACATCAGGATGGGAGGGGACATCAGAATAATCGCCGGAGCTGCGCCTTGAGCGGCTTCGGCGCCTCGAGGCCACAATTCTTCGCAACTCGATACGCCCGCCTGAGCGCTGTGCGAACGAATGAGGACCGCGCGTTCGCAGCATCGAGTGCCCAGAGAAGGTCCGGCGAGAGTGCGCCGTTTGCTGGGAGCTCGAGGCCATCTTTAATCCCCACGTACTCACCGCGGATCAATCCGTACAGGATTGCATCTCGACTCACAGCGGTTGCGGCTACACGGGTGAGAAGGGAACGGTACTGCCGCCGCCAGTGGAGATCCAATCCATAGACCGCCTTCATCGTTGGCTGCCTCTCCTGCAAGCGCGCGAGCAAACGGAAGGTGCGTGCTCGCGGTGCATACCGGCCGTCATACTTCGTGTTCCAGGTCTCGAGCGCCGCCGGTAACTGGGCGAAGGTCTCTATCCATCCGAAGGCATCGTCGCGTGGATGGGCAATTGCCGAGAGGCCACCCTCGCTGTTGATATGCGCGATAACATCCTCGGGCTCATCGCTGTAGACCCGAGTCGTTATGCCAATTCCCAGCACGTGCATGCGCTGACGGCAGCTGAATTCGAGTCCAGGAATCAGCACGAACTCTTCGCTCGAGAGCTCCGCGCACTCGGCCACATAGCGTGGCAGGCGGTCGCGATCGAGATACTCGGCATGGTCCGTGACGCACGCGAAGGAGCATCCCGCGGTGACGAAAGCATCGCGTAACTCACGAAGCGTGAGCTCACCGTCAGAGTACGTGCTATGGCAGTGCAGGGCGCCCAGAAGCATCGGATACCGAATCGGTGTGCGTCGCTGATCGCTGACGCTGGAGCGGGAGCTTGCGGATGAGGAAATTGAGCCAGTCTCCAAGTTCTGGCAGCGGATCACTCAGCTCGAAGTTGTCGTGATAGGTCCCGGCGACAGGTCGCAGCACATCGACGAGAGTACCAAGACGGGACGGGTATGTACCGGGGAAGCTCGGAGGCGCTCCCCGCCACACTTCGATAAGATGGCGAACGTCTCCTAACAGCCAGCGACAACGCACGCCACTCCGATAATCAATCGGGGGTGGTCCCTCATCGCTCTGGGCCATGCGACCGAGCAATGCTGGGAAGTCCACGCCTGCATAAATGGCGAGTGCCAGAGAGTTCCAGAAGCGACCATTCACCTCGAGGAAGACCGGGGTTCCGTCGCTTCGCATACGGAATTCAACCATTGCCACGCCGTGCCAATCCAATGCACGCAAGATGGGCAGCGCGGCTGAGCGCACGCGGTCGGAGATCGCGGTACTCTCGCGCACCGCGCTCCCCGATCCGGTTGGACGCACATCGCGGATGCGGCGGTGTGCGAACTCCGCAATCAGCTCGCCATGTCGGAGCAGAGCGAAATAGCCAGAGCCAGTGCCGGGTACGAACTCCTGCACGATCAGCGATGAGCATCGGGTCCGCAGCGCCCGCACGGCGGCAACAAACTCGCGAGGATTCCGTGCGTACATTGGTCGCCCGGTGAAGGCGATCCTGCCAGACGCATTCAACTCTCCTGAGCTTTGCGCCTTGATGACGACGGGATACGTCACTGCGTCCGCAATCTCCGCGGCAGAATCGGCGGGGCCGACTTCCGTGCTGTGTGGCACGGCCACGCCGAGTGATGCGGCAAGCTGGGTTGTCGCTCGCTTGTTGAACGCTCGCAGCAGGGTCTCATGCGGCGGTAGAACGAGCCGACTCCCCACGGAGATGAGGCGTTGCCGATGCAACGAGAGTGGCAGCGTCGTGAGCTCGGTCATTGGTAGAACGAGCGTGCCTGGCGCTTTGGCGCTCTCGCGCATCACGTCGCCGACGAAATCGCCAACGCTCTCCTCAGGAGACACATAGCGGAAGGCGCCACTCGCGAACCGCGACCAACCAGCCTTCGACCATGAGACTCCGGCGCCGACGAGCACTTCGTGGCCAGCGCGCGCAAGGGAGCGCACACATGCTACGGCCTGATTCTCGTTTCCATCGAGGACGAGAACTCTCATGAAACGGCGGACTCGGCGACGGCCACGCCGTTAGGCACGTGAGACGACTCGGGAGGTGTTACCAATGCGGCGAGCACGGTCTCGAATTGGGCAACCACGGACGACCAATCGTATTCCGCGGCGAGCGCGCCGGCCCCGATGCTCAAGGCGCGGCGCAATTGCGGCTCGGTAAGGACTCGAATCACCTCGGACGCGAAGCTGGCTGGATCGTCCGCGAGAAGGATATCGCGGCCATGTGTTACATCGAGGCCTTCCGCGCCGAGCGAGGTGGACACGATGCTGCGTCCAGCAGCCATCGCCTCGAAAATCTTCAACCGTGTGCCACCACCAACGTGCAGCGGCACGACGAAGACCGCTGCCTCTGCAAGGTAGGGAAGCACCGACGGTACTGCTCCGGTGACCTCGACGTTCGCAGAGGCGAGTCGTCGCACTCGGGGATGTGGAGCGCGGCCGACGATTCGGAATCGTGCTGCAGGAACGGCCGCGACCACACGCGGCCATACCTGAGCGCAGAACCACTCGACACCGCCGATGTTCGGCTCCCAGTCCATGGAGCCCAGAAACACCACTGATGGGTTGTTTGCCTCGACCCCGGCGATGGTCTGAAACTGACGCAGATCCACTCCCGTGGGTACCACGGTCACCCGAGTCGCATCGGTAAATTGCGCCAACGCGGCTCTGTCGTTTTCCGAGACCGCGATCACATGGTCGAAACGTGCCACGGTTCGGCGCTCGAACAACTGCATCTTGCGCGCTTCGATTTCGTAGGCGAGACGCTTGATCGGATGCTCCTCAGCACTGGCCTGACGACTCCAGAGTGCGGACTCGACGTTATGCGCGAACAGCACCGTCGGGGTTGCGAGCTTCTGTGGAAAGTTGCGTGAGGCTGAAAGAAAGTCGCAGACGGCCACGTCGAATTCTCGAGCTGCAATCCAGCGTGAAACGAGACGCCGAACGTGACGGCCCCCGAATTTCGAGACCGCGAACGGCTCCGGGGACGGGAGACGCAGAAGGTATTGAATGCTGCGCTCCAGTGGCGTGGAATCGGGAATACCGGTGCAGAGAGTGCGAGCTCCGGGTAAGATCTCGGCGATCTCCCGCTCATACTCTGCATCGCGGCGGCCTCCGTAGTAGGAGAAAACCGTCACCTCGTGTCGAGCGGCGAGCTGTCGGAGGAGATTGAGCGATCGAATCTTTCCTCCCGTGTCCACGGGCAGCAGCTTGCCTGCCTTCACCCAGAGAATCTTCACGCGGTTCGCCTCTACCAGCAGATCCCTTGGTAGCGCTCCCCGGTGCTGAGCTGCGGCCGGTACGCGCGCACCAGGTCCACGACGACGTGTCGGCCATCGAGCTTCGATTCAATCGCGCGGAATTCCGCCGATCCGTTGCCGATGACGACGACGTCACTCGTGTCGAGCACTTCTGCCACGCTGCCGCGCATGAGCGACCAGATGTGTGGGATCTCCCGTTCGATGTACTCCTTGTTCGACCCGATGAGACGCGCGCTGGCGACTTCGCGATCGTAGACGGAGAGCTGGAGGCCCTTTCCGATGAGCTTTTCGACCAGCGTCACGACAGGGGATTCCCGGAGATCGTCGGTGCCGGACTTGAAGGCGAGCCCCAACACACCGACGCGGCGACTCCCCGTTGCGAGCACCATGTCGAAGGCGCGCTCGATGTGCTTGCGGTTGCTCTCGTACGTCGCCGCCAGCAGTGGCGTCTCCACGTCGAGCTGGCGCGCCCGGTGAGTGATCGCGCGCAAATCCTTCGGCAGACACGATCCGCCGAAGGCGAATCCTGGTCGGAGATAAGCAGACGAGATGTTGAGTTTGGTGTCGAGACAGAACAGTCGCATCACCTCGTGACTATCCACGCCTAACGCCTTACACACGTTTCCGATCTCGTTCGCGAACGCGACCTTCACTCCGTGAAAGCTATTGCACGTGTACTTCATCATTTCGGCGACGCCTGGCTCCGTGACGTGCACTGGAGCGGCAACTCCCGCGTACAGCGCGCCGAGCGCCTCGGCGGCGCAGGGATCGCTGCTGCCGATGAGCGTGAACGGCGGATTGTAGAAATCGGCGATCGACGTGCCTTCCCGGAGGAACTCTGGATTCAGACATACACCCAGGTTCACGCCGGCCTGTCGTCCCGATGCGCGCTCGAGCGCCGGAATCACCAACTGCTCGAGCGTGCCCGGCACGACCGTACTCCGTATGACAACCGTGTGATGCTCGGATTTGGCCCGCAACCCCTCGCCGATCTCGACGCACGCGCGCTCCAGGTAGCGCAGGTCGATACTCCCGTTCGCGCGGCTTGGCGTGCCGACGCACACCAACGAAATGCTGGAGTTTGCCAGTGCTTCCCGCGCATCAGTCGTCGCTCGCAGGCGGCCCTCGTCTACCATCTCGCGCACCAGCTCCGCGATCCCGTTTTCGACGATCGTGGCACGGCCCGCGTTGATCATATCGACCTTTGTCTCGCTGACGTCGACACCGATGACGTCATGACCTTCCTTTGCGAGACACGCGGCCGATACGCAGCCAACGTAGCCGAGACCGAAGACACTGACACTCATACTCATGATGCACGCTGCAGGACAAAGGATGATTGTGCGCCGCAGGCCCGTGACATCCATCCGGAGATGTCGTCGATCGGTTCGCGGTCGAGGTGAATGCGCTGCCAGATTTCCAGATTGACGAGAGCCCAGACGCGCTCCCAGTGATTCCCGGGACCTTCGCCCCGACGATCTCGCTCAACGAGGGCACGAACCGCGTCCGGGTCGAACAGTCCTCGCGCTCGTGCACGCGGCCCGAGGACGAATTCATCGACGACGTGGCGGAATTCGCCTCGGAACCAGTGCGCGACCGGCACCGGGAACCCCATCTTCTTGCGCCGCAGAATCGCGTTAGGCAGTATGCCGGTCATCGCCCGCCGGAGCACGTACTTCGTTGATCCACGGCGGAGCTTCATCTCGTCCGGCAGCGACGCCGCGAACTCGACGAGCTCGTGATCGAGAAATGGCACGCGACTCTCGATCGAGGCGGCCATGCTCATCTGATCCTGCTTCATGAGCAGCTCGGGCAGATACGTGCGTATGTCCGCGTCGAGCAGTCGACCGAGCAGGGATGGCGCGTTCGACTTCTCAAAAGCGTCACGAATGATCCGATAGGGATCGAGCGTACCAATCGCCGCGCGTTGTGCTTGGGTGAACAACATTTCCTGCGCGTGCGGCGTGAAAACGGCGAAATTGTCGAAATAGAGCGAGGCGAGCGTTGCCGGACGGGCGATGAATGTTCGCGCCAATATCCGTCTCAACCGCGACTGCGCTGGCAGGATCGAGAGGAGCTCGCGCGCTCGCTTGCGGACGGTCGCCGGGGCCCACCGCTCGTATCGCTGACCTAACTGCAGCTGCGCTATTGTGGAGCGATAGCGCGCATAGCCAGCCAGCGTTTCATCACTGCCTTCGCCCGTCAGTACAACCTTGACGTGCTCCCCGGCAAGCCGCGACACGAAGTTCAGGGCAATACTCGACGGATGCGCCAGCGGCTCATCCTCGTGCCAGAGCAGTTTGGGGAGCGCTCCGAAGAACTCGGGCGGCGTGACCAGAATTTCATGATGGTCGGTGCGGAAATGTCTTGCCACGATCCGCGCATAGTGCAGCTCGTTTGCTTCGCGCTCGACGAAAGCGACCGAGAAGGTCTTGATCGGCTCCTGGACACAACGTGTCATCGCCGCGGTGATCGCCGCCGAGTCGATACCACCCGAGAGAAACACACCGAGTGGCACGTCGGCCATCAATCGCATGCGGACAGCCTCGTGGAACAGTTCCGAGTAGCGGGCAACGTAATCGTCGGTGGTCTCGCGCGTCGTGTGCGTTCTGGCGAACGAGAGATCCCAGTATGGCTCGATGCAAATGGCGCCATCGCGCCATCGCAGTATGTGCCCGGGCGCGAGCCGGTGGACTCCGCGAAACAGGGTGTCTGTGCCGCTCGTGGCGTGGTTCGCGAGCTGGTCGGGAAGAGCGTGAAGGTTCAATTCCGGCTGGATGGCGCCCGACGCCAGTATCCCCTTGATCTCCGAAGCGAACAACAGCGAGCCATCGTCCAGGTGCGCGTAGTAAAGCGGCTTCACGCCAAAACGATCGCGGGCAAGGATCAGCTCTCGCGAGCGCCGGTCCCAAACGGCAAACGCGAACATCCCGCGCAGGCGCCGCGGCGTACCGGCTCCCTCACGCGCGAAAACCCGTAGCACCGTTTCTGTGTCGCAGTGCGTGCGATAGCGCTCGCCGGAGGCCTCGAGCTCGGCCATGAGCGAGGGGTGATTGTATACCTCGCCGTTGTACACGATGTGCAGGCGGTCATCGTCGCTGGACATCGGCTGCGCTCCGTGCGCGACGTCAACGATGCTGAGGCGGCGATGTCCGAGTCCAACCGTACCATCGATGAACATGCCGGCGCCGTCCGGACCACGATGCGTGAGTACATCGCGCATGCGCTCGAGCACACGGGCGTCGATCTGCCGACCGGAGCTCGGTGAGACGGCTATACCGCAGATGCCGCACATGACGGAGCTCCCGAGTACAGGGTGGTCCTGATCTGCCCATTGATACCATCTGCCTCTACCAGCCACCCAGCCGCGACCCGGCGAGCGGAGAACCATCTCGCCCGAACGCCAAGCTCGCAGAGCATCTCGCCGCCTAACCGTACGCGCTGCCCATCAATCAGGATGAGCTCTCGAACGTCGCCAGTGACGATATCTCTGCGAACCCATGTCCATCGCGCATCACTCTCGAGGTCGCACGCGGTGCTGCCAACGTTCTCGCCAACGAGCCACAGGTCCTCAGTCGCGTCGACGCGAATGCGCAACGCCAGCGCGCCCGACGATGATACGGAGCTCACGCACACGGGGGCGCTGTCGGCGGAGAAAGGAACGAGCGCGGTCAGTATTTCGGCGTTCGTTGCCTGTCCAATCCGGAACGCGCAACGAGGCGCCGGAAGCTTGACGCCGTAAGCCGGAGAGACCCAGCCCTGTTCGACCCCCAGCTGGCCGGCGACGGAGGCGTGGGCACTGAGTAGCATCCGCGGCGATCCATCCTCGCCCTCGCCGAGAGTGGCATCAGCCGGCCCCTTAAGCGACACGTCGACGCCAGCGGCGCACTGATACCGCGCGACGACGTCGTGTGGATCGTTGCTCTCGATCCGATCCCGAACGATCCAGTAATCCCCGCGCAGGAAGAACACCGAGCGCGCATGCGACGCTCCATGGTGCCGGAATCCGTCGTGCGCGCCATCGAAGAAATCGAAACGGGATGTGCTGTACCACGTACGCGCGCTAGCGAGGGCTACGTGTGACCAATGAAAAGGACCGGCCATCGTCGACGACGAGTCGTTGTCGATGGTGATGGTGTTGTGTGCTTCAGTCGCGCGGAAGCGATCGCGCTCGGCGAGATCGGTCGTGTACGTGAATGTGCCGGGATCCACGAGCATGGTCCGTCCCCGCGCGGCGAGCTCGATCGCGAGGGCATCCGCATGCGCATGGCCGCAGTTGTCGCTTCCCAGGGGTCCGCAATCGATGACACTGTAGTTCGCGTCCGCGGTCCATCTATCGCGGGAAATGAAATAACCACCCTCGGGAAACGCGCGAGATGGCGCGGGCAGGTCCGCTCCACGCATGTTCTCGAAGCGGCGGAGGCCCGCCGGTCCGAGAAGCCACACCAGTTCCCGAGTTGCCGCTCCGGCGACCTCGCGAAAATCCGCGCGATCGAGCACGACCGCCGCGCTCGCGAGCGTACTCCGAAAATCGTTAGGCGCCCGGCCGTCCAGCGGAAGGAGACGCCCTCCGTCGTCGTCGCCGATAAAGGGCGTGGTTCCATCCGGACGCTGAAGGTGCATCAGGTGCTCAACCAACGCCTCCAGGGGGCCGACGATGTCTCGCGTGTCAACGTCGGCTGCGACACCCAGGCGGAGGAGCTGCAGATAAAAATCCGCGGTATAGCGCTGGTAATAGCTCGCTTGCTCGAAGTACACGCCGTCGGCACGAACGTGTCGCTTGATCTGCTCAGTCAGGATGCGCCAACCGAGACGCCGCCAGCGGCGCGCGCGCCGCAACTGTGGGAGAAACGTGCCGAGATAGACGAGACCGAGCGCCTCTCCGGTCAGATGCGTGTTGGGGCTGAAATATGTCGAGAGATAGCGTTCGATGTGCAGGCCGTGAGCGTGCAGTACGGCAACGGCTCGGGCGCGTACGGCATCCGTGAGGTGGCACGAGTTGCGAAAGAGTGCCAGCGCCCAGATCCAGGCAATCGCGCGAAACGATACCTCGAGGCTGCTCGCCCAATTCACGCCGCGCGTCGGTGGGTTTTCATCCATCCAGCTGATGAGCTGACGCGTGAACGCGAGGGCGTACCTGTCGTTTCCCGTTAGGCAATACGCCTGACCCAGCGTGAGAAAGTGCTGATGGCGATTCAGCTCCCAAACGACCTTATGGTCGCCGACCACCGAGACATCGAGGTAGCGAATTCGGCTCCAATGCTCCCGCGGCGCGCGGTTCCCGGTGGTGGGGTCGAGGTGCCAATCGATCGGGTCGCCGAAAAAAAGATCAGAGTGCCCAAGTAAATGGAAATGACCAGTGGCAACCGCGTCGGCGCGTGCAATCAGCTCTGGGATGGATAGAGGCCACCGCTGCCGGATGGCGTCAGCTGAGGCCGCGAGATCGGCCAGCCCCGGAAAAGCCGTCGAGAGCCGAGGCATGTGAACACCGCGACGGCCCGCGTCCACATTCACGCACGCCGTGGCGAGTGACGGCTCGCGTCCCGCCCGCGACAGCGCGCTGCGCTCGACAGTCGCGGACACGATCTGTGAGCTGCGCACGAAGAGCTCGGCCATCGACTTGCCTTTGAGCTTGCGCGCCATTCCAAGTGAGGACGTGAGCATGGCCGTGCGGTTAGGCAACCGCCTGGTGCTGTTCATTCCGTGACGAGATGACGCGCGCGCCCACCTGCTTCATCAGACGGCGGAAGACCTCCTCCCACTGGCCGGCCACAACCGCCCACACGTATTTCGACCGCACCTCGTCATATGCGTTCCGGGCGATCTCGCTGCATAGCTTTGGTTCGTCGAGGAGTCGTATTGCTTGCGATGCGAGGCCGTCCACGTCGCCGACACGCACGAGAAGCCCCGTGCGCTCGTGCGCAATGAGATAGGAAATCCCCCCTGCATCCGAGGACACGACGGGCACACCGGAGGCAAATGCCTCGATCACCGAATTGGGAAAGCAATCGATCGACGTGGCGCACAGGTACACGTCCACGCGGTCGTAGAGCTTGCGGCTCTCGGCCGCCGATAGCTTTCCCAGATACTCGACGTTGCGGAGCCCCAGCTCGGCAACGGTGTCCAGGATGACGCGTTCCTGAGGGCCGTAGCCTGCAAGAAGCAACGACGCGTCGGGGAAACGGGCCTGAATCCTGGCAAAGGCCCGCAGCAGATCGGGAATGCGGTAGTAGGGCTCGAACAGTCGATTGCTCAGGAACACCGGACGAAATTGCGACCGCTCTCGATAGGTCAACTGATCCAGCTCGAGAAAGTTCGGGATGACGCGAGCCTGGAGACCGTGCTTGGCGAAGACGCCCACGAGGTAGGGAGTGGGGACGACGATGTCATGCGCCAAGCGCATGATGGGCACCGCAAGCCAGCGCCATCGCTCGAGATGGTCATCCGCTTCGCCGCTGCGGTAGTTGAGGACCACGCGTCGACCATACAATCGACCGATCAGAATCGCCCACATCGGAGCGAAGACGAACGAGAAATACGCGGCGGAGAAAATGTGCACCACGTCGCAGCGACGAAGGCCGCGCAACAGGCTGGCGATGTACAGGAGCGTCCGCGTTATCGTCTTGAGGTACTTCACATCGTTGAACCGACCGACGAATCCACCGGGCACCGGATCGTGCGCGATGAAGTAGGGCTCAATCGACGGCAGAGAGGTGAAGTGCTCGAGCAGCCGCTGGGCTTGAACCGCCTGGCCGCCAACCGTGCGCACCGAAGGCGCGGTTAGGCAAACTCGAATGGTTTCCGAATTTGGTCCTTTCCGATGACCCTCCGGTGTGGACCCACCAAACATTGCCATGCTGCTTTATGTCTCTGACGTCGACGGCCGGGACGGGATGCATACGAGGTGAGCACGATGTCGGTTTGCACCTAGGATGCCGGATCGTGACGACCCCCCTACAGGGCGGCTGTGTGCCTCTATCTTCACCAACTACATACCGTTATGTGGCGACGGACGCCCCATCGGCTTGGGAAAACAAGCGGCTTGGTGTTGCGCCGGTGCCACGCTTCACAAGCCGATGTCGCACTGTTCGTCCCTTTGCGCACGGCAAGTCTCAAAGTGCCGGCCGGGCCACCCAGTAGCGACCTCGCTTCATTCCATTGCTGCGCTTCGCGTTGGGTGACGCAATGCATTCGCGAGCTTCTGCGAATTCGCGTGCCGGCGATTGCGATTCTACCTGCCGAAGATTGGCCGAGCCGTTGCATCATGGTGCGAGCCGACGCACCCGTATCGATCAGCCTTCGGAGCCCCCGACAATGTGTGGAATAGCTGGCGTCATCGGTGGTCACCCCACTGAGGATGCACAGGCAGCAGTGGAGACGATGCTCGCGGCCCTCGCGCACCGTGGCCCGAACGGAGCCGGCGTGGAATGCTGGAGTGAGGCCGTGCTCGGCCACCGCCGCCTGGCGATTTTCGATCTCAGTGATGCTGGTCGGCAGCCCATGTGCACGGAGGATCGTCGCGTCGCCGTCGTCTTCAATGGTGCCATCTACAATTTCGGTGAGTTGCGCGCCCAGCTCGAGGGCGCTGGCCATCGATTTCGAACTCGCACCGATACGGAAGTACTCATTCACGGCTTTCGAGAATGGGGTATCGACGAATTGGTAGCCCGACTCCGCGGCATGTACGCCTTTGTGCTGTGGGATGATGTTGCGCATCGGTGTTACCTGGTTCGCGATCGGTTGGGTAAGAAGCCGCTCTACTTCGCGTTCAGAAACGGTCAGTTGGCCTTTGCGTCGACCGCGCGCGCGCTCCGCCAGGCCGGCTTCGCGGGCGATATCGACGCCGGCGCCGTAGCCGATTTTTTCGAATTCGGTTACGTGACGGAGCGGCGGTGCATTTACCAGGGAGTCGAGAAGGTTCCGATTGCCTCTATCATCGAATGGCGCCCAGGCGGAGAGCCCCAGAGGAGGACATACTGGCATCCGCCGTCGAAAGCATCGTCAAAACGAGGCATCTCGTTTGGGGAGGCGGTCGAGCGAACGGAGCATCTTCTCCTCGCCTCAACCGCGCGCCGACTTCAGGCCGACGTGCCCGTGGGCGCACTTCTGAGTGGCGGCGTCGACTCCGGTCTGGTGTGCTGGGCAGTGAAGACCCTCGGTGCGGATGTCAAAGCGTTCACGATCGGGACACCGGGACATCCGGCAGACGAGACGTCGGATGCTGTCAGCACGGCCCGCGATATCGGTATCGAACACGAGGTACTCGAACTCTCCTCGGACGTGCCGGCGGACCTCTCGGAGCTGATCGCGGCTTATGGTGAGCCGTTCGCCTGTTCCTCCGCGATTGGGATGTTGCATCTGTCGCGTGCCGTAGCGCGTTCAGCGACAGTGCTGCTCACCGGCGATGGCGGCGATGATTTCTTTTTGGGTTACCCGCGACATCGATATCTTCGCTTGGCGCAGAGCATCGGACGGCTCACCCCGGAGGTCGCTGGAAGGGGATGGATATCCATGCATCGAGGCGTCCGTCCGCGCGGTCCGTTGCGAAGGCTCGCTCATTTCATCGACTACGGAGTCGGCGGCCTCGGAGCGTTCGTGAACGCACGGGACGGGCTGCCAGCATACCGATCAATGGGGATTCTCGGCGAACGGATGCGAGACGCCTCGGTTGCCGAGCGATCCATACCCTGGTCGCACGACTCCGGGCGGCGCGTGCTCGCTGAGTATCTCGAGCATGACCGACACGGTCAGTTCGTTGCGGAATACCTCACCAAGGTCGATGGTGCGACGATGTATCACGCGCTCGAGGCCAGAGCGCCATTCATGGATCAGGAGCTCATCGAATACGCCTGGAGCCTACCAGTCGACATCCTCATGCATGGCTATCGCCTCAAGCCCGTCTTGCGGGCGCTCGCACAGCGTCGAATAGGTTTGCGGGTGGCGCGAGGTCGGAAGCGCGGATTTACGATTCCTGTAGAGCATTGGATTGCAGGTCCGTGGCGCCGCACGCTGGAAGCCCGATTGCATGAATCGCAGCTGGCAAGGGAGGGCTGGATCCAGCCGACGCCATTGCTTCGCGAACTGGCGTCAACCGCTCCCGGTGAAGCTGCCTCCCAGCGTTTGTGGTATTTCTTCGTACTGGAGGAGTGGCTGAGAGCCGAGCGTGCGACTCAGGGGGTGCGCGAGTTCCGCGAATCGCGGCTGGCAACGACGTTTGTTTCGGCGGAGCGCTCGAACCAGATGTAGCTCTGCGCCCATTCCGCTGGGTACTCGCGTGGATCTTCCGAGAGGCTTCGCTCGGCAGTCGGTGAGAAGCGCCGCACCGGCTTGTAATCCGAAAGAAGTCCGTGGTCGCGCATCATTGCGACATCGGCCCGGTCCGCATTGACGAGCAGATATCGCGGCTGCACTGCCGCAATGCGAGCCGCGACGGACGGGTGCCGGAGCGCGTCCGGCGTCACGAGTCCCGCCGCGTCGTAGATTCGGCCGCGCGAATAGTAACCGACCGCGCCGATGTCCTCGGCGAGGATGATTGCATCGCCCGGCGGATTCTGTTGGAAGAACTCACGCATCTCGGCGTACACGTTGTGCGTTACGCCACTACGACCTTGCCTGACGAGAATCAGTAGCCAGAGCGCGACCACTCCAGCGAGCGCGGTTCCCGCGATGAGATCGACGCGTGACTTCGCGAGACTTCGCGAGCGCTCGAGAACCGCGGCGACGCCGACGCCAGCGAGAACGCAGAGGAGATACTGGACGGGCTCGCTGTACCACGACCAGATGAGTGGGCGGGCCAAGCAATAGGCACCGAGATACAGACTTCCCCACACCAGGAGAAGCCGTAACACGCCTGTCGATCGCGCAAGTCGCGAGAATCCGAGCGCACCGACGAGCAACAGAGCAGTGCTGACCATGTTCGGCAGTACGAGCGCTGTCACCACGTGCGCAAGTGTCGCGTGCGGTGAATTGGCCTTGGCTACCACGGAATGGGGAATGATCGACCCGTAGTAGTGGTGCATAACGAGCAGGCCGGGTGCGACCACCAGGAGGGCGAGCGCCGCCATGATCAGCATGTCCCTCCAACGGCGCGAAATGAGAGTCATCAGACAGAGCACTCCCACCGCCAGAACCCCCTCTGGCCTCAGGAAGTAAGTCACTGCGGCCAGCGCGACCGCGTAGCGCTGATGGCCACGTGCATAAAGCGAGAAGGCGCAGAGCGTCGCGAGAAGGAAGAGATCGACCTCCATTCCACCGACGGAGATGCGAACGAGCATCGGGCTGAGCGCAAACGCGCACCCGAACAGTGCGGCGGCCAGTGGTCCGTGTTGGTCCCGAACGATCCGGTAGGTCAGCACGGCGATCGCCAGGTCGCAAGCCAGATTGAAGAGTGGGACGGCCACGGGGAGCGAGAGCCTGAGAACATGCACCGCAGCGGCGAGAAGACCGAACAGCGGTGTCGTGATGCCGAGGATCCACTCGTTAGGCTGATAGGTGAAGCCGCGACCTTCGGCCAGATTCACCGCATAGCGATAGGTGATGAAAGCGTCATCATAGACAGGCAAGGTGAGGCCGCCGATGACGCGCGTCACGACAATGGCGATCAGGAGGACCACTAACAGGCGGTCCTGCTCGCGTAGCCGAAAGCTCACAAGCGTGTCCGGTGGAAGATTCGTTGGGGAAGGAGGCGAATGATCAGCATGACGATTCGCCAGAAAGCCGGTACGTACAACACGGAGCGTTGCTCCTCGACGGCCCTTGCGATTTGCTCGCCCACAGCCGACGGCGGCGCGACCAGAAAGAGACCAGGATGGCCGAAGGTCATCTGCGTGTCCACGAAACCAGGCTTTACCGTCAGCACGGTGATGCCCATGGGGGCGAGGCGATGGCGAAGTCCCTGCATGAACACGGCTAGCCCTGCCTTTGCCGCGCCATACACGTAGTTGCTCTGCCGGCCGCGATCGCCGGCAACGGACCCCACGGCGACGATAAAACCGCGACCACGGGATTCGAAATGATCGCTGGCGACGGTCAACACGCGAACTGCCGCAGTGAAATTGACGTCGACGAGATAGCCCGCCAGCTCACTGTCGTGCGCAGCGCGACGCTGATCGCCGAGCAGGCCGAAGGCAAGCACGACACCCGCGAGATGTTCGGCCCCGCCCGCGAGCCGGACCGCATCCCCGAAAGCCGTGGCCTGACTGGATACGGAAAGCGCGTCGAAATGCAGCGTCTCCGCGCCCATGTTGTGACGCACACGGACGTCGCTCGCAAGACGAGCAAGATCGTCATCATCACGCCCGGCTAGAATGAGGTCGTAGCCGCGGCGGGCAAAGGCATGGGCGGTCCATCGTGCGATGCTCGACGATGCACCGAGAATCAGCACCGACTCGCGCGCGGGCGCGTTCACGGCTCCCGTTCGATCTGCGCTAGCGGGACTGGAATGAATGGTCGTTCCCATGATCAGTCCATGAGCCGGAGCCGCACTGCGAGGTCGGAGCTGAAGCGCCAATCGGGGTCCACCTCGTTCTTGATCGCCAGCCAAGTGCGAAACTCCGGATACATCGCGCGAAACGTTTCGGGGCGCATCCGGGCGTCCTTGGCGAGGTAGACGCGTCCCCCGAACCGTACGACCAGCGCATCGAGCCGCTCGAGCAACTCGAACACCTCCGGGCCGCGGTTCGGCAGGTCGAGCGCGAGAGTATAGCCGACGCGCGGAAAGGACAGCAGCTGGCCTGGCTCACCTTCTCCGAAGCGCTTCAGCACGGCGAGGAAGGATGCCGAACCGGAGGACGAGATCATCTCCAGAATACGAATGAGCCCCTCTCTGCCGCCGACAGAGGGAAGCACGCATTGATACTGGAGAAATCCTCGTCGACCGTAGAGCCGATTCCAGTTTCGAATCTTGTCCAGCGGGAAGAAGAAGGGCTCGTACGACAGGACTTTTGTCCGCGGCGCGCCCGGGTGCGAATGGTAGTAGCCCGCGTTGAACGCGCGCATGAGCGGCGTTGCGAGAACGAACTGCGGCGCGCTACCGGGAACACTCAAGCGTGGCGTTGGCGATCGACGCGATCCGTCGTGGCGTTGGCGAGCCGTCAGCAATTCGTTAGGCGCGAAGTCACCACGCATCAGGACGGCCCGGCCGAGGGAACCGCCGCGCGAAAGGCAGTCGATCCAGGCGACGGAAAAGGCGTAGCGATGGTCGTCGGCGTGGAATAACTCCAGCGCGTCGTCGATGTTGGATGCGCGCTCGTAGCGAACGGAAACGTACGGGCTCGGGACTGGCGAAAGCGTCAGGCGTACATCGGTGATGATGCCGGTGAGGCCCATGCCTCCAATGGTCGCCCAGAACAGGTCGGCGTTATTCGCGCGACTACACTCGAGCTCCGCGCCCGACGCGGTGAGCAGCCGGAAAGATCTGACATGTCGCGAGAACGCACCGGCGACGTGGTGATTCTTGCCGTGAACGTCCGCGGCGATCGCACCGCCGAGCGTGACATGCTTCGTGCCTGGCACGACGCTCGGAAAGAAGCCTAACGGGAGAAAGTGATCGATCAGTGCATTGATCGTCACTCCGGCCTCGCATTCCAGGACGCCCGTGCGCGCATCGAACTGCAGGAATCGGTCGAGCCGTTCGGTCAGAACCGTGCGCCCGTGCCGAACCACGGCGGCGTCGCCGTAGCTGCGTCCCAGACCGCGCGCAACCAGCTTCTCAGATCCAATCACGAGTGAGCGAAGCGCCGACAACCGCTCTGGCCGGTGCAGCTCGGACTCGACTACCGGATAACGGCCCCACCCACTGAGACAACGTATGGCGCCGCGCGACTGGACAGCTGACGCGGCAGCTCGGCTCGCGGCACCCTCCAGCGCAGTACTGTTTGAGATGCGCGGCAGCGAATCCTGCTCGTTTGCGGATCGAATGATCGCGGCGCTAATGGAACCCTCGATGCGGCTCTAGTCGTGCACGCGCGCTGCACGGCCGGTGCCGGTCGCTCCCTGGCTCTAGGTCATCGTGCCAAGAGGTCGCATAGCGCGACCAAACAATAGCTTCGGGTACACGGCGATCGTTTGCCAGGTCGCGGGGTCTCGTACTGAGTGTTGCACACTCGCCACAGATTGTCCTGCGAGAAACTTTCCGATCAGTATAGCGACAGTGCGCCCTATCACAGGCCTAACGAGCAGCGATGAAGTAAACATTCTCGTTCGGGAAGTCTGACCGGTCAGACGGTTTATGTTTATGTTAATAAGGCACTTAGAATTAGCCGAATCTGTGACAGAATTCCCGGTTTCAGCGTCTGCCTAGCGGTACCCCCAATGCCGCATTAGTGGCGTAGCCCTCCCACTTACTACGAGGGCGCTCCTCTCCTCAGGAGTGCAACGATGAAGCCGCTCACCATCCCTTCCTACTTCAGACAGCGGCGGACGCTCGGCGTCGCGGGCTGTACGCTGATAGCGACGGCCCTGCTTATCGCCGCCTGTCGTGCGGCGGCAATCGACGCTCCGCCGGGACTTGTCAAGATTCATATCGCACCGCGCACGCAGACGATCGCGATAGGCGCGACGCAGCAGTTTGCCGTCACTGGCGACCTGAGAGACGGATCGCCGACGACTCACGTATCGGTCAACTACTCAGCGACTGGCGGAACCGTGACCTCGGGCGGGCTCTATACCGCGGGCTCGACGGCGGGCACCTACTCCGTGGTCGCTGCTCAACTGGACGGGACACTCGCCGACACGGCTACCGTCACGATACCGAGTGCCGCACAAACAGTCACGGCAGTCGTCATCTCGCCCGCAACGGCGTCGGTCCCTGCGGGTCTCAAGCAGCAGTTCACTGCACAGGGAGTGCTCTCCAGCGGCGACACTGCCGCTATTTCTGTCACCTATAGTGCTACAGGTGGCACGATCGACACGCAGGGACTGTACACGGCGGGTTCGACGACCGGCGCGTTTCGTGTGATCGCGGTTGAGAAAAATGGTACGCTCGCCGACACGTCGGCAGTTACGATTACCGCTGCCGTTGTTACCGGGATAGCGATCTCGCCAAAGGCGGCCGCCGTAGCGACGAACAGCACGCAGCAATTCTCGACGTCACTCAAGTTATCGACCGGCGCGACTCAAGCGCCGCCAGCCAATAGTGTCACCTACACTGCCACCGGGGGCACGGTGTCATCGGCCGGACTGTACACGGCGAGCAATGCGCCCGGTACATACAAGGTCATCGCGGCGTACACGCCAACCGGCGGAAATACGGTGGCCGACACCGCAACCGTCACCGTCGCAACCACCAGCAGCACAGTTGCGGATCCCACGCAGCTCCCAGCGGCGAACCGACAATCGCCGGACTACGCGCATTACGTGGGTGGCACGCTGGCAGCCGGGCAGAGTTACGCCGATGCTGCAACGGGTGTACGCGTCTGGAAGCTCACCGATGCAAATACGCCCTTGCGCAATAGCGGCATGTCACACGACTACAGCTCAGGCAGTGTGCAGGTCACCCGTGGGTGGGGCGCCACCGGCACGACGCACACGGTGCTCATGCTGCAGGGCGGGAACCACTGGTTTGTCGATTTCACCCGCGGCCAGGGAACGAGCAA
>JAJKIR010000152.1 GCA_021154325.1 Gemmatimonas sp.
AGCTGATCTCGGTCCTGATACTCTCACCCTTGGCAATATGCACGTCGCCGACAGCAGGAATGTGTACGACCTGCTCCCGCGTGCTCACGAGATGCATCTCGATCCGGTGACGGGCGACGGAATAGAACGCGCGATGCGCGAAGCCGGCGACGTCGAAGTCCGCGCCAAGCTCCCGGTTAACGACTCGCAGCATGTTCCGGTTGAACGACGCGGTGACTCCGCGCGAATCGTTGTATGCCGCTTCCACCACACGACGCGGCTTGCGTAGATCCGTACCGAGAAGGAGCCGATCGAATGGACGCATCGCCGCCCGCACCCGTCCGAGCAGTGACCGCGCCTCGGGCGCGTCGAAGTTCCCGATCGTGCTGCCGAGAAAGGCGAACAGCACGGGCCGTCGGAGTCGCTCCGGTAGGCCTAACGAGGAAGAGATGTCCGCCACCGCCGGCACGACCCGAAGTCCCGGATATTCGCGGCGCAGCCGGCGCGCTGTCTCGTGCAGGAATTCGGCGCTGACGTCGATCGGCACGTATTCCTCGAGACAACCCGCGTCTCGCATGGCATCGAGCAGGATCCGCGTCTTCGCCGCGCTGCCGGCACCCAGCTCCACCAGCGTCCGAGGGCGGAACGACTCCACGAGCGCGCGCGCGTGCGCTTCGAGCAGCGCGCGCTCGGCGCGCGTGAGGTAGTACTCCGGCAGCTTCGTGATTCGCTCGAAGAGATCAGATCCCCGCTCGTCGTAGAAGTACTTCGGGGGGAGCTCCTTCTGCCGGCGAGCCAACCCCTCCCGCACCTCTCTGACCATCGTGGCGATCCGCTCGTCGGCTCGCTCGAGCGCGACCTCCCGCTCCACCGGCAATGCCGCCGCATTTTCCGCGCGTCTAGTCATCGCGAGCGCACCGGAAGCCGCTGAAAATCTGTCGCCGAATCGGATAGTCCCAGTTTCGGAAGCTGTTCCGGATCGCTCCCGCTCGCGTGGCCCACGACCCGCCGCGCAGCACCTTGTATTCCGTCCCGAAGAAGACCTCGGAGTACTCGGAATAGGGGAACGCGACGAACCCGGGGTAGCCGGCAAAGTCGCTGCTCGTCCACTCCCACACATCGCCGATCATGCCGTAGCAGCCTGACGGCGACACGTTCGCCGAATAGCTGTCGACCGGCGCTACGTCGAACGCGAGCTGATCGACGTTGGCATCGCTGGGAGTTACGTCGGCGGCACCCCACGGAAACTCGTGCGCGACCGAGTGCGCCGGATCCCAGGACGCCGCGATCTCCCATTCCATCTCTGTCGGCAGCCGCTTTCCGGCCCAGCGCGCGAACGCCTCCGCCTCGTGATAGCACACGTGAATCACCGGTGCATCCGGCTCGGGCGGCTTCACGTCGTCCATGCTCCGGCGCAGCCATGAACCGTGCTCACGCCGCCAGTACTTGGGAGCCTCCACCTTGGACTCCGTGAGCCAGGCACGGCCCGCGTCACTCCACAACTCCGGACGGCGATACCCGCCATCGCTCATGAAGTCGAGATACTCGCCATTGGTTACTGGTGTCCGGTCCATCCAGAACGGCGCGATCGCGGCAGCATGCCGTGGCCGCTCGTTGTCGTAGGCTCGGCGTCGATCGTCGGTGCCGAGCGTCGCGCCATTGGTCTCGATCCGCACCACCCGCTCATCGCGCCCGTTAGGCACAGACGCGGGTCGTTGCCGGCGAAGCAGCGGTGTGTAGGGAGCTCCGGTCTTCAGTTGCAGCGTCTGCAGCATTGTCTCGTTATGCTGATACTCGTGCTGCAGCACCATCTGGTACACGTAGCCGTGGCGAAGTAGCGGATCGTCAGAGGCGAGATCGACGCGCTCGAGCCGCTCGAGCACGCGCTCCCGAATGTCCGCCATCGCGTCCAGTGTTGCGTCCAGCGTGGGCAATGGCAGCGCGCCCCGCTCGCGACGCGGATGATCGAACGGGTTGTACATCCCCGGCATCTCGACGAACTCCACCTTGCCGTCGAGATTGCGGTCGAGCCAGAGCGCCTCGAAGTGCGCGATGTGCCCCAGGTCCCAGAGAATGGGACCCATGAGGGGATCGTGTTGTGCGCGCAGATCGTCTTCGCTCACCGTCTCGATGAGCTGCAGCGTCCGGTCGCGCGCTTCGGCGAGCAGTGCCGCGATCTCCTCCCGCGAAGATGACAGCGGGCGCTCGACGCCCGGCGTGGGCGTGATGGTAATTGTCATGGACCTATCTCCGGCAAGACTCGCGCGCGCAGGCGAGCCGCGCGTCATTCGCGGGCGCGAGCCCTGTTAACGACGCGGACTGACAAATCGTTCCACGCCCGCGAGCGTTGCATCCACCGCGAGTGCCAGCAGCGCCGCCGGAATCGCTCCTGACAAGATCATTCGCGAGTCCGAAAGCGCCAGTCCGCTCACGATCGGGTCGCCGAGTCCGCCCGCGCCGATGAACGCCGCCAGCGTCGCGGTTCCGACGTCGATCACTGCCGCCGTTCGAATTCCAGCCATTATGACTGGCGCTGCCAACGGCAGGCGCACCTGCCGGAGAATCTGAACGTCGGTCATTCCCAGGGCGCGCGCCGCGTCCACCGCCGATGGGTCCGCGTCGCGAACGCCCGTGAACGTGTTGCGCACGATTGGATAGAGTGAGTAGAGCGCGAGCGCGACCAGCGCGGGTGCCATCCCGATGCCGAGCAGCGGAATCATGAAGGCCAGGAGCGCGATACCAGGGAGCGTCTGGATTATGCCGACGCCGCGAATCACTGGCTCCGCACTGTGGGCGCGACGCTCGAGAAGGAGGCCCAATGGCACTCCGACGAGTATGGCCACGCCAAGTGAGACGCCTACCAGAAGCAGATGACGCAATGTGAGCGACAGCAACGTCGCGCTCGAGGAGACGAGATATCCCCCAAGGCCTTGGCGTCTACTCTCGCCCTCGGTCGCGACGGGCGCGTCCACCAGAGCTAGCGAGCGAAGGGCCCCCCGCGCGACCTGAGGTATCGCCTGGCCCTCGACCTCCACTCGCCGGTTGAGCGCACGCATGCGTCCAACGTCGATTCGGCCACTCAACTCGGCCAGCGCCGCCACAGCCGCGGGATTCTCGCGGACGAGACGCTCGCCAATCAGCGCCGCCGCCTCATAGGGCGGAAAGAATCCCTTGTCGTCGGACAGCACTCGGAGATCGTAGCGCTCGATCAAGCCGTCCGTCGAATAACCATCCACGACGTCTACATCTCCGGCAGCGAGCGCGCGGTACTTCACCGCCGGCAATAAGGCGCGCAGCGCCTGGAAGCGGAGACCATAAACCTCCGTGAGCCCCGGCAGCCCATCCGCCCGACCGATGAAATCGGGCGTGAGTCCCGCGCGCAGTGTTCCCGCGACGCGCGACAGATCGGAGAGTGTTCGCACGCCGAGCGAGTCGGCGCTCTTCCTGCGCATCGCGATCGCGTACGTGTTCTCGAAGCCTAACGGCGGCAGCCATCGCGCGTGGAATCGGCTTGGGAACGCCGCCGCGACGCGGGCGTAGACCTCGCCCGCGCCGCCGCTCGGCGTCTCGTGCAGGAGCACAAGCAGCCCCGTCCCCGTGTATTCGGGGTATACATCAATTGCCCCACTCGTGAGCGCCCGGAAAGCCACCTCGGTAGCACCGAGGCCCGGCCGTCGATCAACGCGAATCCCGCGTGACTCGAGCAGCTGCGCGAACATCTCGGCGAGAATGTACGACTCTCCGAATGGCTTCGATGCCACGACCACCGGACGTGCCCTCGGCGCTTCGGGCACACTCGTGAGCAGCAGCACAGCCAGCGCAATCCGGCCGATCACGGCGCCGCCTCCCGCGCAATTGTAGAGTGCTCGGAGGCCGTACCGCCGATATGGGCCCGCATCAGCAACTCGCGAACATAGGCCGTTCCCGGTGCGCCCACCAACTCGGCTGGTGTGCCTACCTGGTCGAGCCTTCCGCGGCGCAGCACGGCGATGCGGTCTGCGAGCAGGAAAGCCTCGTGCAGGTCGTGCGTGACCAGCAGGCAGGTCATCGATCGCGCCAGCGTACTCGAGCGCAGCACCCGAAAGCTGTCCTGCAGGTCCGCGCGCGTGATCGCATCCAGAGCGCCGAACGGCTCATCGAGGAGCAGCAACGAAGGCGACGCCGCCAGCGCGCGCGCGATGGCAACCCGCTGCCGTTGGCCGCCTGATAGTTCTCGCGGCCAGCGATCCCTGAAGATGGAGGGATCCAGGCCGACAATGCGAAGCGCCTCGTCGCCACGCTCCGCGATGCGGGACTTCTCTTCACGCAGCCGCAATACGAGCTCGACGTTTCTCCCCACCGACCAGTGCGGCAGGAGACCGCCATCCTGCGGGACATACCCGATTCGTCGGCGCAGCGCGACCAGGTCGGCGGTGGCGAGGTCGTTCGAATCCACGAGCACCCGCCCCGCATCGGGCCTAACGAGTCCGTTGAAGCTTCGGAGCAGTGTCGTCTTGCCCGATCCACTCTCTCCGACGAGGGCCACGCATTCGCCCGTGGAGACATCGAGACTGAGGCCGTCGAGCGCGATCGTTTGCCCATAACGCTTCACGAGCGCTTGGGCCGAGAGCAAAGGAGCTTGCGTGATCAGTATTGCTGACGGGTGCTCAGCCAGAGCGGCCGCGCCACGCAATCATCGAAGCTGCGGCCGTTGCAGGTGGTCTTCGCGAAATCCATCACGTTCCGCTGAACGGCCACTGGGTAGCTGCGACAATTCGGAGTGTTCGTGCCGCGGACGCAGCCATTGTAGTGAAGCAGCGCCGTGCGCCAGCTGCTATCCGGCACGATCGTCGTGTCCGCGCTCACCGAATCCGCGGCGGACTGGCTGCTCGCGCGACGCGCCATGTAGCCGAGGATGTAGATGCCGTAGCGGAGATTGGTCGTGTCGTTGTGCAGGTTCGTTCCGAACATCCGGCCTAGCGCGCGCTGCCAGACGCTTCCGTGCACCTGCATCAGCCCCACGGCGCCGACGCGCGACCGCGCGGTCGACTTGAGCTCGTCGTTCTCGGTCAGCATCACGCCGAGCACGAGGGCTGGCGGAAGGCGACGCCGGTACGCCTCGCTCACCGCCACGTCCGCGAGACTCCACGCGCGCGACTCCTTCACCTTCCCGGTGCGGAGCAGGTCCCGCATGAACCGCTCGCGGTCCGCGAGAAACTGCGGCGTGCGCAGGGCGAGCTCGGTTGATCCCGACAGCCATGGGGCGTGAATGGCAGTCGAGTCGACGTACTCGTGCCGGAGAATGCCCGTGACCACTGGCTCAGGCTGGACAAAAACCGGATGCACCCGCGACACGGTGAAGACAACCGTGGCGAACGCTCCCGTGGCGAGCATGAGCAGGTGTGAGACAGGCTGCTTCCGGATAACGCCTCCGCGCGAGCAGACAGAAGCCCGCAGTGGGTAGGGTGAAAAGCCCGAACGATGGCGACTGGCCAGCCGCCGTCCTGAGCCGCGAAGAAGTCAAGGCTGGCGCGAGCAGGCAAGCGAACGAATAATCCCTCGCGCCTCGGAAGCCTGGTCGGATGCTAGCCGGCGTGAGGGGCTTTATCAACCAGCCCGGTACGAACGGGATGCGACGAAAGGCCAGGTGGCCAGACTCATTGTCGGCCAGCACGACGCACCGGCATCATTCTTCCCTTCATAGTCGAAGACGAAGGCGCACTGTCGCCTAGAGAGTCGAGTTGATACTTCGGTTGAAGATGGAAAGCTCGCATTCCGCGTCCGAGTTGACGCCGCCAGCGCCGGTCGCCCGCAAGAAAAAGCTGAAGCTCAAGCGGAGGCGGCGCCGCATGCGGCCCGTCTTGCGCTACACCGTGGTCGGCGGTGCGATTGTCGTCCTCGGAGTGCTGGCGCAGTTCGCGGTGCACACCTACCGCACCGAGCCTCGAAACACCAATGCGATCGCGGCGCGCGAGCTCCGACTGAACACGCTCGCCGACGGCGAACGGGTAATCCGCACCGTGCCCGTCTTCCAGCGCCCCTGGATCGACTACTTCCGCGCGACGCGCGGCCTCCTCGTCCTCACGGACCGTAGGCTTCTCTTCCTCGGTCTCGAGCCGCGAGACTTGCTCGGAAATGGCGATAGTCCGCCCACCTTCACCGAGCACGATTTTGCAGTCGACACCGTCGTTCAGCTCCATCCGGGGCGAACCTTTTTTGGCATCGCGAAGGCCGTGGTGGTCGACACGCCGGAAGGAACCTACCGCTACGGCGTTCCGTCGCAGGCCTGGGGCAAGGCGAGCCTTTTGCTCCACTCGATCGCGGCTCGGCACGAACGACTCGTAGCAATTGGCCAGCGGCAATCGAGGCAGCGCGCCGTCATCGAGAAGCAGCGCAAGCTCGCCCAGGCCCAAGCGGCAAAGCCGACATTCTACACGGTCAAGCGCGGCGACGCCCTCTCCTCAATCGCCGCCCGGTGGAATACGACTGCAGATCAGCTGCGTGCCTGGAACAACATCCAGGGCAACAAGATTCGCGTCGGCCAGTCGCTGCTCGTAAAACCTCAGGCGAACGAGTCGGTTGTCGCGGGCGAGGTCGGCGGGACGAAGAAGTAACTCGTTCAGCCAGCGCTCACTGAACGAGAATGACCGCCTCGCCATCGAGCACTACTCGAAGGACGAAGGCGTTCTGGGTCGTGAACATCCGCGAGAAGCGCACGTCGTTCACGCTCCCGGCGAGCCGTACGCCCGGCGCGAGCTCACGATTGAGCTCCTGCGTGAGCCTCGATCGCAGCGAGTCGAGCTGCTCGCCGACGGCGAGGTGACCCTTTCCGGTGGCTGCATCGATGGCGGACTTGATTCGCCCCGCGCCGAGCGTCGACTTCACACGCGACATCATGTCGTGGCTCGCGAGGGTATAGCGAAGATCGCTGAGCAGGACGGCTCGCGAGGTCGAGTCGTAGCTCACCCGTCCGAGGAGGTAGAGGGAGCCATTCACCTTTCCTTCCAGAGCCAGCATGACGACCGCCGTGTCGCCGACTCCCCAAAGCTTGACCTCGCCAACACGCATTCCCTTGCCAGCGGTCTCTCCAGATAACAAGGCAGTGACCTTCTGGCTCATCTCCGAGAATGGGAGCTCGACTTCAACGGGAACGTGAATGCCCGAGGAGCGGCGAGCCAGAGTCAATGAGGGCAGCGGTTGCGTCTCGACCGACGGCTTCGCGCCAACCGTGACCCGTGGACGTGCCGTGAGGACCAGAGCCGTCGAGATGGCACTGGCCGAACCGATAACGGGCGCGAGGCTCACGGTCTGGGGAGAGAGCGTCAGCCAGAAGGTCGAGCCGGAATCCAGCGCCAGCGGCTGCTGTGCAACGTGCCAGAGTGAATCGGCTGCCCCTCGCAGATCGAGCACCGTCGGCAGCAGTGAATCGATCTGGCGGCGAAGCTCATTATTCTGACCATCGAGAATCCGCTTTACGAGAGACGTTGCATCAACATGTAATAGAGTAACTTCGCACCGGTCAGCTAAAGTTGTTGCGAGCGATGTTCCGCGCGCGCCGAGGCGCCAGTCCGATCGCCAGTAGAGCGTCGTTCCGAGCCTGACCTCGGCCCTCTTCATCGCTTCCGGCGGAAAGCCGCAGCTCGCGATGCCACCAACGCCAGGCAATCCCACAGCGGCTCGGTAGCGCAGATGGGTCTGCAGCGTCACCCGGTCACCGCTCGCGCGGAGGTCGAGGCTGTCGCGTCGGTAGAGGTACTGGTGGCAGACGAGTCCACCCATCGCGGTGCACTTGGCCCGATCCAGGCTGTCGGCCGGAGGAAAGACGGAATCGAGCTGGATCCTGATCTTCGAGAGCGCGATGGCAATCGGCAGCGTGATCGTCGCCGGCTCGGCCGTGGGCGGCGGAATGGCGGGCGCTGACAATATCGGAACGGGTACCTCGAAATGCCCTCCGCAGCCCGCGAGCGCGAGTGCCGTGGCGAGCAGGGCCGCGGTGGAGCGGCGGAGTTGACGGTAGCTTTGGCCATTCATGGCGCAGAAGCTCATCTGGAATCGACGCCGCGGCAAGGCACCCGTTCTCACTGGGCAAATTGCGCTTGATACCTTGACTCTCTAGGCATTGAAGAATAATCTTACCTAGACTCTCTTGGCATCCCTATGACGACGCTTCCCAAGGAACGACTGCACGGCACGCTGGACGCCCTGGTGCTGAAAACGCTCAGCTCCGGTCCGCTTCACGGCTACGCGATCGCCCGCTGGATTGAGGAGGCGACGGGGGACGTGATACAGGTTGAGGAGGGCTCCCTCTACCCTGCCCTCTATCGGATGGAGAAGCGGGGCTGGATCGAGGCCGACTGGGGCACCTCCGACACCGGTCGGAAAGCCAAGCTCTACCGTCTCACGACTATCGGTAGGAAACAGCTGCGACTGGAGACGGCAGAATGGACACAGTTCGCGACCGCAGTGTCGCGCGTTCTGACGCCATCCGGCTGAGATCGCTCGTCGCGGCCTCGGTCAGAGCGCAGGGACGATCATCCCTCGGCAGTCTCCAAAGCCGATGCGGGCGAATCCCGGCCGCTCGCAATAGGCCCGCATGATGACTTCGTCGCCGTCGACCAGGAACGTCCGCGTCTCTCCGTTTGGGAGGTGGAGCGGATCGCGACCTCGCCATGTCCGTTCGATGAGCGACCCCCGCGAATCGGGCTCGGCGCCGGAGATGGTGCCGCTGGCCAGGAGGTCGCCCGATCGCAGGTTGCAGCCGTTGCTCGTGTGGTGCGCCAGCAGCTGGGCAATGGTCCAGTACATGGAGGTGAACCGGGACCTGCTCACCCGCACCGGATCCTGACTGCGCTGACGCATCGTGGCCGTCCGAAGATGGACTTCCAGCCGAATGTCGAGTCCACCGCGCCGTTGGTCCGCGTCCCAGAGCAGGTAAGGCAGCGGCGCCGGGTCGTCGTCTGGTCTCACATAGGCGGGCGCGCGGAACGGCTCGAGCGCCTCGAGCGTGACGACCCAAGGTGAGATCGTCGTCGCAAAGCTCTTCGACAGGAAAGGACCCAGCGGCTGATACTCCCAGCTCTGGATGTCTCTCGCTGACCAGTCGTTGACGAGACAGCAGCCGAAGATGTGCCGGTCGGCATCGATGATCGGCACCGGAGAGCCGAGCGCGTTTGGCGTTCCAACGAAGATCCCGAGCTCAAGCTCGTAATCGAGACGTCGAGATGGCGCTACAGCCGGTGGCTGCTCGGGATCATCGCGAATCTGGCCGGCGGGTCGTCGCACCTGAGTGCCGGTGAGGACGATCGACGAAGCGCGTCCATGATAGCCGATCGGCACATACTTGTAATTGGGAAGTAGCGGATCGTTCGGGCGAAACATGCTCCCGACGTTTCGTGCATGGTCGATCGACGCGTAGAAGTCCGTGTAGTCGCCAATAGTGGCGGGGAGCCTCAGCTCGGCCTCGTACATCGGCACCAGCACCCGGCGCGCAATTCCCGGATCGCGGCGATACGCGGCGGAGTCACCGCGCAACAGCTCACTCAGTGCTCGCCGGAGGGCCGAGATCGGCTCCGGCCCGAGAGCCATGAGCTCGTTGAGCTGAGAAAAGCGACATCGTTCGGCGGCGGTATGCGCGTCGGGAGCAAGCAGGCCTTCATCGAGACACGCCGAGACATCTACGATCTGGTCCCCTATAGCGGCGCCCACGCGCGGGCTCTCGATCCGTCCCGTCCGCTTGAACACGCCGAAGGGAAGGTTCTGAATCGGGAAGTCGCTTCCAGGAGTCTGTGCAGACTCCACCCAGGAGGAGAGCTCGACGCGATGCGTGTCGTTGAGAGCCATGGTGGCCGCCGCTCAGAGCAGCGCGAGGCGTCGGAGGTCCAGCACTGGGTCCTCGAACGAGCACGAGCCGAACGAGAGCGCGAAGGTGGCGTGGGACTCTACCAGCTCCTGCCTTGGCAGTCGGAGCGTGCGCCAGCGCAGCTCGTCGTCGTCGAACCGAAAGTCGCTTCCCCGCTCCGCCTGAAGGACCTCGACGAGATCGTCTTCGGTCGCGCCGCGGCGCGCGAGCGCTGCGGCAACCATGACATTGAGGAAGCCGAACATGGTCGACATCGCCGCTCCGGCGTCATACGTCAGTGGATAGCTGCCGCGCCAGGGATGGTGCAGGCCCGCCGTGGCCTTGAATCGTGTATCGTGCTCCGCGCAGCAAATCAGGAAGCGAGCGATGTCCCGCGCTTCGGGAAACGCCTCCTTCGTTACACCACCGGTCCGAATTTTCGCGCAGGCGTTTGCACCAGCGATCGCGGCCATGAATAGTCGCAGCTCGTCATCGATGGGCGTCTCGACGAAGAGCCGAATGGACGGCGGCAGCTCATCGGCGAAGGCCGCAATCCGACGCCGCGCTACCGCCGCCGGACCACTCACCTTCAACTCGGCGGAATCGATGAGCGCCGAGCGCGCGTGGGCAGCATTGAGGGCCCGGATGCGCGACGCGTCTGCAGCGGGATCGTCGCCGAGAAGGACGCTCACGCGCCACCCCTGGCCGTGGGCGCCGACGGCGCGCTGAGCCGCCACGAGCTCCTCGACGCGCGTGAGCGGCACGACGAATCGCCCGAGTGCCCACGACTCAGCCGCTCCGCGATAGTCCGCATAACGAGCGACCGCCTCTCGCATCGAGAGTGCCGCGGGCGGAAAGAGCCCCGCGTAGTCGATGGCGCCGGTCAGGAGCGTCTGCAGCGTCGCGGATGCGGTCATGCTCCCCCCGGACTGGTGCCGAACGCCTAACGCTTTCGACGCGCCTTCTTCGGCTCGACGATCGTGCCCCGGCAGTTGGGGCCTCCGCAGCGACACGCGTAGAAGGCGAGATCTTCGGCTGTGTACTCGTCGAGGTACTCGTACTGGTAATCGTACGTCAACTCGGCGCCAGCCGGTATGCGCTTGATCGACTCGATCCAGATGCGACCGCGCTCGATGAACGCGTCACAGTTCGGATTACACGAATGATTGATGAACCGGGCATCGTTGCCGTCGAAGGCGGCGTCGATGATCCACCTGCTGTTCAGCGTGAACAGAAACGTGTGGTGCCGCTCATCCCGCTCGTCGGGGTACCGGCGATCAGATTCGGCGTAGCTGATCTTTTCGCCGGTATACTCGATGATGCGTGTTCCGCGCGGGATGTCCTTTCGCGCGAAGGCGCCAAGCCCTTGAATGGACGACTGGCGCAGCTCGAACCACTCATTGTCGTTGATCGGAGGCGGCGACGGCCGATGCGCGCTCGCGGCCGTGAGCGGCGCCCTGCGACTGCTGCTTTTCGATTTGGTCTTCGTCGGCATGGATCCCTGGGAACGCCGACAGCAAGCTATCGAGGCGAGTCGCAATCACCAGGGGTTCGATTGCTCGAGCATCGCGCGCAGATCCTCGTCCGTTTTTTCGCCGAGCTCGGTCTCGGCGGCGAGCGCCGACTCTTCGGCGAGAACGACCTTCCGCGCATCGCCGCCGGCCGCGGGCGTGAAGAGCACGACGAAGGTGCCCCACGACTCGTGGCCGACGACCGCATCCCAGAGCACGCCATCCTTCGCGACGAATCGACGCATTGGGCGCGCCCCGACGCGCTCAGAAGTTGAAACGCAGCCCCGCGCTCAGCGCCCAGTTGTGCGCAGTCTGCCCCTGTACGTCGAGCTCCGTGACATCCTTGAAGTCGAATTTGCCGACATAATCCTTTGCCATCAATCGCAGCCCCATCGACTGGCCGAGCGCGAGATCCGCACCAACACCGAAGTTCGCGGCGAAGTTGGTTGCAGTCGTGTTCACGATCGACTCGCTGATGTTGTAGCGCATCGCACCCGCGCCCACCTGGGCAAATGGCTTCAGCGCGAAGCCGCTGGCGGTGGTTACCGGGAGATCGAGTTGCAGTCCGCCGTCGTACAGCAGCGTGGAGCTGTGCGCGATGGAGTAGCCGCCCAGGAACGGGATGCCGGCGGTAACGTCGGAGCTGGAGTAGCCGACATTTCCGATGAGTGACACGTTGGGATAGATCTTCATGCCGAGCTGCACGCCGTAAATCGCGCCAGGTGCGTTCGATATGCTGGTGCCGAGCGGACCCTTGAGGTAGTCGCCGAAGATCATGTACCCGGCGTATGGAGTGAGCTCGAAGGCGGTGCCGCTGGCGATGGGCGCGGTGGACTGCGCCGCCGCGGCGGAAGTCGACGCGACGATGGCGGCGACGCCGAGTACAACGATTGAGTTTCGCATGGCTCGATAGAGAAGAGCGTTGGCCGCGCCGCACGAAGCGCGCGCGTCGATGTCGGTTCGACCTCCTGGATGGCAGACGCGATACCAGGCGCGACGGCGCAATCAAGTGTCGCGCGCCCAACCTCTTAGCCAGTTCGTCGTCAAGAGCGGCGGTGGCTTCTGTCATCGATCCGGGACGTCGTGGCGTCCGCGACGCAGGGCACAGTGACGTCCGCGGTGCTCGTTAGGCGTGTCGCCAGAGAACAGCCGGTACGATCCCTGCAAAAGTCCGCCTGAACTCTTTCGGCTGGGAACGCAATGAGCAAGCTGTTGCGCGGCGTCGCCGCGGGCTACGGCGCCAAGAAACTCGGCGGCGGGTGCTTCAGCACCGTCATCATCTTCATCATTCTCTGGTGGCTGCTCGGCCACTTCGGAATCTTCAAATGAGTAGAGAGTGGAGAGTAGAGAGTAGCTGCTCTACTCTCTACTCTCTACTCTCTACCGTTTAAAAGATTCTCACGCTCACGAACTTTTTCGGGTTCGTCCGCACCTCCGTCACGAGGCCACGGAGCTGCGTGAGGAGCGAGTCGCTGTTCCGATAGAGCGATGGATCGTTGAGGAGCAGACCTAACGACCCCTGGCCGGAGTTGAGCTTGACGAGCACGGAGTCGCCGTTCGTGAGGAACGAATCGAGGCGGCCCTGCGTCCGGGAGAGCTGCTCGGACATCAGGCGGATCTGAGCCGAGCCCCGCCGGAGCTCGGCGGCGGCGTGTGCCATATCGTCAACGATCTGGCGGATCTCCCCCGTGGTGGAGGAGCTGTCGACGCGCGCCGCGATCTGTGCCGCGCTCAGCGCCGTCCGGTTCAGCGACGACACCGCCGACTGGAGGCCGCGTGAGAGCGTGTCGAGATCGCCCGCGTGCGCGCTGACCGTGTGCGAGAGCGTCGTCGACAGATCGGCGAAGTTGCGAATGGAGCTGCGGAGCTCGCGGGCTGCCCGCTCGTCGAACGCCACCTCGACGCGCCCGGCAACATTCGCCACGTCGCCCGCGATCTGGCCCGCAACGGCCGTGAGCTTCGCGATATCGGGGAGCGTCGCTCCCGGGAGCACGTCGTCGCCACCAGACGATTCCGCGATCTGCGCCTGAACCGTCTCGTCATGCGGCAGCGCCGACCGTTGAGTGATGGTCGCCTGCCACTCACCGAAGAGGCTCGACTCGTTGAGCAGTACGACCGGGGTGCCCGGCAGCTGCATCGAACGATCGAGGGTCATGCGGACGTGAACCCATCCACCACGAGCGAGCTCGATTGCTTCGATCGTCCCGGCGCGCACGCCGCGAATGACGACGGCGTTGCCGACGCGCGCGTTGCCGACGTCGCGAAAGCGGGCCACGACTTTGGAGCGCCGCTCGCCGATGTCGGTCTGCTTCACCCAGAGGGTGGCACCCGTGAGCGTGAGAATGACCAGGAGCACGACCACGCCCACGAAGTAGTCATTGGTCCGTTTCATCGTTGACTCCCGAGCAGCCAGATGATCGCCCAGAAGGCGTCGAGCACGAGGATCATCACGGCCGAATACACGACGGCATCGGTCGCGGCGCGACCGACACCCTCGGCGCCCCCGCCGGCCCTCAGTCCCCGCACTGAGCCGATAAGCGTCACCATGAACCCGAAGCTCGATGCCTTTACGAGCCCATAGCGAACGTCGAAGGCCGAGAAGAAGAGGCGCATGCCCTTCACGAACTCGGCGGAGGAGATATCGAGCAATCCAATCGACGCGACCCACCCCGAGGCAACGCCCATGACCATGGCCGCGCCAACAACGACGGGAAACATGACTATTCCCGCCAGGACACGTGGCACGACGAGGTAGGCATGCGGATCGTAGCCGAGCGTTTCCAGCGCATCGATCTGTTCGGTGACGCGCATGGTGCCCAGCTCGGCGGCGATGTTCGCGCCGACACGACCGGCGAGGGCGAGGCCGGTCAGCACCGGCGCGAGCTCGAGCGTTATCGTCTTCTCAACAAGGGTTCCGACGAAGTAGAGCGGTACCGCGCCCGTAAACGAGTAGCTCGCCAGCAGCGACAACACGATCCCGGTGAAGAGCGCGATGAAGACTCCGATGGGCAACGATCCGACCCCCAGTCGTCGCATCTGCAGCGTCGCTGACGGGCCCCAGGTTCGAATGTCGCGCACCGATTCAGCTGTCCGCACCGTGAATCGTGCGAGCTCACCGATGCCTTCCAGTGCGCGGCGCGTCGCCCCTCCGAGCACGGAGAGCACGCGAAGGGGGAGCTCTCGCCCTCCCTGAAGCGCTACCTCCTGTAGTACACTGCTCGCGTTGGTCATCGCGTTGGCGCGGTTGGATGTTCGCGGGTGGGCCGATGACACCGGTATCCACCGGCACCCGGCAACCTAAGTAGAGACTGCTCAGGGGGGTGTCGGGTATCGTCCGGCGCAAAGTGCCGCAAATGCCTACGCGGAAGGGGCCACTCCCCGTGATCCGGGTGACCGCGCAGGCCGGTCTGTCTGGCGTGGCGCGTGCTCAGAAGGCACTGCGTGGCACTCGGGAGGCGAATGGCTGAACGATTTCTGAACCGCGTCGAAGCAGGGCGGCAGCTCGCTGAGCGACTGCTGAGGTATGCTGGTCGGGACGACGTGCTGGTTCTCGGCCTCCCCAGGGGAGGGCTTCCGGTGGCGTTCGAGATCGCGATGGCTCTCGACGCCCCCTTGGACGTATTCATCGTTCGCAAGCTCGGCTTGCCAGGGCATGAAGAGTTCGGGATCGGAGCGATCGCGAGCGGCGACGTGCGGGTCGTGAACGAGGCGGTGCTTCGTGCGTACGACGTCGACGCGGAAGCGCTGGAGCGCATCACGGCGCACGAAGGGCTCGAGCTCGCGCGAAGGGAACGGCTGTATAGGGACGACCGGCCCTTTCCGGCCATCGAAGATCGAGTCGTCATCCTCGTCGATGATGGTCTGGCAACGGGATCGACAATGCGCGCCGCGATCGCCGCGCTCCGCAAGAAGGGGCCGAGCAAGATCGTCGTCGCCGTTCCGGTGGGTGCGCGCGAGACATGCACGTCGATGGCCGGCCTGGTGGACGAGGTGATCTGCCTGGAGACACCAGAGCCGTTCTACGCCGTCGGCCTCTGGTACGAAGACTTCACGCAAACGGACGACACCGAAGTGCACGAGTTGCTCGAGCGAGCCGCGGTCCGCGCGGCGAGACCGCGGTGACGGGAGAATGATGATGAGGGAGCGCGGTCTGGCCTCGATCGAGCAGCGCACGGTGCGAATCACCGTGGGCCGGCAGGCGCTGGAGGGGGACCTCGGCGTGCCCGCTCATGCGCGCGGCGTCGTGCTCTTCGCGCACGGAAGTGGCAGCAGCCGGTTCAGCGCGCGGAACAAGCACGTCGCGGCGGTGCTCCAGGAGAACGGCTTCGCGACGCTCCTGATCGACCTGCTCACGCCTAACGAGGAAGAGCTCGATCGGCTCTCGGGCGAGTATCGATTCGATATCGGGCGTCTCGCCGAGCGACTCATCGTGTTCGCGGAGTGGCTTGCCGCGGAAGATGCCACTGCGTCCCTCGCGCTCTCGATGTTCGGCGCGAGCACGGGCGGCGGCGCGGCGCTCGTCGCTGCCGCCGAGCTGGCGGATCGTGTCGCGGCGGTGGTTTCGCGCGGCGGACGTCCTGATCTCGCTGGCGAGGCGCTCGAGCGGGTCTTGGCGCCCACGCTCCTGATCGTGGGCGGGAGCGACGAAGTCGTGCTCGAGCTGAATCGCGCGGCGCTCTCCCGGCTGCACGCAACCGCGCGGTTGGAGGTGATTCCCGGTGCGACGCACCTCTTCGAGGAGCCGGGCGCGCTCGATGAGGTCGCGCGCCACGCGGCGGCCTGGTTCGAGACCTATGCCAGCCGCGCGAGCTGACGCGCCTCAACGGCGCGTCGGTTTCCACTGGTGGCGCTCGAGCGAGACGCGGCCGCGGCCATCGAACTGAACGCCCTCACGCTCGAGCAACAACCGCTGCGAGAGCGACGCAGATCCATCCGAGCGGATGCTGACCATGCCGCGAGCGTTGATGACGCGGTGCCACGGCACGGTCGTGCTGCTCGACAGCGCATGCAACGCGTACCCCACGAGTCGCGGCTGCCGTGGCAATTTTGCGAGTGCCGCGATCTGGCCATATGTCGCGACGCGTCCCCTTGGGATGCGCCGCACCACGGCGAGAATGGCCTCATGTGTCGATGCCGTGCGGGTACGTGCTGGGTTGCTCATCGGACGGTCGAGGTCGGGTGGGGCACGTGAGTTGCCGGAGGAGACTCGACACGGTTCATCGCGAAACAGTCAGCAAGAGGATGCAACATGCCCATTCTCACGTGGCTCATCGTTGGCTTGGTTGCCGGTGTTCTCGCATCGCTGGTGATGGGTGGCAGCGGCTACGGCCTCATCGGTGACATCATCATCGGCATCATCGGGGCGTTCGTCGGTGGTTGGCTCTTCCGCGCGCTCGGCACGAGCTCGCCATTCGGCGGCTTGGGTGGCGTGATCTTCGTGGCCTTCATCGGCGCCGTCGTGCTCCTGTTCGTCCTCCGCTTGATACGCGGGGCGACGTCCAGGGCCTGACGAAAACGGCCGGAGCAGCGGCGCCGCGCGTGGACGCGCGGCGCCGACAGTTTAGAGTACACTATACAAACGAGAGCATCATGGATCGTGAGCGCGAGTTGCCGCCCGTCGAGAGCCAACCACCGGCAACAGCGGATGAAGCAGAAGGGGAAGCGCATACGCCGACGGCGAATCGGAGCGACGACGTAAACCCTCCGCGCACCACGACCGGCAAGTTCACCGCGCCGAAGTTCGGTTCGGCCGGCAGCGGCGGCGCGGAGCTCGAGCCGGGTCCCGAAAGAGACTGAGCAGGAGCAAGCGTCAGCGCTCTCGCTCCCCGACGGCTCGGTGGGGCGGCGGAACGATGGCGCTGGCCGGGTTCGTACGGGGGAGGAGAGGCGGCGGCAGGAATGCCCGGTGACCTCTCGTGTCGTATGGAACGTCCGCCGGCGCGCCACCGAAGGGCCAGTCGCGAGTCTTGTTCGGCATGTCGGGACGCGGCTTCGACGTGATATATGCAGCGACGTCGTACGCCTCCCGATCGGTGAGCGTCCCCGGCTTGTCGAAAGGCATGTTGTGGCGGACGAAGGACGCCGCGCGCTCCTGGCGCGCCATCGACGCGCCGACGCTGTACGACTTCGGGCCCCAGAGCGCAGGGACCTTGAGCATCCCGCCACCGTCTGTTCCATGGCAGCGGGCGCACGTCGTTCTGTAGACCTCGACGCCGCGGGTGGTGTCGCCGACGTCCTTCGGCATGGTGGGCATTCCCTCCTGCGCGAGATGCGAGCCCATCGGCACGCCTCGCGAGAGGAACGCGAGGTAGGCAAGCATATCCTGCATCTCGCGACTATCGTTAGGCAGACGCGAACCTGCGAGGCTCCTCGTCATGCAGTAGTTGACTCGGTCCTCCATCGACACGACAGCGCCCGTGCGCTCGATGTACCTCGGGTACCGGGCGTAGGTGCCGGTGAGCGGCGCCGCCGTGCCGCGCCGGCCGTCTTCGAGGTGACAGCTCGTGCAATTGAGATTGCCACCGACGAAACGGGGCAGGCTCTCCGCCGTAGCGGCGACCAGGGCATGACCGCGCCGAATGGCGCTGGCCAGTGAGTCGGTCCCGAGTGCCTCGAGCGAGGGTGCACGCCAGCCGGCCGGGTCCCACGCTGGCTGCTTCGCCGCCGCTCCGCTCTGCGCGACACGGTCGCGCTCGCGGGATCCGCCGGCGCCGCATGCGCCGATCGCGGCGGCGCCGGCCAGCGCGATGATTGTCACCAACGCTCTCATGAATCCTCCTGGCGCGCTGCGAACTTATCGATGGCGGAATCGACCCGCCACGGCTCGCACGACGCACTCGCGATTACCTTACACCCATCGGAGCGGCGACGCGACGAGTGGCGCGCCTCTCGCTTCTCCGTGCCACGCATAGATCCTCCGTCAATCATGCTTCCCTCTACAACACGCAATTTCGTCGGGGGAGTGCTCTCACTCGCAATCATCGCGGTGGCAAGTGGCTGCGGCCCCGAATCGGTGAGCAAGGGCGCGCCGCCTGTCTCGACGGCCTCGACGCCACAAACCGCAACGGGAGCCGATAGCGCGCACACCGCGTCCCGCGACACCGTTCGCAACCCGACGGCAGCAAGGCCAGACTCGCCCACCGTTACAGCCGCACCACCGTCAGCCGTGGCCTCCGTCACGCACACCGCGACGACGCCGCTGCCGGTGCTCAAGAACCGAAGCAAGGTAGACAGCGTGTCCTATGCGGCCGCGATCCGCGCCGGGATGCGCGCGACCGACCGGGGCGACTGGCCAGTGAAGGGACCGGCGCCACCTCCGGGCGCGCTCTTTCCCGAGCGTCGGGTCGTGGCCTTTTACGGAAACCCGCTCTCGAAGAAGATGGGCGTCCTCGGCGAATACCCGGTCGACGAGATGCTCGCGCGGCTCGATCAGGAGGTGCGGCGCTGGCAGGACGCCGATCCCGCGACGCCTGTACAGCCGGCACTTCACCTGATCGCCGTCGTCGCGCAGGGCTCACCCGGCCGCGACGGCATGTATCGGCTACGAATGCCGGACACGCTCATCGAGCGCGTGTATCAGTGGGCACAGCGCAAACACGCCCTGCTCTTCCTCGACATTCAGGTCGGCCACAGCACTGTTCAGGCAGAGCTGCCGCGATTGCTGCACTTCCTGGAGCGACCGGACGTGCATCTCGGGCTCGACCCCGAATTCTCGATGCATTACGACAAGGAGGGGCTCAGGCCCGGCACGAAGATCGGGACGATGATGGCTGCGGACGTGAACTACGCCGTGCGCACGCTCTCCGATCTCGCGGCGCAGAAGAATCTCCCGCCCAAGGTGCTCGTCGTGCACCGCTTCACGAAGCGGATGGTACCGAATCCGCGCGAGATTCGGCTCGATCCGCGAGTGCAGATCGTGATGGACATGGACGGCTGGGGGCCGCCGTGGCTCAAGTTCGATTCGTATCGCGACTACGAGATTGCGGCACCGGTGCAGTACACCGGATTCAAGCTCTTCTTTCACAACGACGCGAAGTCGGGCGAGGCGCTTATCACGCCGCGCGAGCTCCTGCACCTGATACCGAAGCCCGTCTACATCCAGTATCAGTGACGCCGCGGATCAGCTGAGGTTCACGCCGAGCGCCGGCGCGCGGCCGGAGCCGTTGCTCTGCCGCACCGTGATGCGGAGCGGAACAGTCACCGTGAGCGCTTCCTCGGGCCCGTCGTGATCGGCGTGCGCGCCATCGCCGTTCGAGATCGGAATCAACGCTTCGCGCTCGCCGCGCACGGGTGCGATGGCTTCGTCATCCGCTTGCTCCATCCGGCCACGGGCAGTGTCTGCGTCGGCGCCCGAGCCGAGGGGAACCACGATGGCTTCGGCCGCATCCGTATCCGATTCCGCGAGCAGCTGCGCGATGAGTGGATGCTCACCATGCATGGCGGCGAGCGCACCGAGGACCTCGTGCGCCGGCGTGGCGACACCGGCGCGCCAGACGATGCGCGTTTCATCGCTGTCGGCGGTCCAGTGCTCGCCATCCGTGGTGAGTACGTTGCCCGCGCGGTCGCGCACGGGCGCCCCGAGCCTGTGCACGCCGACGACCTGCCAGGAATCATTGAACACCGGCGCGCCCGACGAAGCCGGCGCGGTTTCCGTGGCGTACCAAAGATCGCCGCCGGTTCGGTTGATGAGCAAGTTCTGACGGAGAGCGACCTGCTTGGGCCGGCCCTCGGGGTGGTGCACCATCGTCAGCCACTCGCCCGGCACGATCGTGTCGGCGCTCGCCGAAAGTCGCAGCCAACCGAAGCGAGAAACGCGCTGCCGCCGGTCGGGTGTCTGCGGCGCAACGGCGACGACGGTGATGTCCAGCTCCGCGTCCGTGAAAAACAGCGTGGAGGGCTCGAGGCCGAACACACACGGCTGGAGCAGCCGGCCGAGGGCGTCGTACTCGTAGCGGAAGTGAAGCCAGCTCTGCGCCGCGTCGTCCGCCGTGGGGAGCACGTGGTGATTCGTGAGGAGCAGGCGCGGCGATACCATGAACCCCGTGGCGTGGCCCACCAGCTCACTCTCGCCGTTCCGGACCTCGATGCGGGCGACCGCGTCGGCCGCGATCATTCCCCGCTCGAGATAGCTCGCGTTCAGATGATCGCCGCCACTTACGAGCCGATCTACCGCCAGCTGAGCGGCGTCCGACCCTTCGCCTAACGCCTGCGCGATCCGGCGGCGCAGTGTGGCGGCGTCAGCGGCGGCGACGGTCGTGCGATCGAGGAGCGCGCGGCGCTCTTCGTGGGGATCGAAGGTCAGCGCCGCTTCGGCGCGGCGCAAAAGCGCCTCGGTGAGCCTCATCGTCGAAAGCTCGGGAGTGGTCAGTCGCGAGCGAACCGCACGCCCGCGTCACGCATTCGGGTGAATGCCTCGCCCATCACGTCAGCCTCCGCGACGAGCGAGACTCGGAAGAATCCCTCGCCGCCCGGGCCAAAGGCATTACCTGGTGTCACGACGACGCCGGCTCGATCGATGAGATGGCGAGACCACCCCTGCGAATCGAAGCCGGTCGGGACGCGGAGCCAGACGAACATCGTTGCCGCCGGCGGATTCACCTCCCAGCCGAGCGCCCGAAAGCCCTCGACCACGACGTCGCGCCGCTGCTCGTAACGTTTGGCAACCGGCCTGGCGAACTCGCGCACGTGATCGAGCGCGAACGCTCCTCCCTCCTGGATGGCCGCTGGCGTCCCATAGCCCATGTTCGTCCGCACTCCGTACAGCGCGTCGATCAGCTCGGCATTGCCAGCAGCGAACCCGATACGCGAGCCCGCCATGTTGAAGCTCTTGGACAACGAGTGAAACTCCACCGCCACCTCGGCCGCGCCGGGCACCTCGAGCACGCTTGGCGCGATGTACCCATCGAACGTGATCTCGCTGTACGCCAGGTCGGAGACGAGCACAATCCCGTACCGCGCGCAGAAGGCGACTGCCTCCTCGTAGAAGCCTAACGACGCCACCGCGCCCGTGGGGTTGTGGGGGTAGTTCAGCATCAACAATCGCGCCTTGCGAGCGACGGATGCCGGAATGGCGTCGAGATCGGGCAGGTAACCGTTCTGGGGGCTGATCGGCAACAGCTCGACCTGGGCCCCGACAAGGGGGGCGGCCCGACCATGAACCGGATAATGGATACTCGGCACGAGCGCGATGCTGTCCTCGTCGGCGAAGGCCATGACGAGGTGCGCGATTCCCTCCTTGCCTCCGCTCGTGCAGAGAACCTCGCGCTCGGCGTCGAGAGCGACACCGAAGCGGCTCTTCATGAAGTTGGTGACCGCGCCAAGGAAGCGCGCCATGCCGCGAAATGGTGGATAGCCATGCGTCCGCGGATCAGCGTACGCGCGCGCGATGGCGTCCACGATTGCCGGGGGCGTCGGTTGATCGGGATTGCCGATTCCCAGATCGAGCAGATTGGCGCCGCGGGCGCGCGCCTCCGCCTTCAGCTCATCGAGCCAGGCAAAGACATACGTCGGCAACGCCGTTAGGCGACGCGACGGCGCCGCCGTCGTCGATGTGGTAGGCGTATCGTTCCTGGTGCGCATGTCGATGCTGTGGTGGCCTGGCTCCGCCGCGCCGCTGGTGGCGGGCCATTCGCGGGCGCCGATCCATTCTTGGGCCGCGCTGGCCTCTTCAACTTCTCGGATTTCGCTCCGCGGTGCCAGTGCCGAGCCGCCCGACTATGCCCGTGTCCGCCTCGTTTCGCTGACCCCGGCCTTTTCGCCCGAGAGCTCCCGATGACGGAAGCAGTCGATGGTGTGGTCGTTCACCATTCCCGCCGCTTGCATGAACGCGTAACAGATGGTGGAGCCCACGAAGCGAAAGCCGCGCTTCTTCAGGTCCTTGCTCATGGCGTCGGATTCGGGCGTGGTCGCAGGGATCTCGCCACGGCGTCGGTGACTCTGCAGTGGCGCACCCCCAACGAAGCGCCAGACGTATCGATCGAACGAACCTTCTTCGCGAATGACGCGAAGGAAGGCGGTGGCGTTCGTGACCGTGCTCTCGATCTTGAGCCGGTTCCGAACGATGCCGGCGTTCGCCAGGAGCTTTTCCACCCGAGCGGGAGTGAAACGCGCAACGCGCGTCGCATCGAAGTTCGCGAACGCCTCACGATAGCCGTCTCGCTTCTTGAGGATCGTGGACCAGCTCAAGCCGGCCTGCGCGCCCTCGAGCGTCAACAGCTCAAAGAGCGCCCGATCGTCGTGCTCGGGGACGCCCCATTCCCGATCGTGATAAGCGATGTCGAGCTCCGTACGCGGCCAACTGCAGCGTCGTATGATCACCGGAGCTTCGTTAGGCGACGCGCCATGACGCGGTCGTGCTGCCGATCCGAGCCGAG
>JAJKIR010000153.1 GCA_021154325.1 Gemmatimonas sp.
AAGGTCCTCGCGATGGCGCGAGAGGAGGCCGCACGCCTCCACCACGAGTACGTGGGGACCGAGCATATCCTGCTTGGCCTCATCCGAGAGGGTGAGGGCGTGGCGGCCACCGTTCTGCAGAATCTGTCCGTCGAGCTAGACGAGATTCAGCAGAAAATCGAGGAAACGGTCAAAAAGGGGAAAGCCGCTCAGACTACTGGGCCGGACCTTCCTTATACCTCGCGCGCAAAGAAGGTGCTCGAGCTCGCCATGAGCGAGGCGCGCGAGCTGAATCACAGCTATGTCGGAACGGAGCATCTTCTTCTCGGGCTCTTACGCGAGGAGAAGGGCATTGCCGCGCAGGTACTCACCGATGCTGGGGTGAATCTCGAGGCCGCGCGGGCGGAGACGCTGCGCATTCTCGGCACCGACTCGCCGCAGGGCGGCGCCACGGCGCAGCAGGGGAGCGGCGCTCCGCAGACGGCCCAGCCGAAGGGCGAGAAGAAGTCGAAGACGCCGGCGCTCGACCACTTCTGCCGAGATCTTACTCAGCTCGCGGCGGAGGGGCAGCTCGATCCGACGATCGGGCGCGCGAAGGAGATCCAGCGCGTGATGGAAGTGCTCACGCGTCGGAAAAAGAACAACCCTGTCCTCATCGGCGAGCCGGGTGTCGGCAAGACGGCAATCGTTGAGGGACTGGCGCAGTTGATCGCGAATGGCGAGTGCCCCGAGTCGCTGCGCGACCACCGCGTCCTGTCGCTGGACATGGCGGCCGTGATCGCGGGAACGAAATACCGCGGTCAGTTCGAGGAGCGCCTCAAGGCGGTCATGAACGAGATCGCGCAGAACAAGAACATCATCCTGTTCATCGACGAGCTGCATACGCTCGTTGGCGCGGGCGCGGCCGAAGGCGCGATCGACGCGAGCAACATGCTCAAGCCCGCGCTCGCGCGCGGTGAGCTGCAGTGCGTTGGCGCCTCGACGCTCAACGAGTACCGCAAGTACATCGAGAAGGACGGCGCCCTCGAGCGTCGCTTCCAGACGGTCATCGTCGACCCGCCAACGGTCGACGAGACGGTCGAGATCCTCAAGGGGCTTCGCAAGAAGTACGAGGATCACCACAAGGTCACGATTCCCGACACCACACTCGTCAACGCGTCGAAGCTCTCGGAGCGCTACATCACCGATCGCTTCCTGCCTGACAAGGCAATCGACGTGATCGACGAGGCGGGTGCACGTGCACGTCTCGCAGCGCAGGCTCCTCCGCCCGAGGTTGCGGAGCTCAAGACGGCACTCGAGAAGGTGAACGCGGACAAGGAAGCGGCCGTTCGCGATCAGAATTTCGAGAAGGCGGCGTCGCTGCGCGACAAGGAGCGCGAGCTCCAGAGCGACATCCGGCGGAAGCAGGAGGAGTGGGAAAAGCGCCGGCAGTCCTTCCGACCGGTTCTCGGGGAGGAGGAGATCGCGTTCATCGTCAGCCGGTGGACGGGAATTCCGGTGACGCGTCTTCAGGAAGCGGAGACCTCACGGCTTCTGCGGATGGAAGACGAGATGCACCAGACGGTGATCGGCCAGGACGAGGCGATTCGCGCGATCTCGCGCTCGATTCGCCGCAGCCGAGCGGGTCTGAAGGATCCGCGGCGGCCGATCGGCTCTTTCATCTTCTCGGGCCCGACTGGCGTCGGTAAGACGGAGTTGGCGCGCGCGCTGGCGAAGTTCCTGTTCGCCGACGAGCAGGCGTTGATTCGCGTCGACATGTCGGAGTACATGGAAAAGTTCTCGGTGTCGCGTCTCATCGGCGCGCCGCCAGGGTACGTCGGGTACGAGGATTCGGGTACGCTGACGAAGGCCGTGCGGCGCAAGCCCTACTCGGTCATCCTGCTCGACGAAATCGAGAAGGCGCACCCCGATGTCTTCAACATCCTGCTTCAGGTTCTCGACGAGGGCCACCTCACCGACAACTACGGCCGAGTGATCGACTTCAAGAACACAGTCGTGATCATGACGTCGAATGTCGGCGCCAGAGACCTAACGAAGGGCAAGACGCTGGGCTTTGCGACGGGCGATTCGGCGCACAGCTTCGATCGCATGGCCGAAAAGGTTCGAGAGGAACTCAAAATTGTATTCAATCCAGAGTTCCTGAACCGGCTCGACGATACGATCGTGTTCCATCCGCTCAGCCGAGAGCACATCGCGCAGATCGTCAGCATCCTGCTGAAGGATGTGCGCAAGCGACTGGCCGAGGAGGAGCTGACCTTGACGCTCACCGACGCGGCGACCGACTTCCTCGTCAAGCATGGCTACGACGAGGCGTACGGAGCTCGTCCGTTGAAGAGGGCGATCCAGAAATTCATCGAGGATCCGCTCTCCGAGAAGATCCTCATGGGTGAGTTCGCCCGTGGCGACGAGATCGAGGTCGAGGTTGCACCGGACGGCTCGAAGCTCGGCTTCAAAGTTCTCACGAGTACGACCAAGGCCTGATCGCGGGCCGGAAGATTAAGAAACACGTTAGCCAGGCCCGGACACGGACCTGGCTAACGTGTTTCTGTGTATATTTGGCCCATGAATCGACTCCGCAGCCTCATGCAGGCAGCTGCGCTGGTCGTCGTCGCCTCAGCCCCGGCCTGGTCGCAGCAAGCTGGCGGCAACGTTCCAGTCACTGGACCGTGCGCAACGCCAGACAGCGTGGTATTCCGTGGCAATCAGCGAATCTCCGAGACGATGCTCCGCGGCGACGCGGGGATCTCGCCGGGAATTGCGCTGAGCGCAGGCGTCCTCCAGCGCGCCATCAAGAATCTCTACGCCACTGGCCAGTTCGAGGATGTCGCCACGTCCTGTACGGTCGGGGCGAATGGAAAAGCCGTTCTCGCCTTCGACGTGAGGGAACGGCCGGTCCTGAGTGACGTCGACGTCACAGGCCCGGATCACCTCTCGCTGAACTCGGTGCGAGACAGGGTCGATCTACTCGTTGGGCGTCCGGTGGATCCGAACCAGGTGGCTCGCTCGGTTGCGCGCATCGATTCGATGTACGAAGCGGAAGGCTATCCCTTGGCGACCGTCAAAGTCGATACGGCAGTCGTGAATGGGCAGGTGAAGATCACCTTCCACGTGAACGAGGGCAGCCGGCTTGCCGTGTCTGGAATCGACGTATCCGGAAACAAGGCTCTTCCAGACAAGCTGGTCGTCTCCGCGATGCAGACGAAACCGGAGGGCTTCTGGTGGTGGAAGAAGGGCGAGTACGACGCCGACAAGCTTGCCGGCGACGTCACGGAGCGCATTCCGGGTATTTACGGGCAACACGGCTTCATCGACATGCAGGTGCAGCGCGATACCCTGATCGTCGATCGCGATCGTGGAAAAGCGCTCGTGACCATCGGTCTGGCGGAAGGGCCGCAGTACCGCGTCGGGGATTTCGAGGTGGTCGGCGCGAAGGTTTTCTCGAGCGACCAGATCGCGCGATTCTATCCGTTCGGTGAGCACACGAAGTCGCTCACGGAAACAGTGAAGGGTGTTTTCCACCGGAGCGACAACGGCACCGACATCTTCGACAAGAGCCGCTGGGACGATGCCACGGCGAAGGTGCAGGAGGCCTACGCGAACGAAGGCTACATCTACGCGCAGGTGAGGCCAGTCATCGAGCGCAGAAGGGTCGGAAAGGATTCAGTGCCGACCGTGAACTTGCGGTGGGAGATCGACGAGCGGACGCCGGCGATCGTGAATCGCGTCGAGATCATGGGCAACGACATCACGGCGGAGAATTGCGTTCGCGATCAGTTGATGGTTCTGCCGGGCGATGTCTTCAATCGCGAGCTGTTGATTCGCAGCTATCAGAGCATCGCGAACCTCGGCTTCTTCGAGACGCCGCTTCCCGCGCCGGAAACGAGGCCTAACGAGAAGGGCGACGTCGACATTGTCTTCCACCTGAAGGAAAAGCGCACCGGCAACGTGAATTTTGGCGCTTCCGTCGGACAGGGCGTCGGGGTGGGCGGCTTCGTGGGATTCGAGCAGCCGAATCTCTTCGGCATGTGCAAGAAGGGGTCGCTGCAATGGCAGTTCGGCCAGTACATCAACGACTTCAATCTGGCGTACACGGATCCAAACATTCGCGAGTCGCGCATCTCGGGGACGATCAACGCGTACGACAGCCAGTCACGCTACATCATCGCCAATCTCGGTCGGAGCAAACGCGTTGGTGGGCAGCTTCAATTCGGTTTACCGGTTCCATGGTCGCCGCGATACACCCGACTATTCGTGAGCTACGGCGGCGAGCGGGTGAGCTATGGTGGAACAGGCCTCGTCTCGACCATCGCATGTAACAACTGCTTCCGTTCCAGCGTTGGTTCGACGCTGACGAGGGATACACGCATCGACCTGCCGTTCCCATCCGCCGGCACGACCCAATCCATCTCGGCGCAGTTTAACGGTGGCCCGCTCGGCGGAAGCGCGTCATTCCAGCGCTACACGGCGGAGATGCGCTCGTACGCCACGCTGGCGAGCTTCGGGGGTGGCGACATCGGGTCGTCTCCCGTGAAGCTGATCGCGGGGCTCTCGACCCGAATGGGCGGCGTCTTCGGCGATCCCGGACCATTCTTCGTCTCGCAGGCGTTCTCGCTCGGCGGCGTTCAGTATGGGGAAGCGCTCCGTGGTTACGAGGAATTCTCGATCACGCCGAATGGCTATATCCCGCAGACCAGCTCGTATACGGCGACGCGGGCGTCGTTCGGAAACGCGTTCTACACCCAGAGCGTCGAGCTTGGGCTTCGCTTCAACCAGATGCTGTACCTCGACGCCTTCTACGACGCTGGCAACCTCTGGGCGCGTCCGCGTGATTTCAATCCCACGCGATTGTTCCGAGGCGTTGGTGTTGGCGGTTCGATCGTGACACCGCTGGGACCACTCGGAGTGGACCTGGGGTATGGTCTCGATCGCGTGAACGAGCAGGGCCTTCGCGATCCCAAGTGGCAAGTGCACTTCAAATTCGGACAGATCTTCTAATCGGAGTTTTTTCAAATGCGCTCGTTTCTCCGCACGGCATGCTTGACGCTGGCTGTGCTCACACTGTTCCTCGGATTTTCGAAAGCGGCTCAGGCCCAGTCGACGTCCTCCCAGTTCAGGATCGCGTTCGTGAACACGGCGACGCTGTTGGACAACGCACCGGGACGGAGTCAGGCGGAGTCCGCTTACGCTCGTGAGACACGAGGGTATACGGATCAGCTGAAGAGGATGAACGATTCGTTGAACACCCTCTTCACAGCTTATCAGAAGGCAGAGCCGACGCTCACCGCGGCCCAGAAGGAGGCGCGGCAGAAGTCGATGCGCGATTTGCAGAGCTCGCTGCAGGAGAAGCAGCAGCAGCTCTCGCAGCAGGCGCAGCAGCGCCAGAATGAGCTGATGGCGCCAATCATGGAGCAGGTCAAGAAGGTGCTCGATGACATTCGCACCGAAGATGGCTATTCGATGATCATCACCGGCGATCCGAATCTGATCCTGTCGTATGACAAGAATCTGGATATCACGGATCGTGTGGTCGCGCGATTGAGAACGGTGGCGTCGAGTCCGACGCCCAAGGCAGGCGCACCCGTTTCCGCACCGGCAGGCGTGACGCGTAAGCCGCGGTGATTCGGGAAGCACGATCGCACGAAGACGGCGGTGAGGGCGGAATCGTCCTCACCGCCGACGTTATTGCGACCGAGGTCGGCGGCCGGCTCGTGGGCGATCCGGCCGCGCGCGTGCGTGGTATCGCGCCGCTGGATCGGGCGCACGGCGAGGAGTTGAGCTTTCTCTCATCGCCGAAGTACGCGTCCTTGTTCGCGGAGTCGCGAGCCGGCGTCGTACTCGTCACGCCGGAGCTCGTCGAATCGCCGGGCGCGGCTAGGGCGCGGATCGTGGTGGAGAAGCCGCACGACGCGCTACTGTCGTTGATCCCGAAGTTCTACTTGACGCCACGCGCGGCGCCGGGCATCCATCCGACCGCGGTGATCGGACGAGACGCGCGCCTGGGCGCGAACGTCAGCATCGGTCCGTTCGCGGTGATTGGCGCCGGTGCCCGGATCGAGGACGATGTCGTGATCGACGCGCATGTCGTCCTCGGCGCCGACGTGCACGTGGGTGCGAAGAGTCACCTGTATCCGGCCGTCACGGCATACACCGGAGCGGTGATCGGTCAGCGGGTGATCGTGCATGCTGGCGCGCGGCTTGGCTCCGACGGCTTCGGTTACGTTTTTCGCGGCGGCCGCCACGACAAGATTCCGCACGTCGGCCGTTGTATCGTCGAAGACGACGTCGAGATTGGCGCGAACACGACGATCGATCGCGGCAGCATCGACGACACCGTGATTGGCGCGGGCACGAAGATCGACAATCTCGTGCACATCGCGCACAACTGTCGGATCGGGCGCCTCTGCCTGATCATGGCGCAGGTCGGGATCGCGGGATCGGTGCGCGTCGAGGATGGCTGCATTATCGCGGGGCAGGCCGGCATGAGCGGACACCACACGATCGGCAAGGGCGCGACGGTGGCCGCGCAGGCAGGTGTGTTCGGCGATATTCCGGCCGGCGAGACCTGGTCCGGCTACCCGGCCCGTCCGCATAAGGAAGCGTTACGCGCCCAGGCGGCGCTGTTCAGGCTCGTCCCACTCATGCGTCATCTCGAGAAGTTGCTCAACTCCGCCACGCGGGGACCCGCGAAGGATCAATGACGCGCCGCACGATCGCGCGCGCGACGTCGCTGGAGGGCGTCGGACTGCACCTCGGCGTGCCCTGCCAGCTGACTTTCCTTCCCGCGCCGAGTGGGGCGGGCATCGTGTTTCGCCGTGCCGATCTGCCTGGAGCGCCACTGATCCCGGCGCGTGTGGATCACGCCGTCCTGACGGAGAGGCGGACGCAGCTCGGGAAGGAGCCGGTGGCGGTACACACCGTGGAACATGTGCTCGCGGCGGTACTGGCCCGAGAGCTTGACGACGTCGTCATCGAGCTGAGTGGGCCGGAGCCCCCGGTCATGGACGGCAGCGCGCAGCCGTTCGTTGACGCCTTACGCGAGGCAGGGATCGCGGAGCAGGCCGGGGAAGCGCAGTATTTACAGCTGCGGCAACCGGTTCGTCTTTGCGACGGCGATTCGATTTACGAAGCCGTGCCCGCGTCCTCGCTCGAGCTGGATGTCACCATCGACTTTCCCCACCCGTTGATCGGAAAGCAGCACGGCGAATATCGCGTGACGGCGGACAGCTTCGAGCGTGAGCTCGCGCGAGCGCGCACATTCGGCTTCGTGCACGAGGTCGAGGCGCTGCGAGCGAAGGGCCTCATCCGCGGGGCATCGACGCAGAACGCCGTGGTGGTTGGTGACGATGGCGTCGTGGAAAATGAGCTGCGGTGGGCAGACGAATTCGTGCGGCACAAGGCGATGGACTGCGTTGGCGACCTCGCGCTCGCCGGCGCAAGAGTGCTGGCGCGAGTGCGGGCGATCAAGCCGAGCCATCGCGGCACGGTGCTGCTCGTTCGAGCGATGAAGGACGCGGTGAGGGATACGATGAAGGAGCTAACGCCGAGCGAATCGAGCCGGATCATGGACGTTGAAGACATCATGAAGGTGCTTCCGCACCGTTATCCCTTTCTTCTCGTCGACCGGATTCTCGAGATCGAGGCCGGCAAGCGGGTAGTCGGGGTGAAGAACGTGACGATCAACGAGCCGTTCTTTCAGGGTCATTTCCCCGGCCATCCCATCATGCCCGGCGTGCTGATCATCGAGGCGATGGCGCAGGTGGGAGGAATGCTTCTCCTCGGCGCGGTTCCCGACCCGCAGAGCAAGGTGGTGTACTTCACGTCCTTGAACAACGTTAAGTGGCGTCGGCCCGTGAAGCCCGGTGATCAACTGCGCTTCGAGCTCGATATGCTCCAGGTGCGCGGGATGATGTGCAAGATGCACGGGGTGGCGAAGGTCGACGGCGAGATCGTGGCCGAGGCCGAGATGGGCGCGATGGTGCGGGATCGATGAGCGCGCGCATTCATCCGACCGCGATCGTTTCAAAGGATGCTCAACTTGATGAGGGCGTCGAGGTCGGGCCGTTCGCGATCATCGGGGACGGGTGCGTCGTCGCGGAGGGGTGCGTCATCGCGGCGCGGGCGACGCTCGAGCGGAACGTCATTCTCGCGCCGAACGTGAAGGTCGGCTCAGGGAGCATCCTCGGCGGCGACCCGCAGGATCTGAAATACAAGGGAGAGCCGACGACGGTTGAGGTGGGCGAGGGCACGACGATTCGTGAGTACTCGACGATCAACCGTGGCACCGCGCAGTCGTTCAAGACGACAGTCGGGAAGCAGTGCTTCATCATGTCCTACGTGCACCTCGCGCACGACTGCCACATCGGCGACGGCGTCATCCTCGGGAACACGGTGCAACTCGCCGGGCACGTGACCATCGACGACAAGGCGATCGTGTCGGGACAATCGGCGGTGCACCAGTTCGTGCAGATCGGGAGGTACAGCTTCACCGGCGGCTGCTCGCGGGTGTCGAAGGACGTGCCGCCGTATGTGAAAGCGAACGGGAACCCGATTCGTCTGTACGGCCTGAACAAGGTTGGCCTGCAGCGCAACGGCGTGTCGGAAGACGTTCAGCGCGAGCTGAAGCGGGCCTATCGCTTGTTCTTCAATTCCGACCTGAATCTCTCGCAAGCGCGCGAGCGCGCCGAGGAAGAGCTGCAGCGCTTTCCGGAAGTTGAGGAATTCCTGAGCTTTCTCGATCGCAGCGATCGCGGCCTGGTGATCTGACATGGCAACGGCCGCACGCGACGTGCGCATTGGAGTCATCGGTGCTGGTGCGCTCGGATATCATCACGTTCGCATCCTCCGCGACGTCCCAGGCGCCAAGCTCGTCGGCTTCTTCGAAGCCCGCGGCGAGCGCGCGGCGCAGGTTGCGACGGAGCTCGGTGTGCGGGCGTTCGAACGCGTCGAGGATCTGATCGAGGCGGTCGACGCCGCGACGGTCGTCGTACCAACGCCGGCGCACTATGAAGTCGCCAAAGCGGCGCTGGGTGCCGGTAAGCATCTGCTCATCGAGAAGCCCATCGCGGCGACGCTCGCTCAAGCCGACGAGCTGCTCGCGATTGCCAAGCGCACGGGGGCCCTCGTTCAGACGGGTCATGTGGAGCGATTCAACCGCGCGATTCGCGCGGCCCTTCCCCACGTCGAGAAGGCCCGCTTCATCGAGAGCGACCGGCTGGCTCCATTCAACCCACGCGGCGCCGATGTCGCGGTCGTGCTGGATCTGATGATCCATGACATCGACCTCGTACGAACGCTCGTCGGCGGCCACATCAAGGATGTCTCCGCGGTGGGCGTGCAGGTCCTGACGCCGTTCGTCGACATTGCCAACGCGCGATTGCGGTTCGAGGATGGTGCCGTCGCGAACATCACCGCGAGCCGCGTGTCACGCGAGCGGATGCGAAAGGTCAGAATCTTTCAGGAGAGCGGCTATCTCTCGCTCGATCTCGCATCTGGCGAGGGGGAATTCTTTCGGCTGCGCCGCGACGTCGACCTCGCGGAGCTCGCGAAGGGCGCACAGGCCATCGAGGCATTCGTCGAGCGGGTGCCAATCACGGCGCCCGAAGGCGAGCCGCTCCGGCTGGAGTTCGAGAGCTTCCTGTTGGCGGTCCAAGGGCGACAGGCGGTCACGGTAAGCGGCGATGATGGACGCGAAGCGCTCGCGGTCGCGCTCAGGATCGTCGCTGAGATCGAGCGAACGTTGCCATCGCTCGCGGCCGGCACACACGTGGCCGCCGGTGCGTGACATCCTGTTTGTCGCCGGCGAGGCGTCCGGCGACCTTCACGCGGCTGGCGTCGCGTCGGAGCTACGAGCCCGAAACGCGCCATACCGGCTGATCGGCATCGGTGGCGACGCGATGCGCGACGCCGGCGTCGAGCTGATCGAGCATGTCGAGCAGCTCGCGGTGATGGGCTTCGTCGAGGTGCTCCGGCACGTGCCCAAGCACTGGGCGCTGCTGCGGAATCTCCGCCGGATGATTCGCAGCGGGAACACGGCGCTCCTGGTGCTGATCGATTATCCCGGCTTCAACATGAAGCTCGCGGCCGAGGCGACGGCCGCGGGCGTGCCGGTGCTCTATTACATAACGCCACAGGTCTGGGCGTGGGGTGCGGGACGACTGTCCGAGCTCGCGCGAACGGTGACCCGCGCGGCCGTGATTCTACCGTTCGAGGAGCGGCTGCTGCGAGAGCACGGCGTGACCACGACTTTCGTTGGACACCCCCTGCTGGACCGCGCCGAGCGTCTTCCGAGTCGCGCTGAAGCGCGCCAGCAGCTCGGCGTGCCTAACGAGGTGACGATGCTCGCGCTCTTTCCGGGAAGTCGCGCTCAGGAGATCGGGCGCCATCTGGAGCCTTTCGTCGCGACGGCGCGCGAGCTGGAGCGCCGCCGGCCCGGGCTGCGTATCGTCGTGAGCGCAGCGCCCCACGTGCGGCTGGATGAGCGCGCGTGCCCGTATCCGATCGTTCGATCGGCGTCGTTCACAGTGCTGCGCGCCGCGGATGCGGCAATGTGCAAGAGCGGCACGACAACGCTCGAGGCGGCGGTCGCGGGGTGCCCACTTGTCGTCGCGTACCGGACGAACGCCGTGACGTACGCGGCGGCCCGCCGGCTCGTGAAGATCCCTCACATCGGGCTCGTGAACGTGGTCGCGGGTCACCAGGTGGCGCCGGAGTTCGTGCAGAGCGCACTCAAACCGAACGCGGTCGCGGATGCGCTCGAGCCACTGCTGGATGCCACGAGCGCCGCCCGTGCACGGATGGTGGACGAACTGGCGCGCGTGCGCGATGCATTGGGTACGGCTGGAGCCTCGCGGCGTGTCGCGACGATGGCTCTCGAGTTGGCGGGAAGCGCTGAGCGGCGGGAGGCCAGTTGAGTGTGTCGCCCGCGCCCCCAGCCGCACCCGACGTGCGCGACTCCCTCCGCGCGGAGCGAAGGCGCGCGCGACGGATGCGCTGGATCGTCCGTCTCGGCGTGCCGCTCGTGCGGCTTCTCGGCTGGACGTGGCGGATTCGCGTGATCAATGGCGAGACGACTGTCGACCGAATGCGCCGTGAGCGCCGTCCAATCGTTTTCGCGCTCTGGCATGGCGACATGCTGCCACTACTCTATCAGCACCGCGGCGAAGGAGTGGCAGTGCTCATCAGCGAGCATCGCGACGGCGAGCTGATCGCCCGAGTCGCCGAATCGTTAGGCTTCCGTACGGTGCGAGGGTCGACGACGCGTGGGGCGAGTCGAGCGCTCGTCGGGCTCACGCGCGAGCTCAGGGACGGACACGACATCGCAGTCACTCCGGATGGACCACGGGGCCCGGCGCGCTCGTTCGCGCCGGGCGCGCTCATCGCGGCACAACGCGGTCGCGCGGCAGTGATCGCCGTCGGCTTGGCAGCAAACCGCGCATGGCGTCTCTCGTCGTGGGACCGCTTCGTCATCCCGAAGCCGTTCAGCAGGGTGCGTATCGCCTACTCGGATCCGGTGCTGTTGGATGCTGCGAACCCCCGGGCAGCCGCGCAGGAGACATCACGCTTCCAGCAGCTCATGCTGGAGGTAGAGCGCAATGCCGATGCGTGATGTCGTCGATCGCATCTGGTTCGGCAACGACGTGATGGCACGTCTCGCACGGGCGACTCTCGCACCGACGGAAGCGGTTTACCGCGTTGCGATTGGCGTCCGGGACGCTTTGTACGATACCGGCGTGCTCACGACGCATCAGCCCGTACTCCCTGCCGTGAGCGTCGGGAATCTGACCGTCGGCGGTACCGGGAAGACGCCGATCGCCGCGTGGATCGCGACGGAATTGATCGAGCGTGGTGAGCAGCCGGCGATCGTCCTCCGCGGATATGGTGAGGACGAGCCACTGGTACATGCGCGATTGAATCCGACGATTCCGGTGGTCGTGGCGCCTGAGCGCGTGAGCGGGATCGCGAGGGCACGGGCGGCGGGAGCCACAGTCGCCGTCCTCGACGACGCGTTCCAACACCGGCAGGTGTCGCGAGTGATCGATCTCGTGCTGGTGAGCGCCGATCGGTGGACGCTCTCGACGCGTCTGCTGCCGGCTGGCCCATTCAGGGAGCCACTCACGGCGCTTCGTCGCGCGACAATGGTGCTCGTGACACGAAAGGCAGCCTCCGACTCCGACGTGAACGCGGTGAACGAGGCGCTCGCTGCAATTGCGCCCCGTGTCCCGCGGTCCACGGTGAGTCTGGTGCCGGAGGAGCTTCGGAGCGTATCGCAGGACGACGTAGAGCGTCGCCGTCCTATCACGGATATCGCCGGCCGAGATGTTCGCGTGATGACGGCAATCGGAGATCCGAGCGCGTTTGTTCGGCAGTTGGAGGCGAGCGGCGGTCGTGTGGTCGCGGAGACGTACGCGGATCATCATCACTTCCAGCCGGATGAGATCGAGCGCTTCGCGCGATCGATCCCGTCCGACGGGCTCGCCATCTGCACGTTGAAGGACGCGGTGAAGCTGGCACCGCGCTGGCCTCGCGAAGCGCCAACGTTATGGTATGTTTCTCAGCGCGTTAGCGTCGAGCGCGGGGTCGGCGGGGTCGAGCATATTCTCGATGAACTGACCCAGAGACTGGGGCGTGAACGTTCGCGCGCCCGAGGCGATTCTCGCTGCGATCGGCCCGACTTCATCCCATCATGGCAACCGACCTTCGACTACCGACCGATAGAATAGTCCGTCCTGACAAGGACCGTTTCCTGAACGAGGAAAATCCGTTCGAGGCGATGATGTCTCGCTTCGATCGTGCTGCCGAGCTGCTGGACCTGGAGCCGGGGCTGTACAAGGTGCTGCGGCATCCGGAGAAGCAGATCATCGTCTCGGTGCCGACGTTGATGGACAATGGTGAAGTTGAGGTCTTCACGGGATACCGCGTGCTGTACAACACGTCGCGGGGTCCGGCCAAGGGCGGCATTCGCTTCGATCTGCAGGTGACGCTGGAGGAGGTGAAGGCTCTCGCGGCCTGGATGACGTGGAAATGCGCCGTCGTCAATCTGCCCTTTGGTGGATCAAAGGGTGGTGTGGTCTGCGATCCCTTCAAGCTGAGCGCCGGCGAGCTCGAGCGCCTCACACGACGTTACACCGCTGGTATCATCGCGACGCTCGGTCCCGACTCCGACGTGCCCGCGCCCGACGTGAACACGAACGAGCGCGTGATGGCGTGGGTGATGGACACGTATTCCATGCACATGCGACATACCGTCACCGCCGTCGTCACCGGCAAGCCGGTTGAGATGGGCGGCTCGCTGGGGCGGCGCGAAGCGACGGGCCGCGGATGCATGATCGTCACCAAGGAGGCGCTGAAGCACCTCGGCATGCCGGTGCAGGGGACCACCATCGCGGTGCAGGGGTTCGGCAATGTCGGCTCCATCGCCGCTCAGCTGCTGCAGCGCGAGGGATGTAAGATCGTCGCGATCAGCGACAAGAGCGGCGGCTACTACAACAAGGGTGGCATCGACCTGTCGGCGGCGCTCGCCCACGTGAAGCAGCATCGCGGGCTCGAAGGGTTCCGGGGCGGCGATCAGATCTCCAATGATGATTTGCTCACGCTCGACGTGGATGTGCTGCTGCCGGCGGCGCTCGAGAACGTAATCACGAGCAAGAACGCGTCGAAGGTCCGGGCGCGGGTGATCTGCGAGGGCGCCAATGGTCCAACGACGGCGGGCGCGGACTCGGTGCTCGACGAGAAGGGGATCTTCGTCATCCCGGACATCCTCGCGAACGCGGGCGGTGTGACGGTCTCCTACTTCGAGTGGGTGCAGGATCGTGGCGGATACTTCTGGGACGAGGCGACGGTGAACAACCGTCTGACCGAGATCATGACGCGCAGCTTCGCCGATGTGCTCCAGCTTTCACGGCAGCACAAGGTGAACATGCGCACCGCCGCATACATGCTCTCCATCAGCCGCGTAGCGACGGTGCATCGTTTGCGCGGCATCTACGCATGAGGGGCGCATTCGCGGCGCCGATAGCGTAGCGCGCCGATGCGGATCGTCGTCGCCGTCGTCGGCAAGCCACGCGACGCGGCGCTGGCAGCGGCGATTCGCGAGTACGAAACCCGAGCGGCTCGGTACTGGCCGCTCGAGGTGCGAGAGGTTCGCGAGATTTCCGGGCGCTCGAATGATCAGGTGCGCGATCGAGAGGCGGAGCGCCTGGCTGACGTCATTCCGGCGGGCGCTCACGTCGTTGCCTGCGAGCGCGACGGACGCGACATGACCTCGGAAGAATTCGCAGCGTGGGTGCAGCTTCGCCGTGAGGATGCGAGGGATCTCGCGTTCGTCATCGGCGGCGCATTCGGCCTTGGCGAGTTGATCCAGCGAATGAAGGCGACGAAGCTCTCGCTGGCGCCGTGGACGCTGCCACACGAGCTCGCGCGGCTCGTCCTCGCGGAACAGCTCTATCGCGCGGGAACGATCGTGCGCCGGGAGCCTTACCACAAATGACGGATTCGGCTCAGTCGCTTCCCCGCATCATCACGGAAGCTCTCGGCGGCTCAGCACTCGCAATCGCGGCGCAACGAGGCGAGCTCTCGCAGTGGTACGCGAGGCTGCCTCGGTCCGCTGGCGACTGGCAGAAACACCTCGACGAAGTTCGCGGCAGCCAGCGCGATGGAGCCTGGCTCACACGACTTGGCCCCGCGATCGACGCGCGAGGAGCGGCGCGCGCGCGCCTCGACCGTGTAGTTGCCGCGGGCGGTGTCGTCGTGAGCACGGGACAACAGGCAGCGCTCTTCGGTGGACCGCTGTACACCATCGTGAAGGCGATTGGCGCGTTAGGCGTGGCCGACGCGCTGGAGCGAATGACGGGAATTCCGACAGCGATAGTGTTCTGGGCTGCGACGGACGACGCTGATTACGAGGAAGCGAGGGCAGCGCACTTCGCGGTCACCGGCGGGCTGCGCACCGTGAGCCTTCCGCCGGCCCCTCAGGCGGGCATTCCGATGAGCGAGATGCCGATGCCCGGCATCGATGCGCTCGTGGAGGAGCTGGCGCAGGCATGTGGCTCCGCGAGCTCGCCCGAAGCGCTCGAGATCGCGCGTTCGTGCTATACCTCGGCGTCGACGTTAGGCGAGGCGTATGTGCGGCAGCTTCGCGCGGTCCTGGAGCCGTTAGGCATCGCCGTACTGGATGCCGCGCACGGCGCAGTACGCCGCGCTGCCCAGCCGGTGCTGACGCGCGCGCTGGAGAGCGCGGACACGATTGAGCGGGCGCTGGTGGACCGATACGCCGCGATCGCGAAGGCGGGGTTCAGCGCGCAGGTCGAACACGTGCCGGGGCTCTCGCTTGTCTTCATGACCGACGAAGGCGGCGAGAAGCGCCGTCTGCCGATCGCCAGTAACAAAAGAAGCGCGATCTCCGCGTCCGTCGAGCGGCTCAGCCCCAATGTGCTGCTGCGCCCCATCGTCGAGCGATTCATCATGCCGAGCGCAGCGTACATCGCCGGCCCGGGCGAGCTCGCGTACTTCGCGCAGGTGAGCGCGGTCGCTGATGCTCTCGATCTTTCACGTCCGCTCGCGCTGCCGCGCTGGTCCGCGACGGTGCTCGAGCCCCGCGTGGAACGTCTCCTCGCGCGGCTTGCGATCCGCCGTGAAGAGCTACGCGATCGACACGCTGTCGAGCGACGCCTGGTGAAGGCTAAGCTTCCCGCCGAGGTCGCGGATGCACTGGAGCGTCTGCGGAGGGACGTCGAGTCGGATGTCGCCGCACTCGAGCTGGCCGATCGTGACACGCTCGTGCCTCCAGCGTCCGTGCAAGGATTGCGTCGATCGCTGTTGCATCGTCTGGAGCGCGCCGAGCGCCGCTACATCGCCGGAGCCAAGCGACGGGAAGACGCTCTGATGCGTGACATTGAGACGGCAGCGGCTGGTCTTTATCCGAATGGAATGCGGCAAGAGCGTGTTCTCAATTGGGTTCCATTTCTGGCGCGATATGGGCCAGCATTCATGGAGCTGATGCGCAGCGAGGCCACTCGACACGCGGCCGCGCTGGTAGGGATGAGCGCAGCTGATCTCGCGGCCGTCGCGGAGCGCGTGTGACCGCGACGGCGTCAACATCACGGACAAGCGTGCCAACGAAGCCGCGGGGGACGGGTGGGGCGGCCGCGCTGGTCGCCGCGGGGATCCTGGCGTCAAGACTGCTCGGCGTGGTGCGTCAATCGCTGATGGCCCGCTACCTCGGTGCGACGACCGGGATCGCCGCCGATGCATTCATGGCGGCGTTCAAGATTCCTAATCTCCTCCAGAATCTCTTTGGCGAGGGCGCGCTCTCGGCGTCGTTCATCCCGGTTTACACGAATCTGGTCGCGCGCGGCGAGCGCGAAGAGGCGAATCGCGTCGCAGGCGCGGTCGCGGCGATCCTCGCTCTCGTCACCGCGGGCCTCGTACTCCTCGGCGTGCTGCTCGCGCCGTATCTGATCCCCGTGATCGCGCCAGGATTCACGGGCGCGAAACGCGAGCTCACCGTCACGCTGACGCGTGTCTTCTTTCCGGGTGCGGGCCTCTTCGTGTTGTCCGCATGGTGCCTCGGTGTCCTCAACAGCCACCGTCGATTCTTCCTGTCGTACGCGGCTCCCGTGTTGTGGAACGTCGCAATGATCGCCGCGCTGCTTGGCTTCGGCGGACGTCAGGAACGGATTCCTCTCGCGATTACATTGGCGTGGGCATCAGTCGTGGGCGCGGGACTTCAGTTTCTCGTTCAGCTGCCGACGGTGCTGCGACTGCTTCCTGGTCTGCGTCTGTCCCTCGACCATCGCCGGGCGAATGTCCGGCGGGTGCTGACGAACTTCACCCCCGTCTTCTTCAGCCGCGGCATCGTCCAGGTCAGCGCCTACGTCGATCAACTGCTCGCGAGCTTGCTGCCGCAAGGAATGGTGGCCTTGCTCGGGTACGCGGTGACGATCTATACGCTGCCCGTGAGCCTGTTCGGCATTTCCATCTCCGCGGCTGAACTGCCGGAGATGTCGAGCGTCGTTGGGACCGAGTCCGAGACGGCCGCGATGCTCCGGACACGGCTGAACGCCGGCTTGCGACGAATCGCCTTCTTCGTCATTCCATCGGCAGCCGCTTTCTTCGCGTTAGGCGACGTGATCGCGGAAGTGCTCTTCCAGAGCGGTCGCTTCACGCGAACAGACACGATCTACACCTGGGGCATTCTGGCGGGGTCCGCCGTGGGTCTGCTCGCGAGCACGCTTGGCCGTCTGTACTCGTCGACGTACTACGCGCTGCACGACACGCGAACGCCGCTCCGCTTTGCGATCGTGAGGGTGATTCTGACGACAGTGCTCGGATACCTGTTCGCCATACCGCTTCCGCGGATTGTGGGAGTGGATACGCATTGGGGCGCCGCAGGCCTTACCGTCTCCGCCGGCATCGCGGGGTGGATCGAGTTTCTTCTCCTGCGATCTCGGCTGAACAGGCGCATCGGCAGCACCGGATTGCCGGGCTCATATGTCGCGATGCTTTGGGCATCGGCGGTCGCGGCGGCGATCGTCGCCGTGCTCATTCATCGCGGCGTCGGCTCGCTGCACCGCTTGCTGTTGGGTGCCGTGGTGCTCGGAGCGTTCGCTGGCGTGTACGGGGCAATGACGCTCGCACTTCGGATTCCTGAAGCCCGCGCGCTGCTGAATCGGGTGAACGCGCGCCGCTGATCACGAGTCGAGAGATGCTCGGCGGGGTATAATTCGGCATGGCAGCCGTCGCGGACTCCATACTCGAAAAGATCCCTCATCTGCCGGAATCGCCCGGGGTGTACCTCTGGCGCGACGCCGATGGAAACGTGCTCTACGTTGGCAAGGCAAAGCGCCTGCGGTCGCGCGTGCGCAGCTACGTGAGCAATGACCAGCTCACGAGTGTGAAGACGCGCGCGCTCATGCAGCAGGCAGCCGGTCTCGACACGATCGTCGTACCGAGCGAGGCGCACGCGCTGATTCTCGAGGCGAACCTGATCAAGGAGTACCGCCCGAAATACAACATCGCACTGCGCGACGACAAGTCCTATCCGTACATCAAGGTCACGATCACGGAGCCGTTCCCGCGCGTTTACGTCACGCGTCAGCTGGTGAACGACGGATCTCGTTATTTCGGTCCGTACACAGACGTCGGCGCGATGCGCCGGTCGCTCAATGTGGTGAAGCGCATCTTCACCGTACGCTCGTGCCGATACGACCTGCCTAACGTTGCGCCGGATCGACCGTGCCTCGACTACCATATTGGCCGCTGCAAGGCTCCCTGCGTGCTCATGCAGTCCCAGGCGGAGTATCGGGCGATGATCGACGAGGTGATTCTCTTTCTCGATGGCCGCGCCGACGAGGTGATGCGCCGGGTGAAGGAGCGCATCCAGCTCGCCGCCGAGTCGCTGGACTTCGAGCGCGCGGCGGAGCTTCGCGACGTTCTGCAGCATCTCGAGCGCATGGAGGAGCCGACCGTCGTCCTCGAGGTCGAGGGCGGAGATCGAGACGTCCTCGGATACGCTCGGGATGGGGCCGATGCGTGCGTCACCTGGATGCGCATCCGCGCAGGAAAGCTGCTCGCCCGTGACCATCAGTTCTTCGAGAACATCGACGACGAGACGGACGCGGCGGTGTTGCAGGCATTTCTCGTCGGACCCTATCGGATCGCGATGGAACGTGCGCGCGAGCTGCTCATTCCTCTGGAACTCGAGGAGCGGGAGATCGTCGAGGAGTCGCTCGACGGGGCGAAGATTCACAGCCCGCAACGCGGCCCGCGCCGTGAGCTCGTCGATCTCGCGACGCAGAATGCCCGGCACCTGCTCGAGGAGGCGCGTCTCACCGGCGAAGAGACGGAGGAGCGCGCGGGCGATCCCGTTTACGAGCTGCAGCGCCAGCTCGGCCTCCAGCGCGTGCCGCGCGCCCTGGTGTGTTTCGACATCTCTCACGCGCAGGGGACGGACACTGTTGCGTCCTGCGTGTGGTTCCAGAACGGACGCCCGTATCGAGCGGAGTATCGGAAGTTCAAGGTGCGCGACGTGGAGGGAATCGACGACTTCGCATCGATGAATGAGGTCGTCACGCGGTACTTTCGACGGCGGCTCGACGAGGGGAAATCGCTTCCCGATCTCGTGGTGATCGACGGCGGCAAGGGCCAGCTCAACGCAGCCCATGCGGCGCTCGAGGCACTGGGATTGGGCTCCCTGCCCCTGATCAGTCTCGCGAAGCGGGAGGAAGAGGTCTTCATGGTAGGGCGCGCCGAGTCGCTACGCCTGAGTCGTCGATCGCCAGCGCTGCGCATTCTGCAGCAGGCACGGGACGAAGCCCACCGCTTCGCGATCACATTTCAGCGGAAGCGCAGGGCGATGCGGACGGTGACGTCGGAGCTGCTGCAGATTCCGGGCGTCGGGGAGCGCAAACGACGGCAGCTCCTCGAGGCGTTCGGCAGTCTGGAGGGCGTGCGAACGGCGACGCCCGAAGCTATCGCCGCGCTCCCTGGGTTCAGCCTCAAGTCCGCAGCTAAGATTCAGGCGGCGCTTCTCGGGCCCGAGGCTCCGGCGAGCGGTGAGGCACCGCCGGAGCCAGACGCCGCGGCGGAGGGCCTAACGATGGCGCCCTCGCACAACCACGACCACAACGACACGTGAGCACCTGGCACCTCGAATGTTCCGCGTGTGCGCACCAGGAGCCTGGCTCGGTGCGCGCAACGGTGTGTCCCGTCTGCGGCCAGCCTTATCTCGTTCGCTTCGACTCCGCGCCGCCACCGCGCACGGCGGTCACCCAGCGCTGGGATATGTGGCGCTATGCCAAGGTGATGCCGCTCGGCGAGGGCGAACAGCCTGTCTCGTTAGGCGAGGGGCTGACGCCGATGCACGACGCGCCGCGGCTGGCCCGAGAGCTCGGCGTCCGGCGGCTCTGGATCAAGGACGAGGGCCTCAATCCGACGGGCTCGTTCAAAGCGCGGGGGATGAGCGCCGCCGTTACGCGCGCGCGAACGCTCGGCGTCCCGGGCTTCGTGGTGCCGACTGCGGGGAACGCCGGCGCGGCGCTCGCCGCCTACGGTGCTGCGGCTCATTTGCCGGTACGCGTCTACGCGCCCGCGACCACGCCCCGGCCAATCCTCGACACAATCTGCGTTTTCGGCGCCGACCTGCAGCTCGTCGAGGGACACATTGGTGATGCGGGCAAGCAGGCGCGCGCCTTTGCCGCCGAGAGCGGCTATTTCGACGTGTCAACGCTGCGCGAGCCATACCGCATCGAGGGCAAGAAGACGATGGGCATCGAGATCGCCGAGCAGCTGGGATGGCGGCTGCCGACTCACATTGTCTATCCAACGGGCGGAGGCACGGGTCTCATCGGCATGTGGAAGGTCTTCGCCGAGCTGCGCGCCTGGCGCTGGCTCGACTCCGAGGGCACGCTACCGAAGATGATCGTTGCCCAAGCTGAGGGATGCGCGCCGATCGTCCGCGCGTTCAGCGCCGGGGAGGATCGCGCGACGCCTTGGGAGAATCCCATGACACACGCGAGCGGCTTGCGAGTGCCGGGTCCGTTGGGCGACCGGTTGATCCTTCGTGCACTGCGGGAGAGCGGTGGCGATGCATTGGCCGTGAGCGAAGAAGCGATCGCGGCGGGGACGCGCCGCGTCTCGCGCGCGACCGGGATCGACGCCGCGCCCGAGGGCGGCTGCGCCCTCGCCGTGACCGAGCAGCTCATCGCGGCGGGCCGGATACCGCGGGACGCCGAGGTCGTCGTGTTCAACACCGGTAGCGGGGCGTCTTACCGCTTCTGATGCGCCAGCTCACGCGATGAAAGTCGGCATTCTCGATCCCTTCAGCGGGATCTCGGGCGATATGACGTTAGGCGCCCTCCTCGACGTCGGCCTGGACCCCGAGTGGCTGCGCGGGCTGCCAGCGTCGTTAGGCATAGATGGTGTCGGCGTGCGGATCGCCGACGTGAAGCGCGGCGAGATCGCGTGCAAGAAGGTCGACTTCGACATTCCGCCGCAGCCGCACGGTCGCCATCTCCGCCAGCTCCAGGAGATCGTGTCGCGATCCGCGGCGCCGGCGGTGGTGAAGGAGCGCGCCAACCAGGCGTTCACGCTGATCGCCGAGCAGGAGGCGGCGATCCATGCCACGACCGTGGAGCGCGTGCACCTCCACGAGGTCGGAGCCGTCGATGCGATTCTCGACATCGTTGGCGGCGTATGGGGCTTCGAGCTCCTCGGCATTGAGCGGATCTTCTGCGGCGCCATCGCGACTGGCGACGGTGTCGTTCAAGCGGCCCACGGCACGCTCCCGGTACCGGCCCCAGCAACCCTACGGCTGCTCGAGGGACATCCTGTGCGGCCGGGGCCCCAGGGGGCGGGGGAGCTCGTGACGCCCACGGGGGCTGCACTCGTGCGCGTGCTCTCGTCGGGGCCGCCGCCTCGGGAGTACGTGCCGCTCCGCAGCTGCTTTGGTGCGGGCACGAAGGAGTTCCCCGATCGGGCGAATGCCTTACGCCTCATCGTCGCGGAGTGCTCGGCAGCACCGGGAGAGGTGGAGGAGCTCGTCCAGCTCGCGAGCGACATCGACGACATGTCGCCCGAGTATCTGGCGGCAACCGTGGAGCTGCTGCGCGGGGCTGGCGCACTCGATGTCATCGTGCTCGCCACGACGATGAAGCGAGGGCGGCCGGGGACACGCGTCGAGGTACTGGCCCGGCCGGCGGACGCGGAACGGCTGGAGCTGATGCTGCTCACGGAGACGACGACGATCGGCGTAAGGCGCAGCGACATCCGGCGGCGGGCGCTACCGCGGGAGCTGCGGACTGTGGATGTGCTCGGCCATGCGGTGGCGGTCAAGGTCGTTCAGCTGCCAGGCGGCGGAATACGCGCCAAGCCCGAATTCACTGATGTGCAGCGGGTCGCGGAGGCGACAGGACGGCCGCTTCGGGATATATTCCAGCGCGCTGCCGACCAAGCGGAACGGCAGTAATCGCACGGGGTAAGGACCGCGGGCTCGTGCCCAGAATCGTGTTGCCAAACGAGGAGAGTTTGATGCTCGCTACAGCGAAGAAGGCTCTAATGCCTCTTCTACTGTCCGCGACGGTCACGGCTGTGGCTGGCGGTCAGCAGAAGGCGAAGGAATGTGAAGTCGACGAGGGCAAGCCGGGTGAGGTCGGACGCGCGATGTTGGCGCTGCAGGTGGCGCAGAGCGCGCCCAAACCGGAAGACGCGCAGAAGCAATTGCGGAGCGCGATCGCCTCACTCGAGAAGGCGGACAAGACGAAGAACCCGGTCGGCGAAAACTTCGTGCTCGGCAAAACGCTCGTCATGTGGATGTCGCAGCCGAACGTGCCGAACCTAACGACGCGCGGTGCGCTGGGCTACACGCAGAACCCGCAACAGCAGATCGACCTCGTCTACGCGATCGATTCGGCGTTTGCCAACGTCGAGAAGGCGATGCCCGAGTGCGTGAGTCAGACGAGTGCGTGGCGGGCGCAGAAGGGCTGGGTGTCGATGATCAACGACGCGATCAGCCAGCTGAATGCCGAGCACCCGGATTCCGCCGAGATGCTGGCCAAGCGCTCGCTCGTGCTCAACCCCAGCTCACCGTACGCCTATATGGTGCTAGGCAATCTCGCGCAGAAGCGGAGCCAGCCCCGTCAGGCGATCGACTACTTCAAGCAGACGGTCGAGAAGTCCGGCGCCGACACGACGTACGCCGATCTGAAGCGGCAGACGATGCTCGCCGCCGCGAACCTGGCGTCGAGCGCGGCGGAAAACGCGACGGGCACCGATAAAGCCGCATTCCTCGCGGACGCGAAGTGGGGCTACGAGACGCTCTCGCAGGACCCCAAGGGCGGTACCTACGCCGATCAGGCGCGCACGGGCCTCGCGACGCTCGCGTCGGCGAGCGGCGACACGGCGGCCGTCAAGGCCACGTACTCGCAGCAGCTGTCGAATCCTGCCTCGTACACCTTTCAGCAATTACTCAACAGCGGCGTCACGGCGGCGCGCGCCAAGCAGGTGAACGACGCGACGACGCTCTTCGAAGCCGCGTACAAGAAGAACGCGTATCATCGCGACGTGCTCTACAACCTCGCCATCATGTATCTGAACGGCGACAAGTACAGCCAGGCCGTTCCCGTCGTGCGCCAGCTCGTGACCGTCGATCCGTCGAATGGCGAGAACTTCCGCCTCTTCACGATCGCGTATGCGAACGAGCAGAAGGGCTTCAACGAGAAGATCAAGGCGTACAACGCGTTGGCGAAGAAGGCGAAGCTGCCGAAGTCGATCAAGGCGTACGAGGATTCGGCCCGCTTCTTCTTCGATTCCGCGAAGGCCGTCGCGGACTCCGCGCTCAAGTACAACACGATCGCCGAAGGTTTCCCGCTCAAGGTCACGTTCAACGAGTTCATGACCCAGGACGACAAAGCCACCCTCGGCGGCAGCGTGAGCAACAGCTCGGACCAGACGCAGACGTACAGCGTCAAGGTCGACTTCCTCGATGCCTCAGGGAAGACCATCTCGTCGCAGACGGCGACCGTTGGTCCGGTCAGCGCGGGGCAGAGTGGACGCTTCAGCGTGACAGGGACAGGCGCGGGAATCGCCGCATTCCGTTACTCGCCGCTTGTGGATCCAGCGACGATCAAGCCGAAGAGCTGAGCGGGCTTCGCACCTTGGTTGCACGAAAGCGCCCACCGACGGTGGGCGCTTTTCTTTCGCGCGAAGTCACGTGCAGCGCGATGCAGAAGTCTCTCAATTGCCTTGCCTTCACTAATCTGGGTTCCTACTTTACGTGAGCACTCGCGGCGGGTCGCCGCGATCAATGAACGCGCTGGGGGAAGATCGCGGAGCGTGATCTTCCCCCATTGCACTGGTGGTCGGGGTCGTCGGCGCACATGGTTCGTGTCAGCAAGGTTCGAGCGGGGAGCATCGCGGACGAGCTCGAGATCGTGCCGGGCACCGAACTCCTGTCGGTGAACGGCAGGGAACTTCGCGACTTTCTCGACTGGGAGTTTCTCGCCGCTGACGATGAGCTCGTGCTCGAGGCGCGGCTGCCCAGCGGGGAGGAGGTCGTTTACGAGATCGAACGACCCGACGGCGAGGCCATTGGCGTCGAGCTCGTGCCGCCGACCGTACGCCGCTGCGCCAACCGCTGCGAGTTCTGCTTCATCGAGGGACTCCCGCCGGGTCTGCGGAAGAACCTCTACGTGCGCGACGACGATTACCGGCTTTCCTTCGCCTACGGCAATTTCGCCACGCTCTCGAACGTGAAGGAACGCGACATCGAGCGGATTCTCGAGTATCGGCTCTCGCCGCTCTATGTCTCCGTGCACGCCACGCCGTGGGACGCTCGTAAGATATTGCTCAACAACCCACGCGTGCCCGACATCGTCGCCCAGCTGACGCGGCTCGCCGCGGGTGGCATCCAGTTCCACGGCCAGATGGTGATCGTGCCTGGGCTCAACGACGGCGCGGTGCTCGAGCAATCGCTGACGGACCTCTGGTCACTCGGCGACGCCGTGTTGAGTGTGGCCATCGTGCCGGTCGGCCTCACCCAGTTCTCGCACCTGTTCACGGGCACGCCAATGGATGCGGCCAAGGCAGGCGCGCTTCTCGACGTGACCACTCGCTGGTCGACGCGGGCGCGCCGAGAGCGGGGCGAGGCGTGGGTCTTCGGCTCGGACGAGCTCTATCTGCTCGCCGGTCGGCCGCTGCCGGGTCCGGAGCACTATGGCGACTTTGCGCAGATCGAGAATGGCGTCGGCTCCGTGACCTCACTGCGCGAACGCGTGCGTACTGGCCTAACGAGTCTACCCAGCCTCGCCGGGCGCAAGATCGGGGTCGTCACGGGAGTCTCCATGGCGCCGCTCATGCCCGAGCTTCTCGATGAACTCGGGCGGGCAACCGGTGCCGAGTTCGATCTCATCCGTGTCGAGAATTCGTTGTTCGGTCCAACGACCACAACGGCCGGTCTTCTCGTCGGCGCCGACATCCGGCGCGCCCTCGCGGATCGAGCCGATCTGGACCTCGCGCTCATACCCGCCGAATCGATCAACGACGACGGTGTCTTCCTCGATGAGGAATCGTTCATCGCCGTTCGCGAAGCGATGCCAATGCCGGTGTATCCGTCGTACGATTTCATCGATGTGCTCTCGGGCGAACGGGACGCACGGCGCGTGCATACACGCGAAGGCGACGCGGCAGCATGAAAGAAGCCGGCATTCCCGTCGTTGCTCTTCTCGGGCGACCGAACGTCGGCAAATCCGCACTGTTCAATCGCATCGTCGGGCGCGAAACCGCGATCGTCTCGGAGGAAGCGGGGACGACGCGTGACCGCCACTTCGCGCGCGCGGACTGGAGCGGACGCGCCTTCTGGCTCGTCGACACTGGCGGCATTGCGGATGACCCCAGGTTGCCGATGGACGTCGAGATCAGACGACAAGTAGGCCAGGCGATGGGCGAAGCCGACCTGCTGCTGTTCGTCGTCGACGCAATCGCTGGCCTGCATCCGAGCGATGCACACGTTGCGGAGCTCTTGCGAACCTCCGGCAAGCCGTGGATCCTCGTTGCGAACAAGGTCGACAACCCCCGCAGCGCGGACTTCTACGAGTTCTACTCGCTCGGCTTGGGAGATCCCGTTCCCGTCTCGGCGAACAACGGGACGGGCTCCGGCGATCTGCTCGACGTCATCGTGCAGCACCTTCCGCCCACGGTGGTCGAAGAGAATCAGGCGCTCAGCGTCGCCGTGATCGGTCGCCCGAATGTGGGAAAGTCCTCGTTCGTGAACCGACTGCTGGGCGAAGAGCGGCTCGTCGTCTCGGATGTCGCGGGCACGACCCGCGACGCGATCGACACGCCGATGCGATATCATGGCCGGGACATCGTCTTCATCGACACGGCGGGCCTGAGACGTCAGAGCCGGGTTGAGGAGGGGATCGAGTTCTATTCGGCGCTCCGAACGCGCCGGGCCATCGAGCGCGCGGAGATCTGCCTCCTGCTCGTCGAGCCGATCGAGGGCGAGCTCCAGAATCAGGATCTCAAGATCGCGGCGCTCGCGTGGGAAGCGGGTCGCGGTCTGATCGTCGTCGTCAACAAATGGGATCTCGCCGAGCGCGATGACAAGGCCACGGCGCGATTCGAGAAGAAGGCGCGGGAGAAAGCACCGTACCTGAACTTCGTGCCCTTCCTCTTCGCGTCGGCGAAGACGGGTTTGCGCGTGAACCGTGTGCTCGATCTCATTCTCGCCGTCGACGAGGAGCGCCAGAAGCGCATCACGACGTCCGAGGTGAACCAGCGACTCGGCGAGCTGCTGGCGCGATTGCAGCCGCCACAAGCCGCGGGGCGCGAAGTGAAGCTCAACTACGCGACGCAGGTGCAAACGTCGCCGCCGACGATCGCGGTCTTTGGCAATCACCCGGAGCTCGTGGAGGAGCACTACGTGCGCTACCTGCACAATGGGTTTCGCGAGGCATGGGGCTTTACGGGGAATCCGTTGCGCATCCTGATGCGCCGCAAGGCGGGGTGAGCGACGAGCATGCATCCCGCGCTCGCCGTCGCGCTCGCGTACGTCGCCGGCTCGTTTCCATCGGCCTATCTGGCCGGCAAGGCGCGCGGCGTCGATCTTCGCAAGCACGGTTCCGGCAATCTCGGCGCGACGAACGTTATGCGCGTCCTTGGCGCGAAATTCGGGCTCGTTGTTTTCGCCGTCGACGTGGCGAAGGGCGCGCTCCCGGTGCTCCTGCTCCCGCGCTACACCGTGTCACCGTGGCCGCCGGTCTGGATCGCGATCGCGTGTGGAGTCGCCGCGATCATGGGGCACACACGCCCGGTATTTCTCCTCTTCTCGCGGGGCGGGAAGGGCGTTGCGACGGCCGCAGGCGTCTTCCTCGCGCTCGCGCCGATTCAGACTCTACTCACGTTGATCGTGTTCGCGGTGGTGCTTCTGTCGAGTGGCTACGTGTCCGTCGGATCGCTCATCTGCGCGTCGCTGCTTCCCGTGCTGATCGGGGTGACCCTCGGACCCAGGTCGCCGGTGTTCGCGATCAGCGTGCTCGTCGCGGTGTTCGTCTTCTATACACACCGGGCAAATATCGCGCGGCTCCGGCGTGGTGAGGAGCATCGATTCGGGAAGCAGGGCACGGTGCCGTCGCGACGAATGGCCGCCGCGCTGGCTATCGGGCTCGTCGTGGTGCTCGCCGTTCTCGTCGCCGCACGGTTCGCGACGTGATGCGATGCGCCGTCATTGGCGCGGGCGCGTGGGGAACCGCGCTCGCTGATCTGCTCGCGACGTCAGGCCATGACGTCTGTCTCTGGGCGTTCGAGGCCGATGTTGCGCAAACGATAAACGAGCGACACGAGAACATCCGCTTTCTTGCCGGCACGGCGCTCTCGCCAGCGCTACGCGCGACGGCAGACCAGGCCACGGCGCTCGACGGGGCACGTCTTGTCGTCTACGCGACGCCCTCCAACCACCTGCGCACGATCGCGCGCGCGGCTGCGTCGTCCGTACATCGCGAAGCGACACTCGCCGTCGCCTCCAAAGGAATCGAGCTCGGATCGATGGCGCTGATGACGGACGTCGTGGCCGCCGAGGTCGCGGATCACCCCGTCGTCGCCATTTCCGGTCCGAGCTTTGCCGCCGAAGTCGCGGCGCGGCAGCCGACGGCAATCGTCGCCGCGTCGGAAGTCGCCGAGGCCGCGCGCTTCGTCCAGGACGTCATGAGCAGCGGAAGCTTCCGCATCTACACCCACGACGACGTTGTTGGCGTGGAGCTGGGCGGGGCAATGAAAAACGTCATGGCGGTCGCGACGGGTATTCTCGAGGGCGTTGGCCTCGGCTTCAACTCCCGCGCCGCCCTGATCACGCGCGGGCTGGCGGAGATAACTCGCCTGGGCATGTCCCTGGGTGCGCGCGCGGAGACCTTCGCCGGCCTCGCGGGAATCGGTGATCTCGTGCTGACGTGCACCGGCACGCTCAGCCGCAACAGATCGTTAGGCGTCGAGATCGGGCAGGGGAAGACACTCGACGAGGCACGCGCCGGAAAGGAAACGGTGGCGGAAGGTGTCGTGACGACGGCGAGCGCGATCGAGCTCGCGGCTCGCGAAGGCGTCGAGATGCCGATCGCCGAAATGGTGTATCGCATTCTCTTCGATCACTATCCCGCGCGTCTCGCGGCGCAGGAGTTGATGGCGCGGGAGTTACGCGCCGAGCAGGACGCATGAGCAGCGGCGCCGATCCGGTCCAGGAGTTTTTCTCCATAGGAGAGGTCTGCGGCCTCACCGGTCTCAAAGCGCACGTGCTGCGCTACTGGGAAAGCCAGTTCCGCTTCCTCAGCCCGGCGAAGAACCGGTCGGGCAATCGGGTCTATCAGCGCAAGGAGATCGAGCTCATTCTCCTCGTGAAGCACCTGCTCTACACGGAGAAGTACACCATCGATGGCGCGCGACAGAAGCTGAACGATCATCGCAAGGCCGGTGAGCTGCGGCGCGTCTCGCGTGAGGCGCTGAGCGTGGAGACGCTCGCCGCGATGGAAGAGGAGCTGCGCAACCTGCTTCAATTGCTGGAGTCACCGCTCGAGAAGCGCTGATGCGCCTGCTCCTCACGAATGACGACGGAATCCTCGCCCACGGTCTCGATTGTCTCGAGCAAGCCGCGACACCGCTCGGTGAGGTCACCGTCGTCGCGCCCGACCGGGAGCAGAGCGCCACAAGTCATTCGCTGACCCTGCATCACCCCATCCGCCCGGTGCGACGGGGCGATCGCCGCTGGCAGATCGACGGGACCCCGACGGATTGCGTGATGCTCGCCGTCGAAACGTTGATGGCGGACCGTCCCGACTACGTGTTGAGCGGCATCAATCACGGACAGAACATGGGCGAGGATGTCCTCTATTCGGGCACCGTCGCCGCCGCGATGGAGGGTCTCGCGTTAGGCATACCTTCCATCGCGATCTCCTTCGCCGGGGGCGATCTGCGGGCCGACCTCACGCATCTCGCGAAGCAGGTGCCCGTGCTCACCAGGCTCCTGCGGCACATCACGTCGCTTCCTGCCTTTCCACCGAACACGCTCCTGAACGTGAACCTGCCGCCGGTGGAAGACGGCGAAGTGAGAGGGTTTCGCCTGACGCGCCTGGGCCGCCGCGTCTACTCCAATTCCATCACGCCGATGCGCGATCCCTGGGGACGCGAGATATTCTGGATCGGCGGCGGACACGCGAGTTGGACCGGCGAGGAGGACTCCGACTTTCGCGCTATCGAGGAAGGCTTCGTCTCCGTGACGCCGCTCCATCTCGATCTCACGCACTACAACGTTCTCGAAGGGGCGGCGACATGGTGGCGCGACCCGTAGAGCAAGAGTTCCGCGGCGCGAGGCTGCGGCTAGTCGAGACGCTGCGCGAACGCGGGATCCGAGACCTCGCGGTGCTTCGCGCGTTCGAGCAGACGCCACGGCACCAGTTCGTTCCTACGGGGCTTCGCCATCGCGCGTACGAGGACAGCGCGCTGCCGATCGGCAACGGCCAGACGATCTCCCAGCCGTCGATCCACGCGCGCTATCTCGAGCTTCTCGCATTGAACGGCCGCGAGCGCGTGCTTGAAGTCGGGACCGGATCTGGATACCAGACGGTGCTTCTCGGGCACCTTGTTGAGCAAGTTTTCACGATCGAGCGCATCGCCGCATTGTACCAGCAGGCGCGGGAAGCGATTCAGCGCTCCGGCGTCGCCAACGTCTCGATGCTTCTCGGCGACGGAACGCTCGGCTGGCGAGAGTACGCGCCCTACGATGCAATCCTCGTGAGCGCCGGCGCGCCATCGGTCCCGGAACCGTTGCTCGCGCAGATCGCCGAAGGAGGCCGAATGCTGGTCCCCGTCGGAGCGAAGGACGAGCAGCGCCTTGTGATCTATCGTCGAGTGAACGGGCAGCTCGACCACAAGGAGGTTGCGCCTGTCCGATTCGTACCCCTCGTGGGACATCACGGCTGGGACAAGGACGAGAGGCGCTGAGCGAGTGTTGCACGTCGCCGTTCGTGGAAGGGTGCAGGGTGTGGGGTTTCGTTGGTTCGTGCGCGAGAGAGCACGAGGGCTGGGGCTCACCGGTTGGGTATGTAACCGCGACGATGGATCGGTCGAGGTGCTGGCGTTGGGCGACGAAGCTTCCTTGGGCCAGCTCCGGAGTCTTCTTGGGACCGGCCCGTCCGGCGCGCGAGTGAGTGTTGTCGACGACCTGCAGGGAGAGCCCGCGACAGAACCGATGAACCCATTCGGCGTGCTTCGATGACGGCCAATGACACCGCGGCTCCCGGTCTCACGGATCGCATCAAGCGCGCGATACGCGACGTGCCCGACTTCCCGAAGCCTGGAATCATCTTCAAGGACATCACGCCGCTCCTCGCGGAGGCATCGCTCTTTCGCGAGACCACGGATGCCATGGCCGACGCCTTCGCCGGCGATCGCATCACCCATGTCGTCGCGATCGAGAGCCGTGGCTTCATACTGGGTGCGCCGGTGGCGCAGCGGCTCTCGGCTGGCCTCGTGCCGGTAAGGAAGGCGGGGAAGCTTCCCGCCAAGACAGTAGCCGAGGAGTACGCGCTCGAGTACGGGACGGACATCCTCGAGGTTCACGCCGACGCATGCGACTGGTCACGCAAGCCGCGCGTGTTGATCGTGGATGACGTCCTGGCGACTGGCGGCACGGCGGACGCGACCCGACGGCTCATCGAGGGACTCGGCGCGGAGGTGGTCGGCTTCTCGTTCCTGATCGCGCTCTCGTTCCTGCCTGGCTTGGCGAAGCTGCACGGCAGAACCCTGCGGGCGCTCGTCACGTATTGAGCTGCGACGAGCGCGAGGGTTGCCTGCCTAACGAGGGCGATCTTCCACGGTCCAGCCGTGCTTTGGCCGAGCAACCTCGTCGAAACGATCAGCGAGCGTGTGCAGAGCGGAGCGCATGGCCTCGCCGCCGAGGGGCCGGCCATGACCGGTGATGGCGAGCTGCGGCTCGAGCCGGGCGAGTCGCCGAACGGATTCGCGAGCGCTGTCCCAGTCGGGCGTGAAATACATTGGTGGCCCGTGCAGCTCTGGCTCCTGAGTCGCCACCGCATACGCCGACTCCTGCTTGGTCGTCACGAAGGCGTCGCCCGCGATGATGGTGCGGTCGCTCCCACGCCAGAGCGATACGTGGCCCTCCGTGTGGCCTGGCGTGTGAATCCAGGTCCACCCGGGCATCCCCGGCACGCTTCCGTCGGCGGGAAGCGCGCGGAGTCTGGAGCCCACGTCGATTGGTCCGCGTGGATAGAAACGCGAAAGTGTTGCCATCATTCCTCCGCCGACGGCGGGATCGGGCGGAGGATAGGACATCGTACCATTCAGATAGGGCAGCTCGAGCTCGTGGGCATAGACGGGGGCGTCCCATCGCTCGGCGAGCTCCTGAAGCGCGCCAACGTGATCGAAATGACCGTGGGTCATGACAATTGCCGCAGGCCGGGAGGACTTGCCGAAGCGATGCTCGGCAGCGGAGGCAATCGCGCCCGTGCTGCCCTGGACACCCGCATCGACGAGAACCCAGGAACGGTCGCCAGCGTTAGGCATGCCGAAGAAAACCACGTTGACGAGCACGAGCCGCTTGTATGCGAGGTCGGGAAGGAGCTCGTGCGAGCCGCCCTCGTCGTGGTCGGGCACACGCGCTGACTGATCGACGGGAACCTGATGGTGCATCGCTCGCTCCTCGGGTTGGCGGCCTGGTAGCCCGGATCTGCGGCCATTTGGCAGCGGACCGGGAGTGCAGCGGTGGAGCAAGCGGTGTTCCGATCCGAAGGCGAGCGGTACGGCTGTGCACCGCGCGCATTTACGCTATTTTTCTGCGCTTGCCCCCGTAGCTCAGATGGATAGAGCAGCGGTTTCCTAAACCGTTGGCCGGGTGTTCGAGTCACCCCGGGGGCGCCTCCCACATCCCGCACTCAGCCAACTCACGAGGAAGCACATGGCTCCGAAGCCGACGACCACGACCACCGAAACCGCCACAGCCCGCGCCGCGGTTGCAAGCGACCGTGGCCGCGATTTCATGGACTGGTTCCAGATCAACTCGCGCTACATCGGGATTGGTGCGGCCGTCGTGGCCGTGGCTGCCGCCGGCTACTGGTTCTACCTGCGTTCGCAGCAGATCAAGACCGTGAACGCCGAGCGGAGTCTGATGCAGGCCGAGCAGTCGCTGCAGTCGGGCAACGCAGCACTTGCGACCAGCGATCTGCAGCGCGTCGTGACCCGCTACAAGGGCACGAGCGCGGGCACCGAGGCCGCGATGCTGCTCGCCCAGACCGACTACAACGCCGGAAAGTACCAGGATGGGGTCAAGGTACTCGAGGAGGTCTCCGGCAAGACTGGCGGCAGCGAGGCGTCGCTCCAGAGCCTCATCGGTGACGGCTACTCACAGCTTGGCAAGACGGCCGATGCCGCCAAGGCGTACGAGCGGGCCGCGGATGCAGCCGAGTTCGACACCGAGCGAGCATACTATCGAGCGAAGGCGGCGCGGTCATATGCGTCGGCCGGCAACGTGAACGAGGCGAAGCGGATCTGGTCGCAACTCGCGACTGATGAAAAGGCTCAGGCCGTTGCCGCGGAAGCTCGGGTTCGGCTCGCTGAGCTGACGGCGAAGCCGGCGAAATCCTAGTTGGTGGTTGGCGACCGGTGGTTGGCGGTTTGGGTGGCCGATTGAGGCAGCGGAAAGCGCGCCCAATTCTTCTTCCTTCGCAGCCCTCCGCACGCCTAGCAGCTTAGTACGTATAAGATGTATTATGTAAACTTAGTCTGTGAAGAAATGTGGAGAAGCCCAGCGGGTTCTCCACGCAGTTCCCTAAGACGTTGTGCTGAAAAGCTCTGCGATCTCGCCCCGGAAAACGATCCGGGCCTCGCCGGAAAGCGACGGAAACAGCTTTCCACCGGCCCGATGATGGCGAACGCGCAAGACGCGACCTGATTTAGTCTCGAGCTCGGCACGGTCCTCGGCCTCATCCCAGGCTGCGAGCATCAGTGCCGACGCCACCGCGCCGGTACCGCACGCCAGCGTCTCTGCCTCCACCCCGCGCTCGTACGTCCTGATCCGCCACGGGCCCGAAGACCGCGACACGAAGTTCACGTTGGCGCCATGGGCCAGCTTCTCGTGATGGCGAAGCCTGCGCCCTCGGTCCACGACCGGCGCGCGGCTCACGTCCTCACACAGCACGACGACGTGCGGAACTCCAACTAGAGCGAAGCCGATCCGAAGCTCCCCTTCTGCCGGCTCGGCCTGGAAGCATTCCAGCAGCTCGGTTACCGGCTGCAAGTCGATTTCCGGAAGGCCATCGCGGAACCGGGCAGTAACCGGGCCCGAGTCCGTGGCGATGGTGAAATCGCGGTCCTGCCCGACGATTCCCAGCTCGGCCGCCAGTCGTGAAGCGCAGAGCGTCGCATTTCCGCAGAGGGCCGCGAGAGATCCATCGCTGTTCAGGTAGCGGATCCGCAGCGCGGCACTCTCGTCGTTCCGAAGGAAAACGATGCCGTCTGCCCCGACTCCCGAGCCACGGGCGCAGACGGCTTGGATGGTCTCGATCTTCTCCAGGTCGCCCGGCGGCTCGGCGCGAGCATCGACGAACACGAAATCATTTCCCGAGCCGGTCATCTTGAAAAACGGCCTGCCGGTTTTGATCACGTGTTCGGACCTCGGATCCAGGGATCAGGTAAGCTGTGACCGCGTCAGACGGCGCCCTTCAACGCCCACCAGCGCAGGCGCCAGACCATCCAGATTGCCTCTCGGACGATCTTGGGGGACATCTTGCTCTGTCCCTCTGTACGATCGACGAAGACGATTGGTATCTCGACGATCTTGAAGTGCTTCCGCCATGCCCGGAAGCTCATCTCGATCTGGAAGGCGTACCCGTTGGATCGGACGTGCGACAGATCGATCGCCTCGAGGACTTTCCGACGAAAGCACTTGAAGCCCCCTGTCGCGTCCCACAGCGGAAGGCCGGTCACGACACGGGCGTAGACATTGGCGAAGTAGCTCAGAAGGAGCCGCTTGATGGGCCAATTGACGACGGTGACTTTCCCGTTTCGATACCTCGATCCGAGCACCAGATCCGCGCCGTCAATCGCCCCGAGAAACTGCGATAGGTGCGCGGGATCATGGGAAAAATCCGCGTCCATCTCGAAGACCAGGTCGTAGTTCTCCTGGAGCGCCCAGCGAAATCCAGCAATGTATGCAGTGCCGAGGCCCATCTTACGCGGCCGCTTGAGGATGTGCAGCCTCGGCTCATGTTGCATGACACCTTCGACGAGATCTCCGGTACCGTCCGGAGATCCGTCGTCGACGACGAGAATCTCGAGTCGGTGGTCCTGCTCGAGGATCGATCCGATCAGGCGCGTGATGTTCTCGCGCTCATTGAAGGTCGGAACTATTACGAGGGCTCGTTCAGCCATCCGGCGAAATTAACGGGGGCACTCGGGAGGTCCCAAGCCTCAGACCGCCATCTCCGTCACTTCCCTGACTTCTCCGCGGCGCCCACTTACGACTCCGAAGACGATGAGAACGACACAGGCGAATAGAGCGAGCAGCGTGATCACCTTCCCGCGTTCGTAGGCCGGATCGTCGAAATGAAGCGAGACCTGCTTCGCGCCCGCTGGTAGCAGGACCCCAATGAGATTGTACTCGGCGCGATCCAGTTGCGCTGCCTTGCCGTCCACGCTGGCGGTCCAGCCAGGAAAATAGTTTTCCGAAACGACCAAAGCAGTTCCAGCGGGCGGCGGGGATTCGATGCGAAGCTGAATGTCGCCTGGCGCATAGCGACTGACCTGCACAGCTGTCGACGTCGGCGCCGGTGGTGCGGTGATCTCCTGCGCCGGAATCGGCGAATTGGTATCGATGACTGCGATGCCGGTCGGGTCGAACCGCGGATTCAAGACTGCTTTGAGAGCTTCGTCCTCCGGTGCTTTCACAAACGCGGTCGCGAGCCAGGCCAAAGGATTGTCGCCCGCGAGCCGATACAAGTAGACCTGATTTCCAGCGGCATCCGGCACCGGCCCCAGTACTTTCTTCGGCTCGGGTATGCCGAGCGTCGGCACGAAGAACTCATGTACGGCTGCCGAGTCGACGTTGGTGTAGAGGTATTGCACGTTCTCATGCCGCCAAAAGCTGGGGCTGAAAATGATCCGCGGGTCGCAGCGCGTATCGGGAGTGGCGCCGCAGAGCCGCTGAAAGCGACCGATCTCGTTACCGTGGTACCCTGTGGTCATGCGGATTCCGTGAGCCATCGGACCGTCGTAGTGCAGCATCGGATCGACGCCGGACGGTCGGCTGAGTGGCTCGTTCAGGATACGTCCCGGCTCTCGTTGATTGCGCACGTAATCCAGTGCAGGATCACTGGCGTAGAGCTTCGAGGCGCGGGGTGAGAAGAGAAAGTATTGCTTCTCAATGCTGAAGAAGTCCAGCGCGACGAGCGCCGCCAGCGCAATACCGGCGGTCTTTCGATCCAATCGACGGCGATCGAGCAGCCACACGAGAAGCGCGGCCATGCCGACGACCAGGAACGAGCGCCAAGCGCCCAAGACGACGGCGGCATTGTTGCTCGCGATGACGTCGTCCAACTGGTCCCCCGCCCAGGACGCGGCCATGACCTTGGCGACGTTCGTGACGCCCCCGATAGACGCGAGGAGCGCAATCGCGGCGGCGGCGCCGAGCCACCAGGCGGCGTAGCGGAACGATACCCCGCGCACCAAAAGCCGCTCCGCTCCGAGCGCCGCGAGTACCGCCGTCGCAAACGCAATCATGAAGAGCATCGTGCTCGGCGCGCGGAAGAACTTGGTCCCCGGCACGAGCGCGTAGACGAGATGATAGAACGGCGTGCTACCGCCGAGAGCCCAGAGAACGGATATGATAAGGGCGCCTGTCCAGAACCAGCGGAAGCTCCGACGCTCACTCGTTAGGCCGAGGGCGCCCAGGAAGAGCGCGGCCGCGCCGAGATATTCGCTGTGCAGGTGAATTCCATTGCGCCCCCAGTACCGATCGAGAATCCCGCTGAACTCGGGGAGATAAAAGTTGATCATCTCCTCGATCGGCAGAGAGAACGACGTGGCGTACCCGTAGTCGCGGCCGCCGGCACGCGGTGAGAACGGGACGTATTCTCGAACTGGCAGGAACTGAATTGCCCCGATTACCGCCCCGAGCACCACTGCCCCGAGCGCGAAGAGAAGCCGTCTGGTGCCAACGCGTCGATCCAGCCGCGCGCGCGTGCCATCGGGCATCTCGAGCTCGGCGAAGGCGAGGTACAGGGCGAATGCGCCGCAGGCGATCAGCATGTACTGCAGCAGCTGCGGATGCGGACTGAGCACGCCCAGCCCGATGACGAACGCAAGCGTCCCCCATGCCCAATTTCGCCCGTCGCGAATTCCGCGAATGAGGAGGAGGAGGGCGAGCGGCAGCAACGCGCTCACATACAGCTTGCCATCGTGGCCTGGCGAGACGTACGCGGCAATCGGTCCGCACATCAGGTAGGTGATGCCGCCCACGATGCTTGACAGAAAGCCAACTCCCCACGCCCGAAGGAACAGGTACGTGAAGAAGCCCGCGAGGAAGATGTGGATCATGAACGACCACGTCATCGCAACGTCGGTCGGCAGGATCATTCGGAGCAGGAACGTCGGGTAGAAAATGTCGCCGTGCATAGCGGCGACGTACGGCATGCCTCCCATCAGATAGGGATTCCAGAGCGGGATGCCATGCCCGGAGCGAAGCGACGCCGCGGCAAATTCACGGAACGGATAGCCGGCGTAGAACTGATCGCTGCGCGGATTGACGAGAAATCCTCCGCCAAGGGCGGGAAATCCGAGCGCGAGGGTGCACAGTGCGAAGACGAGAGCAGCCCAGGCGGCCGCGAAGCGCGGCGACCAATCGAGTCGAAGCGTGGGCGAAGGTGTGCGCGCCTTCACACGCGATGGACTCTCATTGCTCGCGAGGTCGGCGTCGGAGGCCGTCGAGGCCGAGGAAGATCGCGCCCGGTGCGATTTCAAGAGCGGTGAGCCAGAGTCGAGAGGTGACGGCGAGAATGGCGGCCTGCGCAGGATCGGCGAGATGCGCAGCCGGGAGAAGTGCGATCATCGCTGCTTCGCGAAAGCCGGCCCCCGCCGGTGCGAAGAGAACAAGGTAACCGACCAGATACGACAGCGCGTAGACGGCGACATATGCGGTGAGGGGCCCCTGACTGGACCCGGACACACCGCGCGCGAAGAGCGCGAACGCCGCGCCGTACAGGAGCCACGCCACGACGTTGCCAACGAGTGAGATCAGTATGGCTACTCGCGGCAGGGCGCCGATGTTGAGGTCTCGGCCGGTGACGCGGCTGAGCCAACGAAAAATCTTTGGGAGGACGACCGGTAAGAGGACGAGGGCACCGGCGCAGACGAGGACAAAGAGAACCGCCGTCCGCGCTCGCCCTAGCGCTTCAAGTTGCAGCAGTGGCCAACCGAAGACGGCAACGACGATAAAGCCGGCAATGAGATTCACGAGGACGTTCAGGATCGCCGATCCGGTGGCCGCGACTGCAGAAACACCGGCACGTTCCGCCATGACGCCCATGGCTCCGATCTGAACGATCTTGCCAGGCACGTAGCGGCCGAGATTGGAGACCGTCCAGATGCGCGCCGCGACCCAGAATCCCAGGTGTGAACCCCATCCGCGGAGCACCTCCCGCCACATCTCGATGAGCACGGCGTAGGTGGTGAGAAAGAGCACGCCTGAGAGCGCGATCCAGGTCCAGTTCGGGTGCAGCTGTCCGAGATCAACCGAGGAGGTCGACCACTGCTTTCGGAGCGCGCGCACCGCAAACGCGAGCACGACGAGGCCGATCGCGGCCTGTAGTGCGCGGGCTGCATAGCGAGTCCATCTCGCCCGCGGGGTCACTTGCTTCTCGACGACCCGAGTGCTGACCGGTAGATCGCGTCGTAGCTTCGCGCGACCGCGTCAGGAGAAAACACCGCGAGCGCAGCCCGGCGTCCTGCCACCCCGAGCGAAGCAGCACGGTCCGGGCTGGCGAGGAGCTCGTCGGCGGCGCGGGCGAGCGCGTCGGCAGTGAAGACGTCGACGAGGATGCCGGTAACGCCGTGCTCGACGATGTCGCGAAGGCCGCCAGAATCGAATGCGATGACAGGAGTCTCGCAGAGCTGCGCCTCGACGGCCACGAGGCCAAGTCCCTCATCGCGGGATGGAACAATGAGCGCACTGGCAGACCGATAGAGCTGCGGCAGCGCCGGCTGGGGCAGCGCGCCGTGCCAGGTGACGCGCTCGGCGATGCCTAACGACGCCGCAAGAGTGCGCATGGCGTCTGCGTCCGGACCATCGCCGACGACGTCCAGCCGCGTTGGAGTGCGCATGACGCCGATGGCGCGCAGGAGAAGCTCGATCCCCTTCTGCGCATTGAGCCGCCCAACGAAGAGCAATCGATCGTGTGCGCGAGTGCCGCCCGGAGTGAAGAGCTCCGTGGCCGCTGGCATCGGCAACACGCGCGGCGCCGGCAACTCGGGCGTCATGGCGTGCGCCTCGTCGGAAAGCCATCTAGACACGGTGGTCGTCGCCCGCGAGGCACGCATCACCCATTGCAGCGCCGTCGCCGCGCCGGCGGTCGATCGCGCGAGGCGGACATCGCTGCCGTGCATGCTCGTAACGAACGGAACGCCTGACAGGCGACTCGCCGCGGCCGCGACCACTCCGGCGGGAAACCACCAGTGCGCGTGAACAAGCCGCGGCGCGATTCGACGTTGCTCACGCAAAAGGCGCCAGAACCCAGCTCCAAACAAGGAGCCGAGCGCGAATCGCGCCGACCAGGAATCGCGGACTTGCTCCGCCATCGTGCCGGTATAAGCGAGCGTCTCGAGGGATGGCGGTGCGTAGCGAAAGCGGACTACTTCAATGCCGTCAACGGAGTCCCGCGTCGGGAGATTGGCGGCATGCGGGGCGAGGACGGAGACCTCGATGCCGAGCTGCCGGAGCGCCCGCGCGAAGCGGAGGATGAATGAGCCCGCGGCGTCCCCGGTCCATCGCGGGAAGGCGTGCGTGAGGAAGAGGACACGCAGCGCCGCCGGGTCAGCGGCGATCGCGCTCGTCATCCTGGCGCTGCTCGTCCAACCGTCGCTGGATCTCGCGGAGCTGCGCGCGTTGCGCGGCGATCTGGTCGCCGAGCATGCCGGTGGCGAAGAAGACGCTACCGAGGAGTATGCACGTCTGGATGATCGACCAGACCCACCGCTGACCGATGCCGTAGATCCAGAGTCGCGCCAACGCCAGCAGGCCGGCGAACACGCCGAGGCCGAAGACGCTGAAGCCGAGCATGGCGAAGAGCAGCAGCGGCTTCTGTCCGAAGCGGAGCTCGAACCAGACTGAGATCATGTCGAGCACGCCGATCGGAATCCGATGCCAGGTCGCGAACTTCGAGCGCCCTGCGTGCCGCGGATAGAGCGGCACCGGAACTTCAGCAACTTTGAAACCCTGCGCGGCCGCAATGACGACCATGTAGCGATGCCAGTCGGGTCGCACTGGCAAGCCGTCCATGATCTCCCGACGGTACGCCTTGACGCTGTTCAGGTCCTTGACCTTCACGTCGAACAGCAGTCGACTGAGCCGGTTATAAATGCCGGAGACGAGTGCCTTCTCGTACTTCCCTTCCTTGAAGCCGGTGACCATGTCGGCTTCATCGGCGAGGATGGGCGCCACGAGCCGCGGAATGTCCTCAGGCTTGAACTGGAGATCCGCTGGATAGAAGACGAGGACGCGGCCGGTGGCATGCAGGTAGCCCGTGCGCAGCGCGTCGGCGATGCCGCGGCGGCTCCGGTGTCGAGCGAGCTTCAGGAACGGATATCGTCGAGCGAGCTGCTCGAGCACCGGCCAGGTGTTGTCTGCCGAGCCGTCGTCGATGACGACGACCTCGAACGAGATGTCGGGCTGCGAGCGGAACGTCGCGTCCGCCTGCTCCATGAAAAGCGGAAGGTTCTCCGCCTCGTCCTTCGCGGGGACGAGTACGGAGACGTCGGTTTTGGGCGCGGGGCGCGGGACGAGGGGCGCGGGAATCGCTGTGCTCACGGTGCCTTGTTCCCGCAAGGACGAACTCACACCCGCTTCCGCATCCGGGCGGACAGCACTCCCAATTGGTCCCGGTACTTGGCGACGGTGCGTCGAGCGATCTGGACGCCGCTTTCCTTCAGGATGTTGACGATGGCCTGATCGGTGAGCGGGTGCTTTGGATCTTCTTCCGAGACGAGCTTCTCGATCTGCGCCTTGATGCCGCGGGCCGAGACGTCTTCACCGGCGGTGGTGGACAAGCCCGACGAGAAGAAGAACTTGAGCGGCAGCACTCCACGCGGCGTCTGAACGTACTTCTCGTTGGTGACGCGACTGACCGTGGATTCGTGCATGTTGATCACTTCGGCGACTTCGCGGAGTGTGAGCGGCTTGAGGTACTGCACGCCCTTCTCGAAGAAATCGCGCTGCCGGTCGACGATGTAGTTCATGACCTTGAGCATCGTTTGCCGGCGCTGCTCGATCGCCTGGATCATCCAGTTCGCGGAGTTGAGCTTGTTGGAGATGAACTCCTTGCTCTCGCCCTCGAACTTTTTCTTGTCGCGCGCGATTTCCTGATACGCCTTGCTCAGCTTGAGCCGAGGAAGGTTGGCGTCATTGAGAAAGACGTGATAGCGACCGTCGATCTTCTCGACGATGAGATCGGGGATGATGTAATTGTCGCTGGCACTGCTGTACATCAGCCCGGGCTTCGGATCGAGCTTCTTGATCTCGTCGGCGGCCTTCTGCACGTCCCCGGGGCTGATACCGAAGCGCTTGGAGATCTCGCTCCAGCGGTGGTTGATCAGCTCGTCGAAGCAGTCGCGAACGAGACGATACGGAACGGATTGCTCGAGGCCGGCCTCGCGGAGCTGCAGCATGAGACATTCGCGGAGATCGCGGGCGCCGACGCCCGGCGGGTCCAGACTCTGAATCACGCCGAGCATCTGCTCGACTTCCTGCACCGAGTAGACGGGCAGATCCTCGAGGTCAGGATTGATCTCCTCGGCGACCTTCTCGACAGTTTCGTTGATGCTGATCAGGATATCGGTCAACGGGCACGCGAGATAGCCGTCCTCGTTGATGTTGCCGATGAACTCTTCGGCGAGCAGCTGCTGACGGGGTGAGAGCTCGAGAAGTGCGATCTGATCGCGGAGGTGGTCCGAGAGGTCCCGTGTGTCGACGGTGACGGGCTCGTAGTACTCCCGCTCCTCGTGCTCCTCTCGACGGCCGCCCGCGTCGAAGCCATCGAGGAGAATCTCCTCCCAGTCGATCTCGTCGTTGCCCTTGTCTTCCTCGGTGGCGGCTTCCGCCTCGGGTGCCTCCTCCTCGTCCTCCTCCTCTTCCTCCATCTCGACCATCTCGAGGAAGGGATTGTTCAACAGCTCCTGCTTGAGATGCTGCTGGAGGTCCAGGAGCGG
>JAJKIR010000154.1 GCA_021154325.1 Gemmatimonas sp.
AGGGCGACTGCAGGAAGGGCGACTGCAGGAAGGGCGACTGCGCCGGACCGCCCTCGCCCACGGTGACCCTTCCCGCAGTCGCCTTTCTCAGTCGCTGTTTCTGCAGTCGCAGTTCCTAGAGTCGCAGTTCCTAGAGTCGCAGTTCCTAGAGTCGCAGTTCCTAGAGTCGCAGTCCTCTGCAATCTCAGTGTCTCAGCCCTCGTTGGCCCCGAGCAGCTTCATCATTCGGACGTCGTACGGATCCGCCGACGCGTCGTCGTCGGCAATCTCCATGTTCTGCTGCGGCGTCTCGAGGATGAGCGGAATGTTCAGTGCGCGCCTGTCGGCCAGCAGCCAGCGGAACGGCTCGACCCCGATCGTTCCGTCGCCGATCAGGACATGCCGGTCGCGGTTGGAGTTGAACTCGCCCTCGCTGTCGTTGAGATGGAAGAAGCCGGGCGGCTCGCCGCTGGCTTCCTCGAACTCGTCGAGCACGCGCGTCAGCGCCTCGCGGGATTTGCGAATGTCGTAGCCCGACGACCAGAGATGGCAGGTGTCCAGCCCGTAGCCGGTGCGCTTCCGCAGCGCTTTCGGTACGTGGCCGAGGATCGCGCCAACTTCGGCGGCGGTGCGCGCGAATGTCTTCCCCGCACCGGCGGTGTTCTCGACGAGAACACGGGTGTCGCCGGGCACCTTCTCGAGCGCATGCGCGATTGCCGACGCGACCCGCTCCGCCGCGGCAGTCGTGTCGCCGTCCGTTGCCGCCCCAGGATGGAAGCAGACCACGCCAATGCCGAGCTTCGTCGAGCGCTCCAGCTCCTTCGTTAGGCCGTCGCGTGCCCTCATCCACTTCTCGGCTTCGGGCGTGGCGGTGTTGAGCACGTACGCCGCGTGCGCCACCACGTGCCGCGGCGCGATGTCGGTCTCACCGAGCGCCGCGTGAAAGCGGTCGACGCGCTCCGGCCGAATCGAGACCTTGTCGCCGTAGTACTTGGGAATCGCCGTGAAGATCTGCAGCGCCTTCATCCCCGCGCTGCCCGCGCGCCGCGCGGCCATGTCGATCCCGCCGTTGTCGACGGTGTGCGCACCTAGGTAGAGCATCGTGTTCGAGTGGAGGATCTCTGAAAGCTATCAGTCCATAGTCCATAGTTATCAGGGAGTTCGGAACGAAGCGTTGATCTGATTGTCATCCTGAGGAGCGGAGCGACGAAGGATCTACCCAAGCTCCAGTAGATCCTTCGCTTCGCTCAGGATGACATCCCATCAAGCGCTTCGTTCCTTGCTCCCTGATAACTATGGACTGATAACTATGGACTGATAGTTATGGACTGTCGTTAGTCCTTTTCCTCGGGCTTCGACAGATCCAGCATCCGCGAGCCCTCGACATACTCCACGCTCTGCGGATTCCGCAATCGGGCGATCCGCTTCACGACGTCGCCGATGCGCTTGGCCTGCTCGAGGATGATGAGCGCTTGCTCATTCTTTTCACCGCGGTCGTTGAACTCCATCAGGAGGAGCTCGGCGTGGCCAAGGAGCGCCGCGAGCGGATTGTTGATCTCGTGCTGGAGCGCGATCGCCGTCTCACCGATTCCCGCGCGCCAGCGCGCCACCGCGAGCTCCGCCTCCGCCTTTCGCCGCGCCACATCCTGGGCGCTCCGCCGCTCGGCGATGACGAGCCGCGCGCGGATGTGCTCCGCGCTCGCAGGCTTCGTCACGTAATCGTCGGCGCCGGCGTCGAGCACCGCCGTCAGATCGCCCGGCTGATCGCGACCGGTGAGCACGAGGATGAACGTTTCGCGCCGCTCGTCGAGCTGGCGGATGCGACGACACACTTCGATGCCGTCCATGCCCGGCATGATGATGTCGAGCACGACGAGCGGCGGCTTCGTCTCCTGATAGCGCGTCCACGCTGACGCGCCATCGGCGACGGATTGGGGGTCATGGCCGAGCTCCTCCAGCACCGCGCAGAGCAGCGCGCAGGTCGTTGCGTCATCGTCGGCAACGAGAGCTTTCATCGGCCGAGCGGCTCGAGTGAACTGGATCTCACCACCATGCAGTATGGGCGACTCACGGGAGTCGGCCAACGCGGACGATACGAGTCGCTCTGGCGTCGGAATGCTCACCGTCTCCCGTTCCTATGGGGCCTACCAACCACGAGACCGCGATCTCACGACCAGCGACGGCAACCTGCGGATTGGTCGCCGCGCCGACGCCGGTCGAACCGCGAACACGATCCCGAAAAATGTGTCCCCAGTCGCTCGAAATCGCGAGCCCAATTTGCGGCGTCGAACCGCTTGGGTCTTCATACACGACGGCAACAGTCCCCCTTTCCGCGGCGACATCGGTGTGCGTGAGTCGGTCACCGTACAGAATGGTTACAGGTTGTTCGTAGCTCTGGCCCTTGTTCATCGAATGCGCGTAAAAGACCCCCACGCCTTCGCTGGCGCGCATGGCGTAGGCGAGGTGCACGAACCCGGCACTCGCTGCGATCGCCGGCGCCGGCCGATCACAACCCGAGCTGCTCACGTCCAGGGTATCGACACGAATCACATTGCGCCACGATCCACCGCCGTCGGCCGACAAGGCCGCGACGAGCACGGCGCTGCTGTCTGGCCGCACCGACCACCACGCCGCCGCGAGTGTCCCGTCCTCGAGACGTGCCGCCCGCACCGAGCCCGCGCATGCACTCGTATCCCGGGTGGGATGCGCGCTGATCGACGTATCCGCCACGAGCCGCGCACGACCTTTGGTGTCGAGCGTCAAACGGGCGTCATCCGAGGCCGAGGCCATAGTGAGCGGATCGGTCCAGGCGACGTCGTCACCAGCACAGGCCGCGGCCACGGCGAGCGCCGCCAGCAGCAACCTCCCCACGACCCTGATAGCTTGAGTGTGTCCCGGAACGTTCATCGTTGTCGAACGCGCATGGCGAAGTTTAGCGATTGACCGTCTTCTGCGTCGCCGCCGCCCGTTTGCGAAGGGCGTACCGCGGGGGCGCATTTCGTCCCAATTCGGACCATCTCACATCGAGTTGACCATGGCCGCACCCGTCGCAACCACCAAGCGAACCGCCAAGGACTCCAAGCGCGACACACGACCGCCGGCGCGCGCCGCCGCCGAATCGCAGCAGGCCGAGCGCACGATCTCGCCGTCGAGCGCGCCACTCGCGGGATTCACAGGAACCCGACGCGTGCCGGCACCGGTGAACGAGCCGATCAAAGGCTACGCGCCCGGCTCATCGGAGAAGAAGGCGGTCAAGGAGCGACTCAAGGAGATGGCCAAAGAGCGTGTCGAGATTCCGCTCATCATTGGGGGCAAGGAGATTCGCACTGGCGAGACGGCGCAGTCCGTGATGCCGCATGACCATCGTCATGTGCTCGCCGATTGGCACAAGGCGTCGCCCAAGCACGTTGCGCAGGCAATCGAGTCGTGCCGCAAGGCGCGAGTCGAATGGTCGAACTGGGCGTGGGAAGATCGGGCCGCGGTGTTTCTCAAGGCCGCGGAGCTGCTCGCCACAACCTGGCGCGCGACCCTGAACGCGGCGACGATGCTCGGCCAGTCGAAAACGGTCTTCCAGGCCGAGATCGACGCGGCGTGCGAGCTGATCGACTTCTGGCGCTACAACCCATTCTACGCGCAGGAGCTCTACGCCGAGCAGCCCGTGTCGATGTCGTCGATGTGGAACCAGCTCGACTATCGGCCGCTCGAAGGATTTGTGTACGCCGTGACGCCGTTCAACTTCACGTCGATCGGCGGCAATCTGCCAACGGCACCGGCGCTGATGGGGAACACCGTGGTGTGGAAGCCCGCGTCGACGGCGATGCTCTCGGCCTACTACATCATGAAGCTGCTCGAGGCCGCTGGGCTGCCGCCGGGCGTGATAAACTTCGTCCCCGGCGACGCGGCGGCGATCTCGGAGGTGGCGTTAGGCAGCCGCGACCTCGCCGGCGTCCACTTCACGGGAAGCACTGCCGTCTTCAACAGCATGTGGAAGACGATCGGTGCGAACATGTCTCGTTATGCGTCCTATCCACGGATCGTCGGCGAGACGGGCGGCAAGGACTTCATCGTCGCGCATGCCTCGGCCGACCCGGAGGCGCTCGCCGTGGCCATCGCGCGCGGCGGCTTCGAGTACCAGGGTCAGAAGTGCTCCGCCGCGAGCCGCGTGTACGTGCCGCGATCGCTCTGGCCGGAGGTGCGCGATCGCACCGTCGCCATGATCGAGGAAATGCGCATGGGCGACATCACCGATTTCCGGACCTTCGTCGGCGCGGTGATCGATCAGAAGGCGCATCGCAAGATCTCCGAGTATCTCGCCGACGCGAAGAAGAACGCGACGATCCTCACCGGCGGTAAGGCCGAGGACAAGGACGGATACTTCATTCGCCCGACGCTCATCGAGACGGAAGATCCCGGGTATCGGCTGCTCTGCGAGGAGATCTTCGGTCCGGTGGTGACGGCCCACGTCTACGATGACGGCCGCTGGGATGAGACGCTGGAGATCGTCGACACGACCTCGCCGTACGCGCTCACCGGCGCGGTATTCGCGAGCGATCGCGGCGCGATTCGCGAGGCGATGATGGCGCTGCGCAACGCCGCCGGCAACTTCTACGTGAACGACAAGCCGACGGGCGCAGTGGTCGGCCAGCAGCCGTTCGGCGGCGCGCGCGGCTCGGGAACGAATGACAAGGCGGGATCGAAGCTCAACCTCGTGCGTTGGGTGAGTCCGAGAGCGATCAAGGAGACGTTCTCTCCGCCAACCGATTACAAGTATCCGTACATGACTGAGGAGTAGCTGCGTGTCAGTCCGCGCCACCGTTTTTGGCTTCTTGTTGGTCGTATGTGCCTGTCACGCGGAGGCGCAGCCTGGCCGCAGGAGCCAGCGGGGAACGGTTTCGCAAACGCTCAACGGCACGGAAATCACCGTCCGCTATTATCGACCCGTTCTCCGCGGCCGCGTCGCGTTTCCTGGAATCGTGAGCTGGGGCCGCACCTGGACGCCCGGCGCGGACAGCGCGACACGCATCGAGACGAACGGTCCCATCGACGTCGAGGGGAAGTCGCTTCCTGCTGGCAAGTACAGCATCTGGGTCATCCCCCAGGAGAAGGACGCCTGGACAGTGATCTTCAATCGGGCGGCCGACGTCTTTCACCTCACCTACGAGGAGAGCCAGGACGCGCTTCGCGTCGACGCGAGAGCAGCGACCGCCGCGGAATCTGTGGAGACGTTGGAGTTCTCCTTCCCGCTCGTGGACGCCGACAGCGCGGTCATGCAGCTGCGTTGGGGAACGTTCGTGCTCCCGTTGCGCCTCCGGGCTCGCTAGCCCACACCGTGGCAGGAGTCAGCGCTCGCGCGACGCCGTTCGCCCTCACCACACGGGTCGAGGCGCACGACCTCGACGAGCGGGCGCACGTCAATAACGTCGTCTATCTCCAATGGGTGCAGGACGCGGCCGCCGCGCACTGGAGCACGCTCGCGCCCGAGACAGTGCGAGACGAGGTCGCCTGGGTCGCGCTCCGGCACGAGATCGATTATCTCAAGCCCGCGCTTCTCGGCGATGAGATCACCATCATGACGTGGGTGGGTGTGGCCGAGGGGCTGAGCTTCGAGCGGTTCACCGAGATGCGCCGTCGATCGGACGATGCGCCGCTGGCGCGGGCGCGGACGCTCTGGTGTCCAGTGGACGCACGAACGGGCAAGCCGCGCAGGGTGAGCGCCGAGGTCCGCGCGCGCTGCTCCGTGCCGGCGCAAGGGGAGATTACCGAAGATGAGTGAACACGAACAGGATCGCCTCGTCGTACTCGATCGACACGAAGTCGCTCGACTGCTGCCCATGGACGAGTGCGTCGACGTCATGGCGAGTGCGCTCGCGACCGTCGCGCGCGGGAACGCCATCCTCCCTCTCCGGCCGATGATCCGGCTCCCCAACTCGCCGAACATCTTCGCCCTGATGCCGGCGTACCTCGGCGAGCCGAAGTCGGTGGGCGTGAAGGTCCTCACGGTTTTTCCGGTGAACCATGGCACGCCGATCGACGCGCATCAGGGCGCGGTGCTGCTCTTCGAGGCGGATCACGGACGACTGCTCGCCATCCTCGACGCGACCACCGTGACGGCGATCCGCACCGCGGCGGTGTCTGCCGTGGCGACGCGACTGCTCGCGCGCGAGGACGCCGACGATCTTGCCATCCTCGGCGCCGGCACGCAGGGGCGGATGCATCTCGAGGCGATGACTGTCGTGCGACCCGTTAGGCACGTGCGCGTCTGGAGCCGCACTACGGAGCATGCCCGTGCGCTCGCGCAGCTCGCGCGCGAGAAGTTCGATCTGGCGGCCGAGGTCTGCTCCACGCCGGCACACGCGGTTGAGCGGGCCTCCATCGTCTGCACGACCACCGCTGCGGCGACGCCAGTGCTCGAGGGCGCGTGGCTGCGGCCCGGGACGCACGTCAACGCTGTCGGCGCCTGCATTCCGACGACGCGCGAGCTGGACACCGAGGCCGTGCGCCGAGCGCGATTGTACGTCGACCGCCGCGAATCAGCGCTCGCCGAGCCCGGCGACATTCTCGTACCGCTTCGCGAGGGTGCGATCGGCACCGACCACATCGTCGCCGAGATTGGGGAGCTGCTGATCGACGGCGGCGAGCGATTGCGCCGCCGGAACGTCGACGAAGTCACTCTCTTCAAGTCGCTCGGCCTCGCGGTCGAAGATCTCGCCGCGGCCCACCACGTCTATCGTAAGGCACTGGCGAGCGGCGCCGGCAACTGGATCGCTCTCGGCGGGGCGCGCGACGAAGCAACAGCCGAGGCGTCCGCTACCCCATGACGGCGCCGACGCTGGCACCGAGCACCATCGAGGAGATTCTCGCGGCGCGTGCCCGCATCGCTGGTACCGTTCTGCGCACACCGCTGGTGCGGCTGTACGTCGACGGGCCAGCGGAGATCTGGCTCAAGCTCGAGTGCCTGCAGCCAATCGGATCGTTCAAGCTTCGCGGCGCCACGAACGCGATGAAGCGGCTTGCCGCTGAATACCCTGAGCGGTTGGCGACGGGCGTGTATACGGCGAGCGCGGGAAACATGGCGCAGGGTGTGGCGTGGGGCGCGCGATCGTTAGGCATCCCCTGCACTGTCGTCGTGCCGGAAACGGCGCCGGCCACCAAGCTCGCGGCCATCGAACGGCTCGGCGCGCGCGTCGACAAGCGCCCCTTCGACCAGTGGTGGCGCGTGATCAGCGAGCATGGTGATCCGGCGATGCCCGGCACCTTCATCCACCCCTTTGCCGACCCGGACGTGATGGCGGGGAACGGCACCATCGCGCTCGAGATTTTCGAAGACCTGCCCGATGCCGCGGCCGTGCTCGTCCCGTATGGCGGCGGCGGGCTCGCGTGCGGCATCGCCGCCGGCACGCGCGCCGCGTGGACGGGTCGGCGGCCGCGCGTGTTCGCGTGCGAGGTCGAGAGCGCGTCGCCGCTCGACGCCGCGCTCCGTGCCGGCACGCCCACGGCCGCGAGCTACTCTCCCAGCTTTGTGGATGGCATTGGCTCGAAGCGCGTGGCGGACGAGATGTGGCCATTGGCACGAACCCTCCTCGACGGATCGCTCGTCGTGCCGGTGCAGGCCGTGGCGGACGCGGTACGGCTGCTCGTCGAACGGGCGAGAGTCGTAGCTGAGGGCGCCGGCGCCGCCGCCGTTGCCGCGGCGCTCACCGGACGCGTGCCTAACGGGCCAGTCGTCTGCATCGTATCAGGCGGCAACATCGATACCGCGAAGCTGGCCCGGATCCTCAGCGGAGAGCTACCGTGACCCGACGCGGGTGGCTTCGCTACGGCTTCTTGGCCAGTGACCGATAGTACTCCTCGACGTACTGCTTGAACGCGGCCGGTACGTCGCCGCTGCGGCCGAGCAGGACGCGATTCTCCTCCGAGTCGCCGAGCTTCTTCCGCAGGGCGAACTCGAACGCCTTGAGATGCTCGAGGGTCTGGCCGCGAAGATCCGCGGCGGTGCGCTCGTCGCCGAGGATACGATCGTTGCTCAGCGACTGCAGCCCCGCGATCGCACGGTCCAGGTCCTTGGTATCCAGGTTCTGCCGCTGGAGATCGCGGCGCAGCGCCTGCGCGTCCGAGAGCCGCTCGCGCAGCTCGCGTCCGTACTGGCCTAACGACTGACCGCCCGGGGGTCCGCCGGCCGCTTCGTTGCCCGGCCTTCCGCCACCGTTCTGACCGCCGCGCATCCCGCCCTGGCCAGCGCCGCCTTGCTGACTCTGAGCGCCACCCTGCTGCCCGCTCTGGCCTTGCTGCCCATTCTGGCCCTGTTGCCCAGACTGGCCTTGTCGTCCGCTCTGGCCCTGTTGTCCGTTCTGCCCCTGCTGCCCCTGCTGGCCGTTCTGTCCTTGCTGCTGTTGCTGCTGGCCGCGGCCCTGCGCGTTGCGCATCCGCTCATCGAGCGACTGCATCCCACGCACGAGATCGCGTGTCCGGTCCAATGCCTGAGATTGAGCGTTCTGATCACTCTGCTTTCCCGCGCCCTCGCGGGCTGCGGTCGCGACCTGCTCCAGACGCTGCTGCAGATCAGTGAGATCGTTACCGATCGCGTTCTCCAGTCCCTTCGTGTATTCCGGACCGGCGTAGCGCATCGCACCCTGCGAGGCGCGGATCTTCTCCTCCGTCTTGCGGTCACGCATCTGCTTCGACGCGTCGGCGAGGCCGGTCGCGGCATCCTTGTTCTCGCGCCGCGAGTCGAGCGACAGCTTGTCCATTCGCGCCTTCAGGTCGCGGAGCTGATCCGCCATCTGGCCCTTTCGCTCCGTCAGGGACTGGAGCTGCTGGGCGCGGTCCTGGGCGCTCGAGTTCTCGAAGACCTTGTTGACGTCTCCGGCAACCTGCTGCTCCTTCTTTCCGAGTTCTTTAGCGTTCTCTAAAATGTCCTGAACGTCGCGCTCGAGACGGCCGGAGCGCTGCTGGTCGAGGAGCCGTCGTGCCTCCTCCAGTCGCTGCTGTGCCGCGGCGGCATCGGACGCCGACTGCTGCGACGATCGCGAACCGCTCGCAGATCGCCGCATGGCGTCCGCGGCCTCACGGAGCCTGCGCGCCGCGTCTTCCAGTGCACGCTGTTCTCGCTGCTGTGCCTGCGTGTTGGCCGAGGACTGGCCGGACCGCGACGAAGATGACGAGCTCTTGCTCTGCGAGCTGTTGCTCTCTTCCTGGCGCTGCTGCTCGGCCTTCTCTCGAGCAAGGCGCTCGAGCTGTCGCGCCGCCTCCTCTGCCTCCTGTGCCATCTGTCGCTGCGCCGCCCCGCCCGACGACCCTGATGCACCCATCTGCTGGTTCAGGCTGTCTGCCTTGCGCTGGGCGCGCTCGTTCTCCTGCTGCAGCCGAGAGGCGAGTCGCTTCAGCCGCTCGGATGCTTCGTCGATCTGCTGGTCGGCCTGCTGCTGCTGCTCGCGGCCGCGCTGCACACTCTCGTATTGGTTGCGCAACTTCTCACGATTCAGCTCGAAGAGATCCGCGAGATCCTGGGCGCGCTGCTGGCCGGCGCCGCCACCGCCCTCCCCGCCCATGCTGACGCGAACGCTCCGGAACACGGCCTCGGCGCGTTGCAGCTGCTGAAGGGCGCGCTGCTCTGGCGGCAGCGCTGCCTGGGCGTTCCCATCGGCGAGTGCCTTCTCCGCGGTGTCCATGATCGGCGTCGCCTTCTTCAGGATCTCCGCGATCTTGCCGAAGTTGCTATCGCGCGCGGCGATGCCGCGATCGACGATGCGGCGTGCGAGCTCTTCGGCCTGTCCGCGCAGCTTCTGCTGCGCGATGCGGAGCGTGGCGAGATCCTCCTGGAGCTCTTTCGGCTGCTTCGACGCCTTGTCACGCTGAGTGTTGAAGGTGCCGGCAATGATCTGCCGCTCCTGCTCGGAGAGCGCTCCGGCGTCATCATTCGCGCCGCCACTGGCACCACCACCGCCGCCCTGCTCCTGCTTGTAGTCCTGCGCGAAGGGACGCACGGTCATGAAGTAGATATCGGTGCTCGCCGTTTTCGCACCGCTCACGCCATCGTTGTCCGTCGCGCGGGCGTAGTACGAGACGACGTCACCCGGCTGCAGCTTGAAGTCCTCGAGCGAGAAGGTGTGTCCCGCGGTCATCTGTGGCGTTCGCCGCGTCGCCGAATACAGCGGCTCCGTCTTCTCGGGACCGCCGTTCACCGAGTACATGAGCTCCAGCTTCTGCACGCCGTAGTCGTCCTCGGCCTGCACCTCGGCGTAGACCTCGTCGACGTTGAGCACTTTCTCATCACGCCCCGGCTTGGTGAAGGTGATCGTCGGCGGCCGGTCGGGGAGCGCGTCGATGGTATAGTCGAGAGAGCCGGGGAAGACGCGACCGTCCTGCGCCGCGAGCTCCACCTTGTAGAAGCCGGCGCCATCCACGCGTAGCGTTCCGCCGAGCGTGCCGTCTGCGTTCGGGGTGAGAGCGACGGTGTCCGAGCGCTCACCGCGCTCGACGACGAGACGACCGCCGCGCGCCGGCACGGTGGTGGTGATGCGCACGCGAACCTGAGTTCCCTTGAGCGCCGCGATGTCACCGCCCTCGTCCACCGCTTGCGGGGCCATCCCCGTGTACGCGGGGAACCGATACTCGAGGCCGAGCTTCTTCGTGTACGGCACGTCGGCGACGTCGATGCGGTACGCCGGTGAGCGAACGCCATTCGACTCGACGACGTACTCCATTGGCGCGGCAATGTCGAAGAGGCGGAAGGTGTACCGGCCCGCGAACTTCCCGACGCTGTCGAGGGCCATCGTGAGCCGCTGCCAGTTGGTCGAGTCGCGCTGCCTGACGAGCAGGTCGACAGCGTCCGACTGAAAGCCCCGCAGTCTCGCCGAAATGAGGAGGTCGCCCCCGCGCGCGATGGTGACGTTTCCCGGTTCAGTAGCGATCGCGTACACCGCGGCAGCAGGCTCGCGGTCCCACGGCACGAGCATCAGCCCCATGCCGTGTCGCAGCACGGGCGGGCCGAGGAGCGTCACGAGCAATGCAATGCCGGCGACCCCAGCGAGGAGCCCGGCGCTGATGTGCAGCTCGCGCTCATCCACGTGCTTTCCGTCGTCGATCGTGTGCACGCGCTCGAGCGCAGTGTGCGTGAGCTGGCCGAGGAGAGCGCTCGACACCGGCCGACGGGCGCGAAGCCGCTCGGCATCCTCCCGCACCACTGCCGCTTCGATTTCCTGCAGCTCGACGGCGGTGAGCACAGCCGCATCGAGCGACGGGGCATGCTCCTCGAGATACAGAGCGACTCGCCGGTCGCTCGGCTTCCGTTTCGGCAGATAGGGTGCGACAACGAGGAGCGCAGCGAGGACGGCGACGACGAGGAGCACCATCGTCCGCGCGACGAGAAGCGCGGTGTGGCCGTAGTGGAGACGGTCGAGGACGTAGGCCGAGCCCACAAGGAGGACAAACCCCACCGCGAGAACGATGCTCGCTCCCCGCAGCGCGCGCTTGAGCCGCCAGCGATCGCGCACACGGTGCACGACGCCCGTTAGGCGGGCGCTCTCCGGAAGCGGATGGGTGGATTCCATGTGTAGCCCTCCTCGCTGTAGTCGGTGAACGGTGATCCGTTCACCGTTCACCGATCACGTCCCACGTCGGGACAATCTGTTCGACATCAACGTCTCCGTCGCGAGCAGCGCGGCGGCGAGCACGAGCAGATACCACCAGATCGTCTGCCGGCGCTCGGTGTCCTCGCGCGTCGGCGCATCGGCGGTGACGGCTCCAGCGGTCGCTCCGCCATTGCTCGCGAGCACAGACGCCTTGAGCTCCTCGGGGTCGATACGTGCAAGATTCGCTTCCGCGGGGTCGAGATTGACCGCGACGCGTTGGCCCATGCCGCGAGCCGCGCCATCGGGCCGGATCTCGTAAAATCCCTGTTCGTGCAGCGGGACCAGCCCCTCGTTGGACGAGGCAAGGCGCGTCTTCGCACCGGAAGGCGCCTCGACCACGACGGGCGCCGCCTTCCTGGCCGCGCCCCCCGCGAGCTCTGCATGACGCGACAGGTCGAGCACCTCACCAGCCGCGAATGACCCGCGCGCGCCGCTGTAGCGACCCGCATATCTCGCGACCTGGTGCACGAAGGGGAGAAAGACAGGCTGCAGCGCGAGGTCATTCCAGTAGCTGTCGAGCGTCGATGTCCAGACGAGCAGCTTGCCGCGGCCGACGCGCTGCTCGACGAGCGCCGGCGCACCGTCGTCGAACCGCGCCAGGACATGTGAGCCCGAAGCCGTATCAGCGGCGGCGGCACCCGTGCGCCGCGCGCTGTCGGCTCGAACCGTTAGGCGGCGATACCGGAGGAAGCGCGCCGTGGCGAAGTCACCAGAGCGAGGCGCATTGAACACGTCGAAGACGGGATGATCGTAATCGATCCAGGCGAGAGTGCCGCCTGCATCCCCGGCGCGGTCGACCACCGGACCGATCGTGCCGGGTACCGTGGCGCTCCACTCTCCGCTCCACGCACTCGATGGCAGTTGGTCGCCAGCAACCACGATCACGCCGCCGCCTGCGTCGAGAAAGTCGTGCAGCCGTCTTGCGCCGTCGCCAGATGGCGGCGGCACCTCGTCGAAGATGATGAGCGACCGGCCCTCGAGATCCGCGGGTGCGAGCCCACCTGTCTTTCTGACGTCGATCCGGAAGGAGGGCCGATCGCCGATAGCGAGCGCTCGTGTGAGGTAGAGACTCTGATTCCCGCGCGGCGCCGATGGCTCGACGAGCAGCACGGACACGCCAGCATCCGGTGCGATGGTGAAGTAGTAGCGGTCGTCAGCAGCGAGGCTGTTCGCGCGCCCCGAGGCCCCCGCGGCGGTGAACCGCACGACGCCGGCCGACGTGCCATTGGGAATCGCAATCGGCGTGAAGCGCACCTGCGTCGCGCCGCGCGCGGGGATCGTCGCGCGCTTCGTCTCGGCGACGCGTCCGTTGATCTCCAGGGTCACGTCGGCGTTCTCGAGTGCCGTTACACCCGTGTTCGTGAGGCGGGCGGCGATGACGGCGCGATCGCGCTCGCCCTCGTTGCGCTGTACGCTGACGTCGGCGACGGCGGCGTCCGCGACTGCGGTATCTCCAGCCGCGACGTCGACATTCGTCATCGTCGTGCTGGACGGAAAGGCGATCTCGTCGCGTACCGCCCAGCCGCGCCGCTGAAAGTCGGTGATGAGCACCACCTCCCGACGCGGAAGGTTCGACCCGGCGAGAATCTGCGAGGCGAGCTTGAGCGGCGGCGCATAACGAGTGCCCTCCGAGCTCGGCCGAAGCGCGGCGATCGCACCGTTGAGCGTCGCGATGTCGTGCGTCGGCGGCGTGAGCGCCGCGGCTTCGTTGTCGAAAGCGATGACCGTGGCCCTATCCGTTGGCCCAAGGCCGGACACGGCGCGGCGCGCGGCGGCCTGGGCCCGCGTCCAGTGATCGCCAGCGCCCATGCTGTACGACCGGTCGACGAGTACGACGATCTCGCGCGCGCCGCTGCCAGCGGCGCGCAGGGGCGCGTCACGGCGCACGAATGGCCGCGCGAACGCCATCACCAGAATGGCCAGCGCCAGGCAGCGAAGCACGAGCAGTGCGATATGCCGCAACTTCTGACGCCGCACCGATCGGTACGGAATGCGCTGCAAGAACATCAGCGACGGAAACTGCACGACCTCGCGTCGCTCCCGATTGATCAGGTGAATGATCACGGGAACGGCGAGTGCCGTCAGGCCAGCGAGGAAGAGCGGAGCGAGAAAGGACAACGGAGTGGCGAGTAGCTAGGCGCGAGAGGACATGAAGCGCGTCTGCCGCAGTCGCTGGCGGGCAGACAGGAACTTGAAGAGCGCGTGGTCGAGCGGTTGACTCGTATTGAATAGCGCGTAATCGACGCGGTTCTCACCCAGGACGCGGCCGAGACTCGCGATGTGTTCGGCGATGAGCGCGCGGTACTGTGCGCGCAGGTAATCCGGGATCACCGGCATCCGCTCGCCGGTCTCGAGATCGATGAAGTTCGCGCTGTCGGTGAACGGGAACTCCAGCTCCCGGCGGTCGAGAACGTGGAAGACGATGACGTCGTTCCCCTTCCCGCGCAGGTACGCCAGCGCGTCGAGCACCGCCGATGGATCCTCGTAGAAGTCCGAGATCAGGAGAACGATCGATCGCCGGCGGAACGATTCGCCGATACGACGCGTGATCGCCGCGAGTGCCGGCGCGGCCCTCGGGGCCTGTTCAGTGGACGCAGTCGCGAGCGGCGGCGCGCCCCCCAGTCGATCGAGCGCGTGCAGCACGACATTCAGGTGCTTCGCCGACGGCGGCACGTACTCGCGAATCTCCCGATCGAAAGTGACGAGTCCGACGCGGTCGCGCTGTGTACTCGAGAGGTATGCGAGACACGCCGCGAGATAGCGGGCGTAGTCGAGCTTGCTCAACGTTCCGCGGCCTTCGGACGACGCCCCATACCGCATCGACGCGGACGTGTCGACGAGGACGGTGAAGTTCGTGTTGGTGTCTGCCTCGAACTCCTTGACGAAATGCCGATCGCTGCGCGCGAAGAGCTTCCAGTCGATGCGCCGGATATCGTCGCCCGGCATGTACGCGCGATGCTCGGCGAAATCCATCGACGAACCGAGATGGGGCGAGCGATGCAGACCATTGATGACGCCTTCGACGACCATGCGCGCGACGAGCTCGAGATCCCCGATGCGTGCGAGCACGACGGGATCTATGAGACGAGTCGGGGCGGTTGGTTGAAG
>JAJKIR010000155.1 GCA_021154325.1 Gemmatimonas sp.
CGAGTGACGGTCACCGTCGATATTCCGAATGGAGTACTCGGAGGCCGGTATCGCGGAACGCTCACGGTGCAGTCCGCGAACGCGCCGCCCATCGAGGTTCCTGTCGTGCTGATCGTCACGAGCAGCCGCGGCATCCTCTTCGAGAACAATCCGGTGCGAAACGCCAATGGCGTCGCACGCATCGCCTTCAACGGCGATCCGGGGACCGACTATCACGTTGCCATCTTCGACGTGAACGGCCTGATGGTGTTCACGACCGACGGAACTGTCTTCGCCGGCGTGACCGCTGCTGGCGCTCCGGGTACGGCGGAGAACCCCGCCACGGGGGCAGACTTCGCCGTGGCGGTGCCGTGGCCGCTCGTCAATGAGCGCGGCGAAGGCGTCGCGAGCGGCACCTACCTGGTGGTCGTGGAATCCATCGTCAACGGCCAAAGGCAGCTCGCCCGAGACAAGCTGGTCGTCATCCGCTAATAGGACGTCCTCGAAATGCTACGCGCACGAACTCTCGCTCTCCTGCTCGCACTGGCAGCTCCTGCCGCGCTGGCTCAGACGGCGACCACGGGTCAGAAGCCCGTGAACTTTCCAGGCGGTGACCGGGACAACGGCATCTTCGCCTCGACGCTGCTCGAGCTGCCCATCTCGCCACGGGGCGTCGCCCTCGGCGAGGCTATGGGCGCTGTCGAGGGTGATCCTTCCTCGATGTGGTACAACGCGGCTGGTCTGGCCCGCATCAGAACGAACTCGCTGATGGTGACGGCCACGCAGCGATTCGCCGACACTCAGCTCGGCGGCGCTACGATCACGTTCCCAACCGACATCGGCACGTTCGCGATTGCCGGCCGCGCGCTCAACGAGGGCACGATCGAGCAGTCATCGAATTACACCATCGGCGCGCGGTGCCGCTCTTATCAGTTGGGCCTCGAGGGGGGCGGTGCATTGCAGCTCGCCACTCATTTCATGGTCGGCGGCAGCCTCTTCTACGCGCAGCAGTCGTTATGCAATCAGAGCGCGGCGTCGATCGGCGTCAATGCGGGCGTGCTGCTGCCCGAGTTCTTCTGGGATCGGCTCACCGTCGGCGGCGGAGTGCGCAACTGGGGCACGCCGGCGACGTTCGACTCTTTGAGTGCGCGCCCACCGCTGAACGGCTATGTCGCGGCAGCGGTCGATCTGCTGCGCCATTCGAACCTGATGCAGAACCCCAGCCTCTTCCGCGGCCAGCCGATCGTCGCCGACGCGAAGTTCGTTGGGCAGCTCAACATGCCGTATCGAAACGAGCTCTATGGGGCTGCGGGCATCGAAGGGACGGTGAACGGAGTCGTCATCGGGCGCGTCGGGTATCAGTTCGGCGACGACAACCGAAAGGGACTCTCGCTGGGCGCGGGCATCAACGTCGGTCAGTTCCGACTCGAGTACGCGTTCCGCGATCGGAAGAACGCGGGCGCCTCGTTCTTCAGCTACGATCCCATCGGCGACGAGCACCATGTGAGCGCCACGTTGTTCTTCGGCGGCCCGCAGACCAATCAGCCGGTGGTGCCGGTCATCATCAACCAGCCAATCGACACTGCCGCGATCAATGCGGCTGTGCGTCAGGCAGTGCAGCGCGAGTTGGCGAGTCTGCGTCCGCTGCTCGACAGTCTGCGCAACGCCCGCGTCGAAGTGGTGCGCGTCGATTCGTCGGCGATGATCGCGCGGTACGTGGTGCCGATCCATTTCGACTTCGATTCCTCAGTGGTGCGCGAAGGTGACGCCGCGACGCTCGGACAGGTCGCGGAAGTCATCCGGCGCGCCTATCCGACGGCTCTCGTCACCATTGAGGGATTCGCGGATCCCGCAGGCTCGCGCGATTACAACATGCGACTGTCGCGTCGGCGCGCCGAGGCAGTGAAGGCGGTAATGATCTCGCGCTTCAACCTGCCGGCCGCGCAGTTCCGCACCATCGGCTACGGCGAGCAGTTCGAGCGTCAAGTATCGCCCGGTGCGCGGCGGGACGATCCAGGGGCGGAGGAGAACCGCCGCGTCACCTTCACGATCGACGCGACGCGGCATTTCTGATCCGCGGGGTTGAAGGAGAGCTGGCTCCCGAGGGGAGGGAGGAGCGAGCGCACAGCGCGAGCGACTTCAAATAAGTCCTCCCGCGAGCGCCAGCGAGCGGGAGCGGGGCGAGACGTTACGCGTCTCGTCCCGCGTCGTAATTGTCACTGGTGAGGGCCTTTGCGGCGCTTCCACGCGTCACGTAGACTTCGCCCTCGAACAACAAGCTCTAGGGAGAGATTGTGCAGATATCGGTTGTTGGGACCGGCTACGTCGGCCTCGTCGTCGGCGCGTGCCTGGCCGAAACGGGAAACAACGTCTGGTGTGCAGATGTCGATCAGGGAAAGATCGACGCACTGAAGCAGAATGTGATTCCGATCTACGAACCCGGGCTGGATTCGCTCGTGGAGCGCAATCAGAAAGCTGGACGCCTCAACTTCACCACGGATGTCGCCGACTCGATTAGTCGCAGCGACGTGGTGTTCATTGCCGTCGGAACACCGCCTGACGAGGATGGCTCCGCGGATCTGCGCCATGTGCTCGCCGTCGCCGACACCATTGGCCGCACCATGAAGCGCGAGATGGTGATCGTCACCAAGTCGACCGTGCCGGTCGGCACCGCGGCCAAGGTCGCGGACTGCGTCGGCCGGTCGGCGCGGTATCCGTTCCACATGTGCAGTAATCCCGAGTTCCTGAAGGAGGGCGCCGCGGTCGACGATTTCATGTACCCGGATCGTGTCGTTCTGGGCGTCGATAGCGATCACGCGCGGAGCGTGATGGCCGAGCTGTACGCGCCATTCGTGAGAACGGGCAAGCCGATCATCTTCATGGATATCGCCTCCGCCGAGATGACCAAGTACGCAGCGAACGCGATGCTCGCTACCCGCATCTCGTTCATGAATGAAATCGCGAATCTCTGCGAGCGCGTCGGTGCGAACGTCGACCTCGTGCGCAAGGGAATCGGTAGCGACTCACGCATCGGGCCGGCCTTCCTCTTTCCAGGTCCAGGCTATGGCGGATCGTGCTTTCCGAAGGACGTCAAAGCGCTCGTGAAGACCGCGCGCGACAACGGCGCCTGCCTCCGCGTCCTGGAATCAGTCGAGAACGTGAACGATGAGCAGAAGCATCGGCTCTTCCAGAAGCTGCAGCAGGCGATCGGTCCCGAGTTGCGGGGCACGAAGGTCGCCGTCTGGGGACTCGCGTTCAAGCCGAACACCGATGACATGCGCGAGGCACCGGCGATCACGCTCATTGAGGATCTGCTCAACGCCGGCGCGAACGTGGCGGCCCACGACCCCGTGGCAATGCCCGAGGCGCGGCGCCGCCTTGGCGAACAGGTCACGTTCGTCGAATCGAACTACGATGCCCTCGACGGCGCCGATGCACTGGCGATCGTCACGGACTGGAACGAGTATCGCCACCCCGATTTCCAGCGCATCAAGAGCTCACTGCGCCAACCCGTGATCGTCGATGGACGCAACCTGTACGGAACGGCGAAGATGTTGGAGCTCGGGTTCAAGTATCACTCCATTGGCCGCGTGGGGGTCGCATGAGAGTTCTCATAACGGGCGCGGCTGGCTTTCTCGGCTCGCACCTCTGCGATCGGTTTCTGCGCGACGGGCACTGGGTGGTCGGTCTCGACAACTTCGTCACCGGTACGCCCGACAACATCGGGCACCTTGCGGGGAACGAGCGATTCCAGTTCGTCAGGCATGACATCTCGGACTCTACATACGTTGCCGGAAAGCTCGATGGCGTGCTGCATCTCGCGTCGCCGGCGAGTCCGATCGATTATCTCGAGCTCCCGATCGAGACGTTGAAGGTCGGTTCGCTCGGGACGCACAACGCGCTTGGGATCGCCAAGGCGAAGGGCGCGCGCTTCTTTCTCGCCTCGACCTCGGAGGTCTACGGCGATCCGCTCGAGCATCCACAGCGCGAGAGCTACTGGGGAAACGTCAATTCGATTGGACCGCGCTCGGTGTACGACGAAGCGAAGCGCTTCTCCGAGGCGATCACGATGGCATACCATCGCACGCACGGTGTCGATACGCGCATCGTCCGGATCTTCAACACCTACGGGCCACGGATGCGGCCACGTGACGGACGTGTCGTCTCGAACTTCATCGTCCAGGCGCTCAACGGCGAGGATCTCACGATCTACGGCGACGGCTCGCAAACGCGAAGCTTCTGCTACGTCGAGGACGAGGTCGAAGGGATCTACCGGCTGTTCATGAATGGCGATCACATGCCGACCAACATCGGTAATCCCGTCGAGTTCACGGTGCGACAGCTCGCCGAAATGGTCGTGGAGCTCACCGGTACCAGGTCGAGCATCATCTCCGAGCCGCTGCCGCAGGACGATCCCAAGGTCCGAAAGCCTGACATCACTCGAGCGCGTACGATGCTCGGCTGGGAGCCGAAGATCCCGCTTCGGGAGGGTTTGGTGCGCACGATCGAATATTTCCGCGGTCTCGTCGGCACCGAGCGCATGGCGCCCCGGTCGCCGCTGGCTGCGCGGAGCCCGGTTGGAAGCGTCGCCTGATCTGCTCTCGCTCGCCAAGGAGCGTTTCGCCGCGCGTGACTATCACGGCGCGACGCTCCTTCTGACCTCGCTCACCCAGGAAGGCCTGGCGTTCGCGGACGCCTTCAACCTCCTCGGTCTCTCCCTCGCAATGGTCGACCGAGCCGACGACGCGGTCGCGGCCTTCGACGAGGCGCTCCGGGTCAACCCACGGTACGTCGAGGCGCACCTCAATCGAGCCGTCGTGCTCAACCACCTCGGGCGCGAGAGCGACGCACAGGTGTCGCTCTCGCGGGCCGCGGAGCTCGGCGCCACCGACGAGAGTGGCTATCCGGCGGTTGTCGCCAACACCCTGGCGAATGCCCACTTCTCGCTCGGGCGAGCGTATCGGGAGGCAGGCACGATGGAGCGAGCGATCGAGCAATACCGGCTCGCGCTCGAGCTCCGGCCCAGATTCAACGACATTCGGCTGGAGCTGTCCAAAGCGCTCATCGATCAGGGAGAGCCCGGCGAGGCGGCAACCGTCCTGGACGACATACTGAGTGACCGGCCTAGCTGGCTGGCCGCCATGCTACTGAGGGGTCTGGCTGCTTATCTTCAGGGCGATCTCGATGCGGCGGGAACGATGTGGGACGAAGCCTCCAGGCGGCACCCGGAGGAGCCGCGGCTGGAAACCTATCGAAGTATGCTCGCGCGTCGTCGAAAAGAGCTCAGTAATGCGTGAGCGCAACCCTCGCCCCTCCTCCGGGTAGCACCCCCCATATGGTCGATCGTTTTTGGAAATGCGCAACGGCAGCTCTGGTTCTTACTGTCGGGGCCGCGTGTCAGCACGAGTTCAAGCCCGCGTCGTTCAAGACGAACGAGCAGCTGTACCGTGCCGGGGTGCACGAGTTCGAACGGCAGAAGTGGGACAACGCCATCGCGGCTTTCGAGAAGCTCACGCTGGACCTACCGGCGCGCGACTCGCTGCTGCCGCGCTCGTACTGGTATCTGGCGACAGCGCACGAGCGTCAGGGCGAGCATCTGCTCGCCGCCCAGAGCTACTCGAAGCTGGTCGAGAGCTTCCCCGACGACAGCCTGTCGGACAATGCCGCCCTGGAAGCGGCGCGCAGCTACTGGAGGATGTGGCGAAAGCCGACGCTCGATCCGACCTACGGCGAGACCGCGCTGGCAACGTACAACACGCTGCTCGGCCTCTACCCAACGTCGCCCCTTGTTCCGCAGGCTCAGAAGGAGCTCGCCGATCTCGAGAATTGGTTCGCGACGAAGAACTACGATGCGGGTCTCTTCTACTTTCGTCGTAAGGCGTACGACTCGGCCATCCTCTACTTCAAGGATGTGTTGAGCCGATGGCCGAACTCTCCGATGGCGAAGGAGACCTCCTTGCGGCTCGTGGAAGCGTACAAGGCCATTCGCTACCGCGAGGATGCGTCCGATCTCTGCACGCAGCTCCGAAGAAAGTACGCGAACGATGGAGAGGTTAAGGCGGCGTGCAACGGCATCCCGGACGCCGCGGTACCATCGGCCACTTCGGCCGTCCCCTGAGCCGTGCGGCTCGGGATCTTTGGCGGAAGCTTCGATCCTCCGCACGTTGGCCATCTCCTCGCGGCCGTCGACGCCTTCGAGGCGCTCTCACTCGACACGCTGATCTTCGTACCAGCGGCAGTGCAGCCGCTCAAAGCCGGTATGGCCGCCGCCTCGGCACATCAGCGCCTGGCGATGGTACGATTGCTGGTGGGTGCGGATACCCGCTTCGCCGTGGATCCGGTCGAAATCGAGCGGGCTGGATTATCTTACACGGTCGATACTCTGGAGACTTTCGCCCAACGATTTCCGAGCGCCGAGCGATTCTTCCTCGTCGGTGATGATGCGATGACGGCGTTCGCCGCCTGGAAGGCGCCGCAGCAGATCATGCGGCTTGCTCACCTGGCGATACTACGCCGACCGGGCGCGGCCGCGGCGGAATCATCGAGTGGGCCAGGCGGGACGATCGCGTTGTCGACGCGTCTGGTAGACGTGTCATCGACCGAGATTCGCGAACGCGTTCGCACCGGAAAATCGATTCGCGGTTTTGTGCCGGAGTCCGTCGCGTCATTCATCGAGACGGAGCGGCTGTACCGATAGAGGATAGCATGATCAAGGGGCTCATCAACGCGGTCATCGGGACGCGTCACGATCGCGAGCGGCGGAAGATCCAGCCGATCGTCGACGAGATCAATCAGGAGTACGCGCGCCTGCGCGACGTCTCCGAGGAGGAGCTGCGCGGCCAGACCGCGAAGCTGCGCGGCACTATTCGCGAGCGCACGAGCGAGCTGGAGGCGCAGGTTGCCGCGCTTCGCGAGGCCAAGCGTTCGGCCTCCGACGCTGCCGACCGAGAGCGGATCGACCAGGAGCTCAGTGGCTCGGATGGCCGCGGCGGCGCCGAAGGCGAGCTGCGCCGCGAGATCGCCGAAGTGCTCGACGAGATTCTGCCCGAAGCATTCGCGACCGTGCGTGAGGCCTGCCGGCGTCTCCTCGGTACACAGGTGATGGTGACGGGGCGTGAGCTCACCTGGGACATGGTGCCTTACGACGTCCAGTTGATGGGTGGTATCGAGCTGCATCTCGGGAAGATCGCTGAGATGGCGACGGGCGAAGGAAAGACGCTGGTCGCGACCCTGCCGCTCTATCTCAACGCCCTACCGGGCAAGGGATCTCACCTCGTCACGGTGAACTCGTACCTGGCGCGTCGCGACTCGCAGTGGATGGGACACGTCTACAACTATCTCGGCCTGACGGTCGCCTGCATCGACGATACGGAGCCGGGCACCGAGGAGCGTCGCAACGCGTACCTGAGCGACATCACCTACGGCACGAACAACGAGTTCGGCTTCGACTATCTGCGCGATAACATGGTGCAGTCGCCGACTCAACGCGTGCAGCGCAGTCACACGTTCGCGATCGTCGACGAGGTCGATTCGGTGCTGATCGACGAGGCGCGGACGCCGCTCATCATCTCCGGTCCGGTCGGGAATGACAACGACCCGATGTACTTCGAGTACAACTCCGGCGTCGAGCGGCTCGTTAGGCGACAGACGGAGATGGTCAACACGCTCGTCGGTGAGGCGGAGCGCGACCTCGAGAAGGGCGACACCGATGCCGGCGCCATGAAACTCTACAAGGCGCAGCTCGGCGGCCCGAAGAATCGCCGCCTGTTCAAGCTTCTCCAGGAGCCCGGCAACAAGACGCTCGTCCAGAAGATGGAGCTCGAGCACATCGCCGACCGGCGGTTGCCCGCGAGCAAGCAGCAGTACCGCGAGCTTGAGGACGATCTCCTCTTCGTTCTCGACGAGAAGGGCCACTCGGTCCACCTCACGGACCGCGGCGTGGACTTCATGTCCCCGGGCGACCACCAGTCGTTCGTGCTCCCCGACATCTCCGTCGAGATTCACCAGGTGGAGCACGACGCGTCGCTGACGCCGGAGGAACGGCTCGAGGCGCGTCGTAAGCTCGAGCTCGAGTACGCGCAGAAGAGTGAGCGTTTACACATCGTGCATCAGCTGCTGCGCGCGCATGCGTTGTACGAGCGCGACGTCAACTATGTCGTGCAGGAAGGCGAGGTCCTCATCGTCGACGAGTTCACGGGTCGGACGATGCCGGGCCGCCGCTGGTCGGAAGGGCTGCATCAGGCGGTGGAAGCCAAGGAAGGCGTTCACGTGAAGGGTGAGACGCAGACCATGGCGACCATCACGATCCAGAACTACTTCCGTATGTACGACAAGCTGGCGGGCATGACGGGCACCGCGGAAACGGAAGAGACGGAATTCTTCCAGATCTACGGGCTCGAGGTCGCGGTGATTCCGACGAACAAGCCCGTGGTTCGCGACGATCGGCAGGATTGGGTCTACAAGACGCGCCGCGAGAAATACAACGCGATCCTCGAGGAGACGCGTCGACTCAACAAGTTGAATTATCCCGTACTCATCGGCACGGCCAGCGTCGACGCCTCGGAAACACTGGCGCGCATGTTTCAGCGTGCGGGCATCAAGCACAGTGTCCTCAACGCCAAGTACCATCAGCGTGAGGCGGAGATCGTCGCCGGCGCAGGCCAGCCTGGCGCGGTGACGATCGCGACCAACATGGCCGGCCGCGGCACCGACATCAAGCTCGGTCCCGGCGTCACCGAAGCGAAGCCGTCGATCGTCAAGGATCCCGAAGGGAAAGAAGTCGAGGTCACCGAAGTCGGCGGGCTGCACATCATCGGCTCTGAGCGCCACGAGTCGCGGCGCATCGATCGCCAGCTGCGCGGCCGTTCGGGTCGCCAGGGCGATCCCGGTGCGTCGCAATTCTTCCTGTCGCTCGAAGATGACCTGATGCGCATCTTCGGCTCCGAGCGGATCGCGCGGCTCATGGACCGCCTCGGCGCGCAGGAAGGCGAGGTGCTTGCGCACCCGCTCATCACGCGGTCGATCGAGCAGGCACAGAAGCGCGTCGAGCTGCAGAACTTCCAGGCGCGCAAGCGGCTGCTCGAGTATGACGATGTGATGAACCAGCAGCGTGAGGTCATCTATTCGCTGCGCAGCTTCGCGCTCGAGGGCGGGGAAGAGCTCAAGGGTGAGGCGCAGAAGATGATCGACAAGGCGGTCTCGCAGCGCGTCGAGACCGCGCTCGCGGACTACGAGACCGTCGCCGAGTGGGACCTGCCGTTCCTCGAGCAGGATCTGCTCATGCATTATCTGCTGCGCGTCCCCGAGTTCGAGAACGCCGATCACCGTCCGACGAGTTTAGAGGATGCGCAACGGGTAACGCGTGAGGCGGCGCAGCGTGCGTTCCGCGAGAAGTTGGTGAGCCTCGACCAGACGAAGGACGAGCAGGGGAAAGGCTTCGGCGACCGTCTGCTGTCACTCGTCATGCTCAACGTGCTCGACGAGAAGTGGAAGGATCATCTCTACGATCTCGACCAGCTGCGCAACGCGATTCACTATCGCTCATGGGGACAGCAGGACCCGCTCATCGAGTACAAACGGGAAGCGTACGCGATGTTCGTCGATCTCATGAACGACATCTACAGCACGTTCACGGAGCGTTTCCTCAAGGCACAGCTCATGTTCGAGCCACCGGCCGACGCGGACGGCCTCGGATCGCGCCTCAGTGGTCCGACGCCGCGCGGCGATGGCGGCCGCGTGAAAAAGCGCTACAACGCGCTCGGCATTCTCGAGGAGATTCCCGAGGAATCGCTGCAGAGCACGAACGGCGACGGCCACGAGAATGGCAACGGCAGTGGCGCGGACGAGGTGATGGACATTGCCCCGGACGAGCCGCCAAAGAAGGACGTCGTCGCTCGACGCGATCCAATCGTCGTCGGGGCGGGCCGCACCCGTTCCCTGAATCAGCCTCCGGTGCCGGCGAACGTCGATTGGTCGACTGTGGGCCGGAACGATCCCTGTCCGTGCGGCTCGGGTAAGAAGTTCAAGAAGTGCCACGGGGCGACGCTGTAGAGCGTCGCCCGGGTTCGCTCCGACTGGTGACGAGGCAGCCGCGCGCCTGAGGGCGCTGCCTCGATGCCGCGTTCGAACGTTTTGATGACGCGCGGCGAACCAATGCGTGCTAACGATGCCGATCCCGCAACGTGATCGACATCACGCGGTCGCAATCGACCGCGAGGAGGCATGCATGGCTGGCCAGGATACTTCGAAAACGTTAACTATTCGAGAGCTGCCCCGATCGGAGCGGCCGCGTGAGCGGCTCATCGATCTGGGGGCACAAGCCCTGAGCTCGGCGGAGTTGCTGGCGATCGTGCTCGGCTCGGGAGGGTTTGGCCGGACGGCGCTGCAGTTGGGACAGACCGTACTGTCGGTGTCGGGCGGATCGCTTCGGCGTATCGCGATGCAGCCCGTGGCGGCGCTCACATCGCAGAGTGGGATCGGAACGGCGAGAGCAGCCGTCGTGCACGCGGCTCTGGAGTTGGGCCGGCGGATGGCCGCCGAATCGCGCGAGGATGGAGCACCGGTTCGATCGCCGCGGGACGTCGTCGAGCTGTTCGCGGCGCGGCTCGAAGATCTGCCAGTGGAGGAGTTTCACGTCGCGGTCTTGGACTCGCAGCATCGATTGGAGCGAGACATCATGGTCACTCGGGGCATCCTGAACTCGTCGCTCGTCCATCCGCGCGAGGTGTTCCGGGAGGCGATTGCCGAGCGGGCGGCGGCGATCATTCTCGTCCACAATCACCCGAGCGGCGATCCAACTCCGTCGGCGGATGATCGTGTTGTGACGGAGCAGCTCGTCGCGGCCGGTCGTTTGCTGGATATTCCGGTACATGATCACGTGATCGTCGGGCGCGGTCGATATACGAGCTTTGCGGAGGCAGGTCTGTTGTGACGGCTACGGTCCCGGTTGGCGAGAAGCGCGAGTTCATTCCTGGTTGGCGCGAGGATGAGCATCCTCTCCACGAGAAGCTCGATCGCGACCTGCTGGCCCGTGCCTATCGCTTCAGCGAACAGGCGCATCGCGGGCAGGTGCGGAATTCGGGCGAGCCGTTCATCACGCATTCCGTGGAGGTGGCCAAGGTTCTCGCCGATCTCCAGCTCGATTCGATCACGGTTGCCTGCGGCCTTCTCCATGACGTCGTCGAAGACACGAAGGTCTCCGTTGCCGACGTCGACCGCGAATTCGGCCGGGAGATCGCGAGCATCGTCGATGGGCTGACCAAGATCGCCAAGCTGCCCGCGGGCGGCTCGACGCAGGAGCGGCAGGTCGAGAGCTATCGGAAGCTGCTCCTCTCGATTGCGAAGGACGCGCGCGTGATCATCGTGAAGCTGGCCGATCGGCTCCACAACATGCGCACGCTCGACTATCTGTCGGAGGAGAAGCGCCGACGCATCGCGCAGGAGACGCGGGATCTGTACGCCCCGCTCGCGCACCGCTTCGGTATGGCGAAGATGCGTTGGGAGCTCGAGGACCTTGCCTTCAAGCATCTCGAAGCTGACGAGTACCGTGCTCTGGCAAAAAAGGTCGCACAAAAGCGCGGCGAGCGCGAAGCGTTAATTAAACAGATGCGCGAGCCGCTCGAGAACGCGCTCACGCGTGCCGGCATTCACAACGTCGACGTGATGGGGCGGCCGAAGCATCTCTGGTCGATCTACAAGAAGATGCAGCAGCGCCAGCGGCCGTATGAGGAGATCTACGACCTCCTGGCGATCCGCGTTCTCGTCGAGAGCGTGCCCGACTGCTACCACGCGTTAGGCGTCGTTCACGATCAGTGGACGCCGGTCCAGGAACGCATCAAGGACTACATCGCGCAGCCCAAGTCCAACGGATACCAGTCGCTGCACACGACGGTCTTCGGTCCGGGGCGTCAGCTCTACGAGATCCAGATCCGCACGCGCGACATGCATCGTACGGCGGACTTCGGCATCGCGGCGCACTGGCGCTACAAGGAGGATGCGCCGTCCGACGAGCTCGATCGGCATCTGACCTGGTTCCGTCAGGTCCTCGAGCTGCAGATGGACGCGAAGACGCCTGACGAGTTCCTCGAGTTCCTCAAGCTCGACCTCTATCAGGACGAAATCTTCGTCTTCACTCCCACCGGCGACGTCATTCAGCTACCGAAGGGCGCGACGCCGATCGATTTCGCATTCGCTGTTCACACTGAGATCGGCCTGCACTGCGCCGGCGCCAAGGTGAACGGTCGCATCGCGCCGTTGTCGCGACCGCTGCGCAACTCGGAGACGGTGGAAATCATCACGTCGCCCACGGCGAAGCCATCGCGCGACTGGCTCGCGCACGTACGCACCGGCCGCGCGCGTCACAAGATCCGCCAGGTGTTGCGCAAGGAGGCGCAGCAGTCGGCGACGAAGCTGGGGCAGGACATTCTCGAGCGGGAGCTCAAGCGGCGCCGGCTCCCGAAGATCGGGGACGACGCGCTGGACCGCACCGCGCGGTCGCTCAACCTCACCGATGCCACGCACCTCCTGGCCTCGATCGGCCAGGGCGACGTCAATGCTCTGCAAGTTCTAAAGTTCGTCCACCCCGATCTCGACACGAACGCGGACGCCGCGAAGCCGAGCGCGCTCGAGCGGCTCGTCGACCGGGTGCGCGGATCGAAGGGCGTACGAATCCAGGGTGTCGACGGCCTCATGGTGCGCTACGCCCAGTGCTGTCAGCCGGTGCCAGGAGATCCCGTCGTCGGGTACGTCACCCGTGGCCGCGGCGTGAGCATCCATCGCGGCGATTGTCCGAATTTGCTGCTCCTCGCACACGAGCCGGAGCGCCGGCTCGAGATCGATTGGCAGGAAGCCGAAGGGGAGCGTTTCCTCGTTCGTCTGGCGCTCGAAGGCAATGATCGTCGCGGCCTGTATGCGGATGTGGCGGCGGCGGTCAGCGCAACTGGAACGGACATCAAGAGCATGGATCTTCGCAGCAGCGACGGTAAGATCGCCGGTTCCGTCCTCGTCGAGGTCGAGAACCTTGCTCACCTGCAGAAGATCCTGAAGGCCGCTCGGCGAGTGAAAGGCATTACGGAAGTGGCACGCCGGGAACGCCTCACGCCGGAGTAGGGAGTAGAGGGTAGAGGGTAGAGGGTAGAGAGTAGAGAGTAGAGAGTGTGCAGTTCACCCTCTGCTCTCTACCCTCTACTCTCTACCCTCCTAC
>JAJKIR010000156.1 GCA_021154325.1 Gemmatimonas sp.
AGGGGCACGACAGTCGATACCGTCTGTTCGTCTGGCCTTGGCATCAACCGCTCGAAAGGATGTTGACCATGCGCCGTCTCGTGAAGAATGTCCGGCCGCGGTTGCGCGCCCGGAGTGGGTTCACACTCGCCGAGCTGCTCGTGGCGCTCATGGTCTTCTCCGTTGGCGCGCTCGCCATGGTGGCGACGTCCGCGAACGTCATGACCCTCATCACCGCCTCGAAGAACCGCGCGCTGGCAGCGTCGATCGCATCCTCGCGCTTCGAGCGGATGCGCGCGCAGCCCTGCTCCGCGCACCACACCGACTCGGCGACGACCCGCGGCGTCAGCGAAGCATGGCAGGTCGTCAACCTCGCCAAAGCGGATGACGTGACGGTTCGCGTCTCGTTCATCGCCAACCACCGCACGCAATCGCGGATCTACCGGAGCTTCCTCCAATGTTGACACAGGCGGTGCCGCGTCGCGGACTCACGCTCATCGAGTTGATGCTCTCGATCGTCCTGCTCGGCTTGTTGGGTGGGTTGATCATTGGATTTCTCCTGAAGCAGGAGCGCTTCTACGCCGGGGCAAGTGAGATGTTGCTCACACGCACCCAGGTGCGGCAGGCCGCCGTGATGATGCCGAGCGACCTGCGCGGAATCTCGAGCGCGAGTGGCGACATCTACGCGATGACGGATACGTCGATCGACTTCCGCTCGACGTTCGGCAGCTCGTATCTCTGTGCGAGCACCAGGGCATCGTCGCAGATCTCGGTCCCACCGGTCACGCTCGCCAAGGGCTCGGCGCTCACGGTGTGGTCGCAGGTGCCGGCGAACAACGATTCGCTCGCCCTGTATGTCGATTCCACCAACACGTCTTCCAAGGACGATTCCTGGTCAGTTCACCGGATCACGGCAACGAGCGTCGCCTTCTCGAATGCGGCGCCTGGATGCCTGTCGGCAACAGGGATGATGAAATCGACCGACGTGAGTGCCGTGAATCCGAGCTACGCCTACACGTTGAGCCCGACGCAGTCGGCAACGGTGAGCGCGGGGGCCGCGGTGCGGTTCTTCAAGAAGGTCCACTACAGCCTGTACCAGGCCTCGGACGGCCTCTGGTATCTCGGCTACTACGACTGTCGCACGAGCCGGGTGCCGGTATGCAATGCAATTCAACCGATCGCCGGGCCACTCCGGCCGTATGTCTCCGGGCAGCCACAGCTAGCCGGCCTCCGCTTCACGTATTTCGATACCCTCGGCAACGTCACGGCGACCAAGACGGCGGTGAGCCGCATCAGCGTCCTGTTACAGGCCCAGGGAACCAAAACGATTCAGCTTGCCGGAGGGTCTCCGACGACGTTCCGCGATTCGTTGCGGATCGAAGTTGGCCTCCGCAACTGGAAGTGAGAATTCTATGAATGCGACGATGCGTAACCGCACGGGTCTGGCGCTGCCGATGGTACTCGGCGCGATCACTCTGATCGGCACTCTGATCGCGGGCGTTATGTATCTCGCGACCCAGGACTATCGTGTCGGCGCCAATACGCTCAATGAAACGCGTGCCGAAGCGGCAGCGGAGATGGGCCTCAACCGCCTAACGACGGACTGGGACCAGACGAAGAATTCGACGATGGTCACCGGCGACACCCTGCGGAAGAACTACACCGATCCAAACGGTGCGACGGTCTCGGTGTTCGTGACTCGACTTCCCGGACCCTTTTTCTGGGCGGTGTCCGAGGCGCAGACGCGGGGCAACAGTCTCCAGTATGGCTCGCGCCGACGCTACGGCGGATTGTTCAGGCTGAACACGCCGGCCATGACCATCCTCGGCGCCGTGACGGCCGCGGGCAACGTCAAGGTCAGCGGTAACGTCACCATCAACGGAAATGATGCCTATCCGTTAGGCTGGGGATGCTCTGGCTCGCTGACGAACGTGGCGGGTGCAGTCATCACCCCAACGGCAACGGTTAGCGTGAGTGGATCCGTCGTCGTCACCGGGAACCCACCGTCCAGCACCAGCGCAGCTGCCGCTGACACGAATACGTATTTCAACTATGGCAGCACGACCTACGCGTCGCTCGCGGCAATGGCCAATATCACGCTGGCTGGCGGGACATACAACGGCATGGGGCCTGTCGTCAACGCGAGCGGCTGTCAAAAAACTCCTCCGATGAACTGGGGCGATCCCGTCCGTCACGTGCCCGCAGCGGCGTGCGAGACCTATATGCCCATCATTCACTTCACCGGCGATACCAAGCTCACCGGCGGAGTGGGCCAGGGCATCATGCTCGTCGACGGTGACCTGACCGAAGCGGGAAACTTCACCTTCACCGGAATCATCATCGCGCGGGGTACCGTCCGGGCCACCGGCGGTGGCAACGCGGTGACCGGCATGATCATGGCCGCGGCGGTGGATATGGGTGACGCTGTAACGCTCAGCGGTACCACCAGCCTGCAATACTCGTCCTGCGCCGTCCAACAGGTGCTGTCGACGACTTCGCCGCTCGTTGCGGCGAAGGGTCGTGGGTGGGTGAACCTCTACTGACCCGCGCTCACGGTCAGCTGTTTTGGTTGCAATTTCCCCGTATCTCCCGCAGATCGCCAGGACATTTCGCGGTGCGGTCGCCGGGTTGATTCGTCGGAGCCCACCGATCGCGACGATTTCGACAGACAGCCTGCGCTACGACCATCGTTCGGTCCTGTTAGCATAAGCTAACATTTGTTTTTTGTGCCGTTAGGCAGTAGCTCGCGTCGGAACATCTGTTGACGTGAACAGATGCCGCGTGGCACGATCAGTGTACTTGAGACTGGTGCAGCATCGCGACTGTCGCATTTCTTCACTCGTAGTCGAACCCAAGGTCCCACCATGTTGAAGCGACGCAGCTTCTCGGCGATAGCGTTCAAGCGCCGCAGATCCGAAATTCATCAGACCCTGACGAACCGGAGCCGATCGGGCCTCGCGCTGCCGATGGTGCTCGGCGCGATCACTCTGATCGGCACTCTGATCGCCGGGGTCATGTATCTCGCGACGCAGGACTATCGCGTCGGGGCGAACACGCTCAATGAAACGCGCGCCGAGGCGGCCGCGGAGATGGGGCTCAACCGCCTAACGACCGACTGGGACCAATCGAAGAACACGACAATGGCAACGGGCGACACGCTTCGGAGGAATTATACTGATCCGAGCGGTGCGGCGGTCTCGGTGTTCGTCACACGCTTGCCTGGACCCTTTTTCTGGGCTGTGTCCGAGGCGCAGACGCGCGGGAACAGTCTTCAGTACGGCTCGCGACGCCGCTTTGGGTCGCTGTTCCGCCTGAACACGCCCGCAGTCAACTTCCTCGGTGCCGTGACGGCCGCGGGCAACATCCGTGTGAGCGGTAACGTCACCGTGAACGGGAACGATGCCAGTCCCACCGGCTGGGGCTGCAGTGGTGCGCTGACCAACATGCCTGGCTCCGTCATCACGCCAACGGCGACGACAACGGTCAACGGCTCGGTGACGATCACCGGAACTCCGCCGTTTACCACCAGCGCCGCTGCCGGCGATACGAATACCTACTTCAACTATGGCTCGTCGACGTACACGTCGCTCGCAGCGAGCGCCAACATCACGCTGCCGGGCGGCAACTATTCCGGTATGGGCCCACTTCTGACCGGCGCGGCGTGCAACAAGACGAACACCATGAACTGGGGCGATCCCGTCCGTCACGCGCCTGCGGCGGCATGTGAAGGCTATTTCCCGATCATTCACGTTACGGGGGACTTGAAGGTCACCGGTGGCACGGGTCAGGGCATTCTCCTCATCGACGGCGATTTCACCAAGGCGGGAAACTTCAGCTTCTATGGTGTGGTGATCGCGCGCGGTACGATCAAGTCGACCGGCAACAACAACGGCGTGTACGGCGCAGAGATGGCGGCGTCGATCGACGAGGGTGACGCTGTTACGCTCGCCGGAAGTACGTCGATTCAGTACTCGTCCTGCGCGGTACAGCAGGCGCTGTCGGCATCGTCGAGTCTCGTTTCGACCAAAGGACGCGCCTGGGTGAATCTCTACTAGATGGCCGCTCAGAGCTGAGCGGCGGTGCGGCAGGGGTGAGGCGTCGATTCGATGAGTGAACTCTCACGGATCGGCGCCTCTTCCTTTGCGCCAACCCGAACTGAGCGTCCCAACAGGCCCCGCCGGACCTGGTTCAGCGGCTGGAGAAATGCGGCGATCCATCGCGAACTGCGATGATCGCCTCCGCTGCCGTCACGACAGGCCGAGCTGCGGCGACATAGCCGTCGGTCATCTGTTCACAATCGATTGGTCGATATTGCTCCGGCGCGCTGCTTCGATGCGCCGTGGCCGTCGCGCGTGATCCAGGCGACGCCGAACGAGCGACCCGCGGCACACGCGCCGTTCGATTTTCAAACATGTGAATCGGTGGTACGACTGTTGATAAACTAATGGTTCAGCGTTAGGCGATCGTTCACTTGCCGATCACACCCGGACGAAAGAACCGGAGAGCCACATGTTGAAGCGCGCGCTGCTGCGACGCCGTGAGGGCCTGGCGCTGCCGATGGTGCTGGGCGCGATCACACTGATCGGGACCCTGATTGCCGGCGTCATGTATCTCGCGACGCAGGACTATCGCATCGGCGCGAACACGCTCAACGAAGCGCGCGCCGAGGCGGCCGCGGAGATGGGCCTCAATCGGCTGACGACGGACTGGGACCAGTCGAAGAATACGACGATGGCCACCGGCGATACGCTCAGGTTGAACTACACTGACGTCGGTGGTGCCGGCGTGAGCGTGTTCGTCACGAGGTTGCCGGGGCCCTTCTTCTGGGCGGTGTCGGAAGCGCAGACGCGCGGGAACAGTCTCCAGTATGGGTCGCGTCGCCGCTTCGGTCGGCTGTTTCGACTGGATACCCCGGCGATGACAGTTCTTGGCGCGGTGACCGCAGCCGGCAACGTGAGGGTCAGCGGAAATGTGACCCTGAATGGCAACGATGCCAACCCAACGGGGTGGGGATGCAGCGGAACGTTGAGCAACCTGGCCGGTGCGGTCATCAGCCCGACGGCGACGGTCAGCACCAGCGGCGCTGTCGTTGTCAGCGGTAGTCCACCGATATCCACCAGCGCTGCCGCCAGCGACACCAACACGTACTTCAACTACGGCGGCCCCACCTACACATCGCTCGCCGCGATGGCAAACATCACCCTGCCAGGTGGGACATACACCGGCATAGCGCCTGTTGCGGTTGCTGGGGTCTGTAATAAAACGCTCGTCACCAACTGGGGTGATCCGGTGCGCCACGCTCCCGCGGCGGCGTGCGAGAGTTATCTGCCGATCATCCACATCACCGGCGACGCAAAACTCACGACCGGAAGTGGACAGGGCATTCTGCTCGTCGACGGCGACGTGACCGAGGCTGGAAATTTCGGCTTCACCGGCATCATCATCGCTCGCGGCACGGTTCGAGCGGCCGGCAGCGGCAATACCGTGACGGGTGTCGTCATGGCGGCAGCGGTCGACCTCGGCGATGCGGTGACCCTCACCGGTGGCGCCACGGTGCAGTACTCGTCCTGCGCCGTGAAACAGGCCCTGTCCGCAACGTCGCCCCTCGCTGCGGCGAAGGGGCGCGGTTGGGTGAACCTCTACTAACAGTTATCAGTCCATAGTCCATAGTTATCAGGTACTAAGGAACGAAGCGTTCATAGGGTGAGACCCCATCAACGCTTCGTTCCGAACTCCCCTGATAACTATTGACTGATAACTGATAGCTGCCCCTAACCGGCCAGCGCCTCTGTCGGATCTTCCTTCTGCGGGACGTCCCACTCGTTGCCGCACTTGAGGCACTTGCGGTACTCGCCGCGCGCTTTGGTGAACTTCACCTCCGCGCCCATGTATCCGCACTCGGGACACTTCTCCGCCACGGGCTTGTTCCACACGACGAAGTCGCAGCTCTCGTTGGAGCAGGCATAGAACGCCGTGCCGCGCTTCCGCGAGCGGCGCTCCACGAGCTCACCGCCGTCCTTGGGACAGAAGACACCCGTGGGCATCGAGCGCGTACCGCGACACTTCGGGAACGTGCTGCAGCCGAGGAACTGGCCGCTCCGCCCCTGACGAATCACCATCGGTGAGCCGCAGAGCTGGCACTTGTGCTCCGTCATCACCGGCTTTGCGCGCTCGCCCTTGAGCGGCCGCGTGTACTTGCAGTTCTTCGGATGGTTCTCGCACGCAAGGAAGGGCCCGAAGAACCCGCCCCGCGGCTCGAGCTTTCCACCGCAATCCGGGCAGCGCAGCTTCGCGACCTCCGAGAGGTCGTGCGCCGCCGCGATGAGAGCTGGCGCGTCGACCTTGTTGAGTGACTTCTCAAACGGCTTGTAGAAGTCGCGCAGGACGCCCTGCCACTTCAGCTCCCCACCCTCGATTTTGTCCAGCTCCTCCTCCATCTCCGACGTGAAGCTCACGTTGAAGATGTCCGGGAACTGCTTGACCATGACCTTCTCGACGGTCTCACCGAGCTCCGTCGGGAAGAAGCGGCGTTGCTGGAGCTCGACATAGCGGCGGTCGGCGAGCACCGAGATGATCGATGCATAGGTCGACGGACGACCAATGCCCAGCCGCTCGAGCTCCTTTACGAGACTTGCCTCGGAGAAGCGCGGCGGCGGCTCGGTGAAGTGCTGCGTGGGCGTGATGCCCTTGCAGGGGACGTTCTCGCCCACCGCGACGATGGGCAGCGCCTGCTCGTCCTCGAGCGTCTTGTGGTCGCCTTCCTCATGGCTCTCGCGATAGAGCACGAGATAGCCCTGGAACTTCACGATCGAGCCCGTCGCGCGGAACAGGTAGCTGCGCCTGCCGATATCGGGCTGCGTCGCCGCCGGGATGTCGAAGTCAACGGTGGTCGTGTCGAAGACCGCCGGTGCCATCTGGGACGCCATGAAGCGCTGCCAGATGAGTTGATAAAGTTTGAACTGATCCGGCGTGAGGTGACGCTTGATGAGCTCCGGCCGGCGCGACGGATCGGTAGGACGGATGCTCTCGTGCGCGTCCTGCGCGTTCTTCTTGTTCGCGCCATAGAGCTGTGGACCCGCGGCGAGGAACTCCTGGCCGAAGAGCGTGCGCAGGTA
>JAJKIR010000157.1 GCA_021154325.1 Gemmatimonas sp.
ACGCTAGTCCTTGTACGGGTCGAACTAGTCGGCACCGGCCATCACGACCACGATTGGGCGCAGCGTGTGCAACACCTCGATGGTCTCGCCCTGCGCCTTCAGCACCTCTGGCAACCGTCGATAGGCGTGCGGCGCTTCGTCGAGACCGCCGCCCCGCAGAATCACCTGCTTCTCGTCGACGACCCACTTCTTGAGCATCTCCTCCGAGACCAACCCCGGCGCCACGATCCGCCTCTTCCTTCCCCACCCTTTGCTCTTCCCGGCCGCCTGGGTGCGTGACATCACCCGCCCTGCCCCGTGGACGGTCGAGTACAGCGCCGCTGATTGGTCGCCGCTTTCGCCCGCGCCGCGCACGATCACAGCGTCGTCACCCATGGAGCCGCCGATGAATCCCTTCTGGCCGGGGAATGCGGGCGTTGCTCCCTTCCGAACGACGACGACTTCGCGCGGCTCGCCTTCGACGTGCTGAGTCTCGCGCCACGCGAAGTTGTGATGGTTGTGCACGAGCTCCTTCTCATGGCCGCCCAGGATTTCAACCACCTTGCGCGCGACCCACTCGCGCCCCGCGTAGGCGTACTCGCCCGCGAGCTCCATCAGCTGCCAGTAGTCGTCGCCTAACGGCGTCTTCAGGTCGAGCAGCGCTTCGACTTCCTTCACCCGCTCGCCCCAAGGCTTGTTCTGCGACAACGCGAGGAACCCGCTCGCGATGGTGTGGCCGAGTCCGCGCGAGCCGAAGTGGACGCCGACCCAGACGTGGTCCTCCTCATCGGCGAAGACGTCGACGTAGTGGTTTCCCGAGCCGACGGTGCCGAGCTGGTTGCGGGCCTTCGCGAGGAGGCTCGGCACGTTCGCTGCGCGCGGCAAGAGCGACCACGCGTCGCTCGAGAAGAGCGGATGCTCATCGGGCGCGTCGTCGGCCCTGTTCGTTCGGCCGACGCCGAAGCTCACGGTGGACGCGATCTCGTCGGCCAGCAGCTCCCACTCTTTGCGCGTGAACTCGCTGGCGCGCAGGTCGGTCCGGATGGCGGCGTTGCCGCAGGCGATGTCGAAGCCGACACCGACGACGGAGACCTTGTCCGCATACGCGGCGACGCCGCCAATCGGCATCACGTACCCGACGTGACCGTCGGCCATCAGCGCCGCCGCCTCGGCGCGCGACGCGACGTCTTCAAGCTGGATTAGCGTCTTCTCATCGTGCTGGCCGAAGACTCTCGTGATGCGTCCCATCTCGTTCGTGCGAGTCGCGTGTCAGTAGCTCACGGGCCATGCCCACCCGATGAGCGCGCCGGCGAGCGCGGCGCCGAGGCTGGTGATGACCTGGTTCTTCGCCTGTCGCCTACTGCTCGCGACGCACCCGTTGAAATTCCCGAGATCCGCGCACGGGTCGTGCCCTCCTTCACTGAGTGCAACGATCCCGCCCACGGCGAAGCCGAGCAGCAGGCCGGCACCGGCGTGTCGCTCGCGCTGCTCGCGGCGCGCGGTCGCGATAGCGCCCGGCGGTGGATTGTCGACGGCGAGGCTGAGGTCGGGATGCAGGACGAGTCTCTTCAGGTCGTCGGCGAGCCGCACGACGGCGTCGTCGAATCGCTGGTTGGCCTCAGCGCGATCGCCGCCGGGCTCGATGTGCTCGGTGATGGCCCAGAGCGTGAGGCCAGTCTTGGGATCGTTGATGGCCAGATTGAGCTGTGGGTCGTAGACCAAGCCGCTCTCGTCGGCGCCGCGGTCGCGCTGCCGGTCGACGACGGGGTTGGTGAACCTGACGACGAGCACGAGGTCAGCGTCCGCGGTCTCACCGACCAACTGATAGTGACCCCAGCTCTCGACGGCGCTGTAGAAGGAGTCATACGCGCGGTTCGGGCCGCCGTCATACTTCGTGAGGCGAAAGTAGCTGTCCGCCCCGTAGCTCTCGCTCGCGCCGTTAGCGATGAGCACTGCCTTCGCGGTGAGTACCTGCCGAGGCACGGGCGCGCGCTCCTGCGCGTTGGCGACGCTGGTGCTGACGATGGTGGACGCGAGGCATGCGATGCCCCAGGTGGTCAATCGAGACATGTTTCCCCCCAGCCAGTGGTCGCGGGATCACGGATACGGCTTTGTATACAATTACGAAGCCGGGTGGGAAAGTGTTTGTCGGAGGCTGTCAGTTCAATCGGCGCGCAGGACCTGCAGCGGGTCGCTCCGGGCGGCGCGGCGCGCCGGGAGGTAGCAGGCGGCGAGCGCGATGCCCGCGAGCATCAGCGGCACGCCCAGCAGCACTACCGGATCCGTTGGACTGACGTCGTAGAGCAGGCTCGCGAGCGAGCGCGTCGCCGCGAGTGCGCCGGCGATCCCCACGAGGACACCGACGAGGGCGAGCATGGCGCCTTCGCCGAGCACGAGCCTGACGAGGCCGCGCGGATCAGCGCCGATGGCGAGGCGGATGCCGAACTCGCGACTGCGGTGCGCGACGTGGAGCGACATCACGCCGTAGATGCCGACCGCGGCGAGGAGCAGCGCGACGAGCGCGAAGCCGCCGAGGAGGATCTTCGTCAGGCGACGCGTGGCGAATGTCTGATCGATGATGCTGTCGAACGTCTTCACATCGTCGAGGGGAATCCCCGGCTCCATCTCCGCGAGAACGCGCCGCGCCGCGGCCGTCACACCCGCATTGGACGTGTTCGTTCGTATCGCCAATGACAGCGGGTTGCCGCCCGTCTGCGGGATGCTCTCATACAGGTGCGGCTCGGGTGGAAGCGCGGGGTCGCCGTCGCGCACCGTTCCCGCGACGCCGATGATGGTGTACCAGGTGGTGTCGCCACCGGTCCGAATGCGCTTGCCGAGTGCGTCGGCGCCCTTCCAGTAGCGGTTCGCTAGCGTCGCGTCGACTATGCTCACGGGAAGGCTCGTGGAGTCATCCGTCACAGCGAAGTCGCGGCCGTAGAGGAGAGGAATGCCGACCGTCCTGAAGTATCCGGTGCTCACCGCGATCCGGTATGTCTGGTCTTCGCTGCCGCTCGGGGGCACGGGCCGGCCGTCGATCAGGTATCCGTCGTAATCAGAGTCGTTGCTCATCGGGAGCGCCGACGTCAACGCCGCGGTCTGTACGCCAGGCAATGCGCGAACGCGTGCGAGTGTGACGTCCACGAACGTCTTGATCGTCGCCGCGCCGTTTGCGATGCGCTGCGGCAACGGCAACGAGATCGACGTCACGCCCTCGGGATGAAAGCCAAGATCGAGCTGTGTGAGCCGCTGGAAGCTCTTCAGTACCAGGCCGGCCGCGATCAGGAGCACGACGGAGAGCGCCAACTGCGCCACGACGAGCGCATTGTTCACTCGTCGTGATGCGCCATGACTGCTCTCGCGCTGTCCTGCCGTGAGGTCAGACGTTAGGCGCGACCGCCCGGCGTGAAGGGTGGGCAGAAGACCGAACAACAAGCCGCTCACCACCGACACGGCGAGCGTGAACGCAAGCACGCGCCCGTCGACGGCTACTTCTTCCATTCGTGGGAGCGTCGCGAGTTTCGAATGTGTGAACAGACGAACGGCGACGATCGCGAGCGCGACGCCTGCGACTGCGCCGAGCAATGCGAGCGCGACGCTCTCCGTGAGCAGCTGGCGCAGCACGCGCGCGCCGCTCGCTCCGAGCGCGGCGCGAAGCGTGATCTCACGCTGTCGCGCGGTGGCACGTCCCGAGAGCAGCGTCGCCACGTTCGCCGTCGCGATGAGGAGAATGAGCGTCACTGCCGCGAACAGAATGGTGAGCGGGCGCGCACTGCGGCCGGTGAACGCTTCCTGCAGCGGCCTGACGATGGTCTTCATCCGCGTCTTGCTGGGATCGACGGAGTTCTTCGCGACGTTTTGTTGCCGAGCCCAGTCCCACATGATCGTCGTCGTCTGCCGCTCGGCGTGCTCCGGCGAGACGCCTGGCTTGAGGCGGCCGAGTCCGGAATTCATGAAGCCAAAGCGTCGCATCGGATCGAGACCCATCGGCAGGTATGCGGCGACATCCGGCCGTGGGAAGGCGAAGCTCGGCGGCATGACACCAACGACGCGCATCGGCTGTCCGTCGACGTCGATCGTCTTGCCGAGGATCGACGAATCGCCGCCGAAGCGCGACCGCCACGCGCCATCGCTGAGGATCATTACAGTGTTCTTCCCCGGCGAGTCCTCCTCCGCGGTAAAGGGACGACCGAACGCAGGGCCGACGCCGATCGTGCGGAAGAAGCCCTCGGTCACGCGGAGGATCGGAATCCGCTGCGGACCGTTAGGCCCCTGCAGCGTCACGCTGCCGCCGCGATAGCCGGCGAACGCGGAGAAGTCCGTCGAGCGGTCGCGGTACATCGCGAGGTTCATCTGATTGAGGCCCCACGTGTCGAGCCCCATCTCCGGATACGACTGGATGACGCGAACGATGCGCTCGGAGTCTGGGTACGGCAGCGGCCGCAGGAGGATGCTGTTCACGAGCGTGAACATTGCCGTAGTGGCGCCGATGCCTAACGCTAGGGTGGTGATGGCGACGGCCGTGAAGGTCGGCATGCGCCGGAAGGTGCGCAGCGCGTATCGCACGTCCGACCAGATTGACTCGATCCACTCCATGAGACGTACCTCGCGGGCGAACTGTCGGTCGATGGTGAGGACTTCGTCGCGGACGGCGGTGGTGTCGCCGAAGCGGTTCTGAGCCCGGGCACGCGCGTCGTCGGGCGGAACGCCGAATTGGCGGAGCTTCTCCTCGCGCATGGCGAGGTGGAACGCGAGCTCGTCATCGACATCCCGCTCGATGGAGCGGTCGCCGAGCGCGATGCGGAAGAGGCGGCGCCAGCCGGGGGCTGGATTCACGGATCGGTGAACGGTAGACCGTTGACGGTGGACGGTGGACAGAAGCCCGCGCGTACCCCTTGTGACACAAGGGATGGTACGAGTGTTACCATTGCCACACAAGGGGTGTAGCCGCGGGCGGGCGCGCGCGCAGGATCAACCGGCCGGACGCGCGGCGGATCGGCGCTCGCTGAAGAACACGCGCAGCAAGTCGCCGCATTCCGGCTCGCAGACGCCGCCTAGCACCGCGGGGCGATGGTTCAGGCGTGGGTGGCGCAGGATGTCGCCGACGGATCCGGCCATGCCCGCCTTGTCGTCCCACGCACCGAAGACGACGCGATCGAGTCGGGCGAGGACGATGGCGCCGGCGCACATCGCGCACGGCTCGAGGGTGACGTACAGGGTGCAGCCGCCGAGACGCCAGCTGCCTAACGCCTGCGCGGCGGCGCGGATGGCGAGGAGCTCGGCGTGGGCAGTGGGGTCCTGATCGCGCACGGTGCGATTGCTCGCGCGCGCGATGATCTCGTCGTCGCGGACTATAACCGCGCCAACGGGAACGTCACCGCCCGACGCCGCCGCGCGTGCTTCGTCGAGTGCCGAGACCATTTGTTGTTCATCGGAGAGCGAAGGCACGTGGCGCGGCTTGGAGAATTGTTGATTGGCCGTCGAGTAAGCACGGCCCCTCTACCTCACGAGGAGCGCGTCAGTGGTTTCAGCGCCGTGTCAGTGCGTGTCAGGGGCCATTCAGGTCACGGTGACAGGCTCCTGCTCCAGCGGGCGATGCATCTGAAGATGCCCGCTGCCATCCACGTCGACGACAATGGTGTCGCCGTCATTGAAGCGGCCGTCGAGGACGGCCATCGCGAGCGGATTCTGAATCAGCCGCTGGATCGACCGCTTGAGCGGGCGCGCGCCGAAAGCCGGATCGTAGCCTTCCTCCGCGAGGACGCGCTTCGCTTCCGGAGTTACGAGAATCGTAATCTTCCGATCCGCGAGGAGCTTCTCGAGGCGCTTGAGCTGGAGGTCGACGATCTTCTCGATCTGCTCCTGCGCCAGCGGACGGAAGATGATGATGTCGTCGACGCGGTTGAGGAACTCGGGCTTGAACACCCGCCGCATCTCCGCCATCACCTGCGTCTCCACTATCGCCCAATCACCCCGCGCATGCTCGAGGATGAAGCTGCTCCCGATGTTCGACGTCATGATGATGACCGAATTCCGGAAGTCGACCGTGCGCCCCTGTGAATCCGTGAGACGCCCATCGTCGAGGATCTGCAGGAGGATGTTGAACACATCCGGATGCGCCTTCTCGATCTCGTCGAAGAGAATCACAGAGTAGGGACGGCGCCGCACGGCTTCGGTGAGCTGACCGCCCTCCTCGTAGCCGACGTAACCGGGCGGCGCGCCGATGAGCCGCGCTACGGCGTGCTTCTCCATGTACTCGGACATGTCGATGCGCACCATCGCCCGCTCGTCGTCGAAGAGAAAATCGGCGAGAGCGCGCGCGGTCTCGGTCTTTCCGACGCCCGTGGGGCCGAGGAAGATGAAGGAACCGATCGGGCGATTCGGATCCTGTAATCCGGCGCGCGACCGCCTAACGGCGTCCGCAACCGCCTGCACCGCTTCCGGCTGGCCAATGACCCGCTCGGCGAGCTCCGCCTCGAGCTTCGTCAGCCGCTCGCGCTCACTCTCGAGGAGTCGGGTGACGGGAATGCCCGTCCAGCGCGCGACGACCTCGGCGATGTCGTCCGCCGCAACCTCTTCCTTGAGGAACTGCGGACGGCCGTCGTGCGACGCGAGCTTGCTCTCGGCGTCCGCCATCTGCTTCTGCAGCTGCGGAATGCGGCCGTAGGTGATCTCGGCAGCTTTCGCGAGATCGCCCGTGCGCGTGGCTTGCTCGGCCTCGATCTTCGCCTGGTCGATCTGCTGCTTCACCTTGCCAACGGCGCCTAACGTCTCCTTCTCCTGCTGCCACTGCGCCTTCATGGCATTCGAGCGCTCGCGCAATTCGCCGAGCTCACGCTCGATCTCCTCGCGCCGCTCGACGGCACTCCTGTCCTTTTCCTTCTGCAGAGCGGTCCGCTCTATCTCGAGTTGCATGATTCGCCGCTCGACCGCATCGATCTCCTGCGGCATCGAGTCGATCTCGATCCTTAAACGAGAGGCCGCTTCATCTATAAGATCGATGGCCTTATCCGGCAAAAATCGGTCGCCTATGTAACGATGCGACAAAGTCGCAGCAGCTATAATTGCGTCGTCGGTAATGCGCACGCCGTGGTGCGCCTCGTAGCGCTCCTTGAGTCCGCGCAGGATCGCGATCGTGTTCTCCACGCTCGGCTCACCGACGTACACGGGCTGGAAGCGCCGCTCGAGCGCCGCGTCCTTCTCGACATGCTGGCGATACTCGTCGAGCGTCGTTGCGCCGACGACGCGCAACTCGCCGCGCGCGAGCATCGGCTTGAGCATGTTGCCGGCGTCCATCGAACCTTCCGCCTTCCCCGCCCCGACGAGCGTGTGCATCTCGTCGATGAAGACGATGTACTGCCCCTCGCTCTCGGTGATCTCCTTGAGCACGGACTTGAGGCGCTCCTCGAACTCGCCGCGGAACTTCGCGCCGGCGATGAGCGCGCCGAGGTCGAGCGCGACGAGGCGCTTGCCCTTGAGGCCTTCCGGGATGTCGCCATTGACGATGCGCTGGGCGAGGCCTTCGACGATGGCAGTCTTGCCGACGCCCGGCTCGCCGATGAGCACGGGATTGTTCTTCGTGCGACGTGAGAGAACTTGAATCACGCGGCGAATCTCCTCGTCGCGGCCAATGACGGGGTCGAGCTTGCCCTTGCGCGCCGAGTCCGTGAGATCGCGCGTGTATTTCTCGAGCGCCTGGTACTGGTTCTCGGGATTCTGATCGGTGACGCGGTGCGTTCCGCGTACCGCTTCGAGCGCCTCGAGGAGGTTGTCGCGGGTGACGCCAGCGGCGTTCAGCAGCGCGCGCGACTCGGTGCCTTTCAGGTCAGCGAGCGCGACGAGGAGATGCTCGGTGGAGACGTACTCGTCGTTGAGCTTCTTGGCCTCGTCTTCCGCGCGGTCGAAGACCTGGTTGAGCTCGCGGGAGAGGTTGGGCTGCGCGTTCGTCTGCTTCGGGTAGCGCGCCATCTCGCGCTGAACTCGCTCGCGCAGCGCGGCGACGCTCGCGCCGAGCTTCTGAATGATGGGAACGACGATGCTCTCCTGCTGATCGAGGAGAGCGGACAGCAGATGGATATCGTAGACGGCAGGATTGCCGTTGCGGCGCGCGAGTGTGACCGACTCGTTCAGCGCCTCGCCGGCCTTCACGGTAAGACGTTCTGGATTGATCATGAGAACGGTGGTTGGTGACTGGTGGCTGGTGTTAGGTGCTAGGTGCTAGTCACCAGCCACCAGTCACCAGTCACCAACCATGCCTCATGATAGTGCCAATGCGGCGCACGAGGAGGGCGCGCCGGCGGGTCAGGGACGGCTCGTTGTGCCTCGCGCGGCGGGGCGCACTGCCGAAGCGGCTGGCCCGAAGACCGCTGTTCGCGCCGATTCCTGGAGCTGCGCGATGACCTCGGCCGAGAGCTGCGAAAGCATCGACACGATGGCGGGCATCGTCCCCTCGGGAACGAGCCGCTCCAGGCGAGCGCTGCCCGCCCAGAGGACGGAATCGTCCTTGGCGCGCAGGAGTCGCGCGTCGAGCCGCACTACGGCGAAGACCTGTTTCCCGCGGTCGACTTCCTCGAGCTCGCGCACGAGACCGCGCCAGACGTAAGCGTACGCGTGGGGCGAAGGCGGGTCGAACACCGCGGCGTCTCGCGTCAACGGATGAGCGCGGAAGATGTCCTCGGTGAGCATGCCGAGCATCGTCGGGACCGGAAGCGCCCATTCGCGGTTCGGGTACGAGCCGTAGGACGACTCGTCGACGCGAAAGACGATGCTGCGATTGCCGTAGATGCCGGGGGCGACGTACGGGACGATCGCGATGCCGCCGGACGCGAGAGCCGGCGTGGAGGCGTCGGGCGTCGCGGCTGCAATCGAGTCGGTCGGCTCCGGGAGTCGCAGCCGATAGAACTCCTGCGACGGCAGCTTGCCGTGGAAGCAAGCGGTGGCCGTCATTCCGATCGCCGCGAGAAATGACAGGCGCCTAATCACGCGCCCTCGGGCCGGCGGGCTTGTTAGGCGCGGCGCGTTGTTTGAGGAGGCTGGTCGGGTCGCGCTCGAGCCGCTCACTGAGGCGTGCGATGTTATCCGACGCCGACGTGAGGTTCCGCACCATCTGGTCGACGCCGCCCTCCTGGGAGAGCGCGTCCCGGAAGTCCGCGAGCAGGGTGTGGATCTCCCTCAGCGACTCCACCGCCTCACGCTGGGTGGCGGCGAGCTGCGGTCCCGCGGTGCGCGTCGCGGTGTCGAGCGCGGCAAGAAGACGCTCGGAGCGGTCCATGAGGTGGCCGAGCTTCGCGCTCGCGCTGTCGACGCGCGAGAAGGTGCGATCGATCTGGCCGAAGCTGGCTTGTGCTCCGGAAGTCGCGATGACGAGGAGCGTGTCCATCCGAGTGAGCGTGGCATCGATGCGCTCGATCGGTGACGCGCGGGCGAATCGTTCGGCGCCTCGGAGCAGCGTGTCCGTGCGATCGAAGAATTCGGCGAGCCGACGCATCGCGTCCTGGAAGCTCGGATTCTCGACCGTTGGCAGCGTGCTTCCCGGCGCCATGGCTGCCGCGGTGCGGGACCCCGGGTCGAGATGCAGATACGGCGCGCCGAGCAGTCCAACCTGCGTAATGGACGCTCTGGTGTCGACGCGAATGGGCGTCGTGCGCTTGACGCGGAACGCGACGATGATGCGCGTTGGATCCGCGGGATCGATGTCCATGCGCGTAACCGATCCGACCGGGAGTCCGCCGTAGCGGACCTCGTCGCCCTTGTTCAAGCCGGCGACGCTCTTGAAGACGGCCTTGTATTCCGTGCCCGTTCGGAAGATTCCCGGATAGCGGGCGAGGACGAGCAGCGCGCCGAGGACGAGGAGCGTTCCGGTCAGCAGCCAGATGATGCCAAAGCGTGCTTCGCCGCGCCTGAGCATCATTCGCGCTCCCGGCGATGGAGGAGGCCGTGAATCACGGGATCGTCGCTCTGGAGGAGCGACTCGCGGGTGCCGCGCGCGACGATGCGTCCGCCGGCGAGCACGTCGATCTCGTTCGCCGGTGCGTACGCGTGTCGAATCTCGTGCGAGAAGATCACGATGCCGAAGTCGTATTTCGTTTGCAGTGCGTGTAATGTCTCGTCGAAGTCATGCGCGGCCTGCGAATCCAGTCCGAGCGTCGGCTCGTCGAGGAGGAGGAGACGCGGGCGGAGTGCCAGCGCGCGCGCGAGGGCAACGCGGCGCTGTCCGGCTCGCCCCACTTCAACGGGCATGGTGCGGTCGTCGACCTCTATGCCGACCTCGGCAAGCAACTCCCGCGCCGCGTCGCGCGCTCGCGCTCGTGAGCTGTGTTGGTGCTCGAGGAGCGGCAGCTCGACATTCTCGAGCACGCTGATGCGCCGGAGCAGCGCGGAACCCTCGAAAAGCACTCCAACCCGCGCGCGCAGCGTGCGAAGCGCCTTCTCGTCCGGCTTGGTGGGGTCAAAGGCGTGCCCGTCGACGGCGATTGTTCCGGTGGAGGCACACTCGAGCCCGACGAGGTGCCTCATGAGCATCGACTTGCCGGACTGGATGGGGCCGAGCACGAGCAGCTTCTCTCCGCGCGCGACGAAGAGGTCTATGTCGAAGATGATCGGCGAGTCGGACGGACCGGAGAGGTGATGAACCTCGAGCGCCCGCTCAGAGGACGAGAGCGGGGATGAAGTAGAAGATGGCATTGATGAGCGTGTCGGCGGCGAGCACGCCGAGGAGGCAGTAGACGACCGCACGACTCGCCGCTTCGCCGATCGCGGCGACGCGCCGATCTACACCCAATCCTTCGTCGGAGGCGATGATCGCGATGACGAAGGCGAAGAAGAAAGACTTGGCGACGCCGATGGCGAGATCCGACGCCGCTAGCGACGTTCGAATTTGCTCAAGATAGTAGCGCGAGTTGAAGCCGAGAAAGAACGTCGTACCGACCCAGCCGCCGAGGGTGATGAGTCCGTCGGCGATGATCGTGAGCGCGGGGAGCGCGATGCACATCGCGGCGAGCTTCGGCGCGACGAGATACTTCACGGGATCGAGGCTCATCGCGCGGAGCGCGTCGATCTCCCCGTTCGACGTCATCGCGGCGAACTCGCCCGCGATCGCGGACGCGCTGCGTGTGACGACGAGGAGCGCGACGACGAGTGGCCCGACCTCGCGTGTGCCGAACCATCCAATGGCGAGCGCGCTCACGGATTCGGCACCGTACTGCTTGAGCTGATAAGCGACCTGGAAGGTGGCGATCAGTCCGACGAGGATCGACGCGCTGCCGACGAGTCGTAAGGCACCGACGCCGAGTGTCTCGAGCTCACGGGTAACGCCGCCGCTGACGACGGAGCGCGGTGAGATGATGATCCAGCCGAGCCAGTGCAGCGCCCCGACCGCGACGCGTCCGCGACTGAGAAAGCGTCCGCCGGGGCGAAGCCCAGCAGGGTGCCGCGCCGACCATTCGCCGGTGAGAAACGCGCCCCGGCTTGGGCGCGAGCCGACTTCCCCTCGCTGCACTGGCACACTCATCAACCGGCCCAGGTTGCAAGACAGTGGCCAACGGGCAGTTATCGGCTATCAGTCCATAGTTATCAGGGAGCTCGGAACGAAGCGTTGATCTGATTGTCATCCTGTGGAGCGAAGCGACGAAGGATCTACCCGCCGGGGGGAGAGGAGCAGGAGCGTGCGCGAGCAGCGCGCGCGACTCCAAATAAGAAGGGATCTGGGCGCTGCGCGCCCAGATCCTTCGCTTCGCTCAGGATGACAGGCAATCTCACCGCTTGAGCAGCATCTTCCGCATGCCCGCGGGATGGCCGTCGACCACGAGCTGGTACATGTAGATGCCCGGGGCGGCGTCGCGGCCGTCGGGAGAGTGCTTCCCGTCCCAGCGCGCGACATAGGCACCGCACGCAAGCGAGAGATTGGACAGCGCACGCGTCGGCGCGGCGGCGTTCGATTGATCGCTGCTCGCGCTGTCCGCGAGTGCGGCGACGGCCACGATCTGCGACAGGATGTTGTAGATCCGAAGCGTCACGACGTGCTGCTGCCTGCCGGCCGCACAATCCGGGTCGCCGACGTTGAAGGGAATCGTCGTCTGACTCGAGAACGGATTGGGCTGATTCTGAGCCAGGACGCCGCGCCGGTGACTCCGTTCGAGGCGCTGGTCGGTCGCCTGACTCGTGGCCGTCGACGCGACGAGCATGCACGCAACAATCCCGAGGGCAGGCGGTGCCCAGCGGTGAACCATAGAATTCTCCGAGACTGACGAAACAGGGCGGTGAGGAAACTCCTGCTCGAGGTGAAGGTGACGCTCGTACCAGAGAAACTTACGTGCCGTGCCAACGACGGCCAGCGGCGCCACGCGTCGTGAATCCGCGGCGATCGCAGTACTCGAGAAAGGGAATGAGAAACTTGCGCGAGAAACCGAGGACGTCGCGCAGCTCCGCGGGAGAGTACTCTCGGCCAGCGGTCATGTTCGCGCGAAGGCGTTCCACCAGCGCGTCAACGCTCGCGGCGGCGTAGTAGCGGTCCTGCTCGACCGCGACCACACGCCCTTCACGCTCGAGGAGACGCAGGAGATCCGGCGTCTCCGGGCCGAAACGCGGCACGAGCTCCGACACAGCCGGCGGCTCGCTGCCGGCGACTCGGAGTGTCTCCTCGATCTCGGCCAGCCTGCGGCGCTGCGCGTCGGTGAGGCGCGGCGTCCACCCCGCGGCACGGACGATTCCGCCAGTGGACTCGATGCTGCCATGCGTGCCGGCTCTCGGGAGCACGGCGTCGATGAGCTCCGCGGGCGCGCCGAGGCGGGACCGGACCTCCTGGAGCGAGACGCCGACGTCGAGCGGCCGAGCACGATGGAACTCGGCGACGAGCCTAACGAGGCGCTCCTCGAGCGAGGCCGCGGCGTCGGCGGCGAAGATCCGCTCGCCGATGCTGAGTAGCGCGGCATTATTTAGCAGATCCGTAACTTCGCGCGGCGGCACACCGAGACGGACGGGAAGCGTCGCGATCTCGAGCCCCGCTTCACCAGCCTCACGCAGGGCGACCGCGAGGCGAGTGGCCGGCGCGACGGTGGCCTCGCTCGCCCACGGCCGGGCGCGCCGCAGCGCATACGGGTCAACGACGACACCGCCGCCGATCGTCGCCGCCGGCGACGCGAAGCGGAGGACGAAGCGATCGCCGGCACGGAGCACCACGGGCTGCTCGAGGATCACCCGAGCGAGCTTCCGCTCGCCGGGTGCGAGCGCGCCGTCGCCGCTGACTACGCGCGCGCCGACGTCGGCGGTACCGATGTGGAATCGCACGGCGGTCCGCGGGCCTAACGAGCGGGGCGCGTCGTCGAGGAGCACGACGTCGGCACGGAGCGTGGTGGACGCGCGCCAGGAAGGGTCAGTGACGAGAAAGCTTCCCCGCGGCACGTCGCTCACCTCGACGCCCGCGAGCGCCACCGCCGTCCGGTGTCCCGGCTCGGCGGCCTGCACCTGATCGCCATGCGTCTGCAGGCCGCGCACGCGAACGACGCGATCGGCGGGGAGCACCCGCACCGTGGCGTCACGCGTCAGGCGCCCACTCCAGACAGTGCCGGTGACGACGGTGCCGGTGCCTTTGATGGTGAAGGCGCGATCCACCGGCATGCGAAAGAGATCGTCGGCGGCACGGGCAGGGACTTCTCTTGCCGCGGCCGCAATAGCCTCTCGCAGCTCGACGATTCCCTCCCCGGTTGTCGACGACGTCGGGACGATGGGTGCGTTGGCGAGCGGAGTGTCGGCGAGCAGCGCGCGCAGATCCTCGACGACGAGCTCGCGCCACTCGTCGTCGACGAGGTCGCACTTGGTGAGAGCGACGACGCCGCGGGTGACGCCGAGGAGGCGCAGGATGGCGAGATGCTCTCGGGTCTGCGGCATCACGCCTTCGTCGGCGGCGACGACGAGGAGCGCGAGGTCGACGCCAGTCGCGCCGGCGAGCATGGTGCGCACGAATCCCTCGTGTCCCGGCACGTCGACGACGCCGATGGTGCCGACGCCGTCGAGGCGGAGTGGAGCGAAGCCAAGCTCGATCGTTATGCCGCGCCGCTTCTCTTCAGGCAGCCGATCGGTGTCCACGCCGGTGAGTGCGCGGACGAGCGTGGTCTTGCCGTGGTCAATGTGACCCGCGGTCCCGAGAATCATTCCTGAAGTTAGTCCGCTCGCGGGGCTGGGATCTCGGAGGATTTGAGACTGAGGTTTGAGATCTGAGAACTCAGATCCATCCTTTTCGATGTCGCGGGCATTCATCTCACCCACGATGGCGAGTCCAGCCTCGAGAGGTCAGCGCCGAGTCTTCAGACGTGAGACTCTGGGTCTCGATCTCACGTCTGAGTTCTCGAGGCCGAGGTCTCGATTCTGGCCTCGCCCTACCGGGTGAGATGCCGATCCGGCGCACCGAGCAAGCTGGATCTCAGATCTCGGAGCTGAGATCTCAGTCTCATTCGCTCTCTCCGGGCACAAGAACTTTCTGGTTTGCGTGGACGGGATCGTCCTCCCACATCTCGAACGCCGGCAGCGGGCGGTCGTCGCTGAGGTGTTCGCGGAGGAACTCGCGGAGGAGGCGCTGGTGCGCGCGGATCTCCGGGTCGCCGGAGAGGGTGGCGCGCTCGCCGGCGCTCCAGGCGCGGAGCGCGGTGCGCGCGGATGCGGGGAGGAGTCGGCCCGACGCAGCGATCCGGCCGCAGCGCTCGCAGAGCGCGCCGCCGGCGGGGTGGCTGAAAAGCAGTGCCTCGTTAGGCGCGAGCGATGCGTGGCAGTTGGCACAGACGTCGAGCCCGGGAGCGAAGCCCAACGAGGCGATGACGTGCCAGGCGCCAGCGAGCGTCGCCTCTCGGGCGTCGACCGACGGCGCCGTGGCGAGATCGTCGAGTGCCGCGACCGCCGCTTCGAAGAGCTCCGGATCCGCGGCGTCGCGGCCGAAGCGCAGCGTCAGCTCGGCGATCACCGCCGCGCCGGTGAACCGCGAGAGATCGGCACCGAGGCCGGGCCGCGCGCGCTCGACGTCGAACCGGCCCAGCGTGTCCAGGTCGCGTCCCGGCTTCACGTGGAGCTCGGCCGTCCCCTGCGCGAAGAGATCGAGCGCGCTCCCGAAGCGGCGCGAGGAGCGGCGTGCCCCTCGCGCGAGCACCGAGCGCACGCCTGCCTCACGAGTCACGAGCCGAAAGATCCGGGAGGACTCGAGGTAGTCGAAGACGTGCAGGACAATCGCCTCGGTGACGACGACGGGCATGCATGGAAGATAGCGGTCGGTCGAAAAGCAGATCCCTCCCGTTCGTCGCTGCCGCTCCTCAGGGCAGGCGCTACACTCGGCCTGACACTAGAACGAAGCCCGTAACCCAGCGAGGATCATGCGACCGGGCGTCGCGTAGCCGGCAACGCTCTGATAGCGCGTGCCGGTCACGTTGTCGGCGCGAATCGTGGCGGCGACGGGAGTGAGACCACTCCAGACGGAACGAAGCGGCAGCGCGAGCGAGAGATCGAGCTTCGTGTACGGATCGAGCGTCACGGCCTCGGTGTCGAAGGTCGGCGCGCCGTGGAAGAGATGGTCCGCTCTCTTTCCGACGTACGTGGCACGCGCGGTGACGGCAATGCCACTCGGCAAATCGTAGCGCAGCCCCGCGGAAGCGGAGTGCTTCGGGCGGCGGAGCAGCGGACCACCCTGCGCGAGCACCGCGAGAGGCGTGGGGTCGAAGCCCGCGCGGAGCACCTTGGTGTCGAGCCAGGTGTAGCTCGCGTCGCCGCTCACGCCGCTGATCGGCGCGAGCCGCAGCTCGACCTCCGTGCCCGCCGCCCGCGCGAGCGCGATGTTCTCGTAGCGACTCGCGGCCCCGTTGAACCGGTAGTCGATGAGATCCACGAAGCGCTGATGGAAGTACGTGGCGCCTAACGTCACGGCCCCACTCGCGATCTCGTGCTCGAGCCCAGCTTCCCAGCTCGTCGTGTGCTCGGGGCGCAGATCCGGATTCGCCACCGAGAACGGCGTGTCGAACGACTCGAAGAAGGACGGCTCCCGGAATGCAGTGCCGATGCTCGCGCGCGCGCGGAAGGCCGCCGGCAGCACCCGCGACGCGGACACCCGGTACGTCCCGAAATCGCCGAAGGTGCCGCTGTGATCGAGGCGCGCCCCGACCGTGGCAGTCGTGAGGCCGGCGCTCCGTACGAGCTCGACGTATGTGGCGGCGTTGCGCCGGTCGTACTCGGGCCCGGCCTGATGCTGCCGCTCCGCGCTACCGCCCACCGTAAGTGTGAGTGCCGATGGAAGCGGCACCGCGACGCGAAGATCGGCCGCTTGCCGCAACGTGCGCGTCGCGAGCGAGCTGCCAATGTCCCCGCTCGCGTTAGGCGGATCGATGCTCGCGTCGTTGGCGAGATTCGACGTGAGACCGAGCGAGGCGCGGGCGCGGCTGAATCGCTGCTCGAGCTCCGCGCCGAACAGTGTCCGCTTCTCCGTGCGATAGGCGTTCGGGTCGATTGGCGCGCCCGTGAAATCCGTCGGGAAGTGCGCGATCGCGTCGGTGTAGCGGCCAGTGCCCGTGAGCCGCGCGCCGCTCCATGGCGAATAGGTGAGCGTCGCGTTGCCGACGTCATTTCGGTAGCGGCTGTTGAACTCGTAGATCCCGTTCGACGCGTGATGCCCTTCGCCCACCGAGATCCCGCCTCCGCCGAGCGGCAGGTCAGCGCTAGCATCAACGTCGTACGTCGAGTAGCTGCCACCACGCGCGTCCACCGAGCCGCGGGGACGCGCGGCAGCACGCCGCGTGAAGATCTGGATGACGCCCGCGACCGCGTCCGACCCATAGAGCACGCTCGTGGGACCGCGCACGATCTCGATCCGCTCGACATCATCGAGAGTGAGAAGGCCGAGGTCCAGCGCGCCGCCGGGATCGTTCACCGGCACGCCGTCGACGAGCACCTTGGTGTAGTTGCTCTGCGCGCCGCGTGTGAAGAGCGCCGTGGGAGCGCCGAAGGAACCCGACTGCACCACCGCCATCCCGGGAACCTGTCGCAACGCGTCGGCGATGTGAGTCAGACCCTCGGCCCGCAGCATCGCACCATCGAGCACTGTGACCGACGCCGGAACGCGATCGAGCGCAATCGGCGTCGACGTCGCGGTCACCACGACGGGAGCGATGCGGGCGGTATCGGTGCGCGTGTCTGGTCGCTGGGCGGCGAGAGGGGCGGCAACTGTGAGCCTGACGAGTACGGCGACTGCGAGCGGGACTCTGATACGCATCGTTCCATGGGTGGAAGTTCAGGCTCTGCGGCCGACGCGCAGCGGCAGGAGCGCCGGCGCGCCGACAGCGGGATCGCGGGTGACAACGAGGGGCCATTCGTAGACGCGCTCGAGGATCGCGGCCTGCATCACGTCCTCCGGCGCGCCCGCAGCCGCGACGCGGCCTTCGTGGAGCAGCACGATTTCATCGGCGAAGCGCGCGACGAGATTCAACTGATGGCTCACGAGCATCACGGCGACTCCCTCCCTCGTGAGCTCGTGGAGCAGCTCGAAGGCAGCCATCTCGTGGGCGACGTCGAGGAAGGTCGTCGGCTCGTCGAGCACGAGGGCTTCGCCGCCCTGCGCGAGCGCGCGCGCGAGTCGCACGCGCTGCCACTCGCCGCCTGAGAGCTCCTGCACGCGCCGGCCGGCGGTGGCAAGCGCCTCGACGCCAGCGCGCGCGAGCGCGTTGGCAATCGCATCGCGGTCGATCGCGCGGGTGCCGCGCCAACCTCCGAGATGCGGAAAGCGACCGAGCGCGACGTACTCGTCGACGGTGAGCGGAAAGGCGAGCTCCTCGCGCTGGGCGACGACAGCAATACGCTTCGCCATCTTCTCATGGCCGTGCTCAGTGACTCGTACGTCGTCGACGCGAACCGCGCCGTCCGCCACCGGAACACGGCCGAGCAGCGCGCGCACGAGAGTGCTCTTGCCGCTGCCGTTCGGACCGACCACCGCCGTGAGTCGCCCACGCTCGGCGGCGAAGGCGACACCGGCGAGCGCGTCGCGCGTGGCGCCGGGATAGCGGACGACGACGTCCTCGTACCGGATCACGCGAGCCGCCGGAGGCGTGAAAGAAAGAACGGAACGCCGACGATCGCGGTCACCGCGCCTAACGGCAACTCGGACGGCGGGCGAAGGGTGCGCGCGGCGAGATCGGCGAGGATGACGAGGGCCGCGCCGGCGAGCGCGCTGCCAACGAGCAATGGCCGATGTTGCCGCACGCCCAGTCCACGCACGATGTGGGGCACGACGAGCCCAACGAAGCCGACGAGACCCGCCGCCGCGACAGTTGCGGCTGCCACGAGAGCGGCCGCCGCGTAGATGCGCCGCGCTGCCGCCTCCGGTGCCAGCCCGAGCGCGGCGGCGGTGTCGTCGCCTAACGCGAGGACGTCGATCTGGCGCGCCCAGAGGAGCAGCGCGCCCCCGCCAAGAATCACGTAAGTGGCGAGCCACGCGTTCTGCGACCAGGTTGCGGCGGCGACCGACCCCATCATCCACCACACGGCGTCGCGCACAGCGTTGGACGGCGCGGTGCCGAGGATGAGCATGATCACGGAGTTCGCGAACGCGCCGACGACGACGCCGGCCATGAGCAGGATGCGCGCGTCGCCGCGCGTGCCCGCCGCGTGCGCGACGAAGAACGTGACCGCGACGGCGAGCACGGCGCCCCCGAAGGCCGCAATCGGGAGGAAGACGACGCCGACGCCTAACGCGACAGCGAGCACCGCGCCGACGGCCGCGCCGCCCGAAACGCCGAGGAGGTACGGCTCGGCGAGCGGATTCCTCATCGTCCCCTGCAGTGCGGCGCCGGAGAGGCCGAGGCCGGCGCCGATCAATCCGGCGAGAATCGCACGCGGCAGCCGGAGAACCTGCACGACGGTGATCGCCGCTGGATCGCCGCGGCCGAGGAGCGCGTTCCAGACGGCCGCTGGGGCGAGAGAGATCGTCCCGAGCGCCACGGCGAGGAGCAGCGCGAGGACAAGAGCGAGGACGAGCAGCGGCCACCGCACACGATCGATGACGGTGGTCACGGGAGCACACCGGGATGGAAGAGGTGCGCGAGCGAGACAGCGGCCTCGCCGAGCTTGACCGATGGGCGCGCCACGAGATTGGTGTCGTACGCGAGGACGCGCCCCTTACGCACCGCCGGCAACGCGCGCCACCGATCGCTCTGCAGCATGTTTTTCCGTTCGATCGGGCTCACGAGGATGATGTCCGGATTGCGGCGGAGGACATCCTCGAGCGTCACGACCGGCGACGGCGCCGGAAGCGAGTCGTAGATATTCCGCCCGCCAGCGACCGTGACGAGCTCGGAGATGAAGCTGCCGCCGCCGAGAGTCATGAGCGGCTTCTCCCAGGCATGGAGGAAAACGCTCGGGCGTGGCAGCGACTGCGTCGCGTGGCGCACGCGCTCGAGCGTGCCGGTGACCGAGTCCACGACCGTGCGGGCGCGGACGCTGTCGCCGATCATTTGCCCGAGAAGCATGGTCACGCGGGCGAAGTCGGCGATGCGATCGATGCGGAAAGCCGCCGTCGCGACGCCGGCAGCCGTTAGGCGCTCGGCGGCCCCGCGATCGGAGCCGCTCGCGTACATGACGACGAGATCGGGATGGCGGCCGAGGATAGCCTCGAGATTCGGCTGCATGCCGGCGCCAATACTTGGTACCAGGCGCGCCGAGTCGGGCCAGAGGTCGTACTGCGTACGGCCGACCACGCGGTCGCCGGCGCCCAGAGCGAAGAGCAGCTCCGTGGTGGCGGGGTTGAGCGAGACGATCCGTCGCGGTGCGGCCGCGAGGCGAACGACTTGACCGAAGTCGTCGCGGAGCTCGAGCGCGCCGGACGCTCGCGGCGAGCCGCCGGAGCGCGCGTCGCGGCACGCCATCGCAACGACGATCGCGATGAAGAGACGGCGGGTGGAGCGACGCGAGTTGAGTAAATACAAAACGGGCACCGTGGTCGAGGAAGGTGCCCGTAACGTCCAGCGCGCCACACGAGCGGGCGCGCGGTCGCCACCAGTCCCTCCCCCGAGGGTCTGACGTGTGGCGCGGATGAGGGTCGTCTCCTGGCTCCGGGCGCCATCGCTCGCCTTCCCGACCGCTCCCGGTCAGTGGCTGATGAGCGACTGCTAAACTGCTGCCCGTTACAGTGGCGGGGCCGCACCGGCATTGCACCGGTTTCCGTGTCCCGCATCCGCTTCGATTGTGTCGGGAATGCTATCCGGTACTGCCCTCGGCGGCAAGCGCTGCCGAAAGCCGGGCCTTCAACCGCGCGCGTTCGGTGTCGTAGCGCGCACGGTCGTCGGCCGTGGCATCGGTATTCCGCTCGAACTCGGCATCGAGCATTGCGATCGCGTGGAGGAGGTCCTCCGTCTCGCGCCGCTGGGGCGAAGGGGGCGCAGCAACGGCGACGACGCGCCGGCGGCGCAGCGCGACCGCGATCGAGCCGAGCATGGCGAGGCCGCACACGACGGCGACCGCGACGAACCAGCGCACACGCGACTCGCCGATCGCGAACGGCACGTCGATGCGGACGACGGACTGCGCGGGCGCGTTCTGCGCGAGAAAGCGGCGAAAGGTGCGGCCGCCCGTAGAGGTGGGCGCGACCTCGGTGAGATTCGCCCCCGTGACCGTCGCGCGCGGCTCCTCCGTGAGCACCTCGAGCACGCCGTTCGGCTCGTCGAGGGTAATCGAGAGCGGCAGCGCGTCGCGGGGGAGCTGGTAGGCGTACGAGAGCTGTCGCGCGCCGGGACTGATCGGCGCGAAGAGCCTCACGCGGCCGTCGGCGAAGCTCACCGCGTTAGGCGAGATGTCGCCAGTGGGGTTGATCTTCGCGTTCGCCGCGCCGTGCGGGAGCGTCGTCGCCCAGACTGGTGTGATGCGCCCGACGCTCACGCGCGTGACGCTCGAGTCGTTCTGGAGCTCGAAGACCTCGACGGCCTCTCGATCGCCCCGCCCGTCGGGTGAGCCGACGATCACATGATGGCCGATGACATGGATCGGCACGGGCCCCGAGGTGGTGTCGAAGACGGTGATCTGCGCGTCGTCGCCGCTCGTCACCGGCTCGCGTAGCGGGACGCTGAAGTACGCGATGCCGTCGTACGACGCGGAGACGAAATAGATCGCGTCGGGGCTGCCGGATGCCGAGAAGCGAAAGCGATATCGGCCGCGCGCGTCGGTGATGGCGGAATCGAGCGGGCCCGCGCGGTCGGAGCCCACGCGATGGAGGACGACGCGCACACCGGAAATCGGACGCGGTCCCTTGGCTTCGCCGTGCATCACCGCGCCTTCGACGCGGCGAGCTTCGGCGGCGGGCGTCTGGGCGCGCACGGCAGCTGCACCGAGCACCGCACAGGCGCCCAGGAGTGAGCGCAGGCGACGGAGGCGCGGGCTCCGCGAAATGGTCAGACGGAATTCAGAGGTTGAACTTCCCGAAGTCTTCGGGCCGCAGATTCTCGAGGTACTCCTTCAGCTGATCCGCGCTCAACTCGCCCTCTTCGGACATGGCCGGCGCGCTCGACTCGTCTGACTGATCCTCGACCTCGATCGACGAGAGCAGCGCCTCGCTCGCGAAGATCGGCGCGGAGAGCCGCAGCGCGATCGCGATGGAGTCCGACGGCCGCGCGTCGATCTGGACGACGTTGTCGCCCCGATTGATGTGCAGCTCGGCGTAGTAGGTGTTCTTCTCGACGCGGGTGATCTGGACGCGGCGAAGGGAGCCGCCGAGCCCGAGAATCAGGTTCTTGCAGAGGTCATGGGTGAGCGGCCGCACCCGCTTGATGCTATGGATCTGCATAACGATCGACTCGGCCTCAGGCTGGCCGATCCAGATCGGAAGCAGACGGGTACCGCCCTTCTCCTGAAGGACGAGCACGTACGACTGGGTCGTACTATCGAGACCGAGCCGAGCAACGACGACTTCGACCACGTGTGATGGGTTGGGGTTCTTCGGAAAGCTATAGCCTGCGGCAGCTATCAGCTATCAGTCCATAGTTATCAGGGACTTCGGAACGAAGCGTTGATGGGATGAAAAGCAGATCCCTCGCTGGCGCTCGGGATGACAGGGAGGTTGTCATTCCGAGGAGCGAAGCGACGAGGAATCTGCTTCTCGCCCGCGCTCGAAGCCGATCATCCCATTTGGAGTCGCGCGCTGCTGCGCGCTCCTGCTCCTCTCACCACATGAACGATTCGTTCCGATCTCTCTGATAACTATCGACTATGGACTGATAGCTGCCCTTACCCCTTCACAGCGCGCTTCAACGCCGCCGCGCGATCAGTTCGTTCCCACGTGAAGGTCGTGCCACCCTTGCGACCAATTCGCTCCGGTGTGCGACCGAAGTGGCCGTACGCGGACGTCGCGGAGTAGATCGGCTTTCGTAGGTCGAGCGCGGCGATGATGCCTCGTGGGGTGAGATCGAACACGTCGCGCACCGCGCGCATGATGTCGGACTCGGGAACCACGGCCGTGCCAAAGCTGTCCACCATCACCGACACCGGCTCGGCGACGCCGATGGCATACGCGAGCTGGACCTCGCAGCGGCTTGCCAGCTTCGCCGCGACGATGTTCTTCGCGACCCAGCGCGCCGCGTAGCACGCCGAGCGATCGACCTTGCTCGGATCCTTGCCGCTGAACGCGCCGCCGCCGTGGCGTCCCATGCCGCCGTACGTGTCGACGATGATCTTCCGACCAGTGAGCCCCGCATCGCCTTGCGGACCGCCGATCACGAAACGGCCCGTCGGATTGACGTGGTACTTCACCTTCCGCGAGCGCAGCTCTTCGGGAATGCTCGGCTCCACGACCTCCTCGAGAACGCCCTGCTTTATCGCGCGTTGCGACACGTCCGGCGAATGCTGAGTGGAGACGACGACGGTATCCACGGCGACGGGACGGCGATCCTCGTAGAGCACCGTGACCTGCGCCTTGCCGTCGGGTCGCAGCCACTCGAGGTCACCCGACTTCCGTCGATCGGCGAGCGCCTTCGTGATGCGATGCGCGAGCATGATCGGCATCGGCATCAGCTCCGGCGTCTCGTCGGTCGCGAAGCCGAACATCATCCCCTGGTCGCCAGCGCCCCCAGTGTCGACGCCCATCGCGATGTCCGGCGACTGGCGATCGATCGTGCTCATCACGGCGCACGTCTGATTGTCGAAGCCGTAGCTCGCGTCGGTGTAGCCGATGCGCTCGATCGTCGCGCGCACGATGTCCGGTACGTGCACGTAGGTCGTCGTCGTGATCTCACCGGCGACACAGGCGAGGCCTGTGGTGACGAGCGTCTCGCACGCGACCCGCGCGTTGGGATCGTCGGCGAGTATAGCGTCGAGCACCGCGTCCGAGATCGCGTCCGCGACCTTGTCGGGATGGCCTTCGGTAACGGACTCGGACGTGAAGAGATGTCGGTCGAACACGTTGGTGATTGGTGGTTGGTGAAGGGTTGCGGGTCGTGGGCCGAGGGTAAAGCATCAGACATCACACATCACACATCCACATCACTCGCCACTCGTCACTCGTCACTCGCAACTCGACTCGCCTCACACTTCCTCCTCGACAAGTCCGAGCTCGGGCAGCGCGGTGCGGAGGCGGCCGTGCAGTTCGCGGCGAGCCAGTTCGGCCGTCGGTGACGCGAGCGCTGCTGTCGCTGCCTCTTCGGCGGTCGCGACCGAGATGCTGCGCACGATGCGCTTCACGAGCGACACCGAGCGCGGTGACACGCTGAGCTGCCTAACGCCAAGCCCGATGAGGGCGAACGCCATCAGCGGCTGCGAGGCCATCTCGCCACAGACCGCGACCTCGAGTCCAGCGCCTTCGCCCACCTGCACCGTGCGTTGGATGAGGCGGAGAACGGCGGGGTGCAGCGGCGTGAATCGCGACGAGAGGTTCGCGTTGCCGCGATCGACGGCCAAGGTGTACTGCACGAGGTCGTTGGTGCCGATGCTGAAGAACTGGACGTCGCCGTCCCGGGTGAAGGTGTCCGCGGCGACGGCGGCGGCGGGCGTCTCGATCATCACGCCTAACGGGACATCGGTGCGTACGCTCACCCCACGCCGCTCGAGCTGGAGCGCCGCCTCCTCGAGCAACGCCCGCGCGGCGCGCACTTCATCGAGTGTAACGATGAGCGGCAGCATGATGCGCACGTCGCCGTGCGCGGCGGCCCGCAGCAACGCGCGCAGCTGCGTGCGAAAGAGATCGGGCTGGTCGAGACACATGCGGATGGCCCGCCACCCGAGGAATGGATTCGGCTCCGTCGGGAAGCCGCCGATTGGCAGCTTGTCGCCCCCGATGTCGAACGTGCGAATGACGACCGGCTTGCCGCCGAACGCCTCGACGACGCGCTTGTAGGCGCGGTACTGCTCCTCCTCGTCTGGCATCGTGGCGCGGCCAAGCACCAGAAACTCGGTCCGCATGAGACCGACGCCTTCCGCCCCGCTCTGAGCGGCGAGCTCCGCCTCCTCCGGCAGATCGACATTCGCGCGAAGCGTGACGCAGATCCCGTCGGTGGTGATCGACTCGAGCGACAAGAGGCGGCGGTTCTCCTCTTCCGCGAGCGCGTCCTGGCGCTCGCGCTCGCGCGACCACTCGATGTCTTCGTGGCTCGGGTTCACGGTGAGGACGCCGGTCGAACCGTCGAGCACCGCCTTTTCTCCTCCGCGGAGGTCCGTTGTCGCCGTGCGAAGCCCGACGATCGCCGGCAGGTTGAGCGAACGCGCAAGTATCGCGACGTGGGAGGTGCGCGTCCCCGCGTCCGTCGCGATGGCGGCGATCGACTTCCGATCGAGCTGCACCGTGAGGCTCGGCGTCAGATCGTGCGTCACGAGAATCGTGTTCGGAACCTTCTGGATGTCCTCGGGCGCGTGGTCCGAAAGATCCATGAGCAATGACAACACGCGAATGTGGACATCCGTGAGGTCACCGACACGCTCGCGCACCATCGGGCTCGCGGCGCGCGCGAACCGCTGGCGCGATTCGATCATCCAGATGTCGAACGCCTTCTCGGCGGCGATGTTCTGGTGAATCAGATCCTGGACGCCCCGCGTGAGGTCGGGATCCCCGAGAATCGACAGCTGTACCTCGAAGATCGCCGCCTCCTCCTTGCCGACCTTGCTCTCCACGCGCTCGCTGATGTGGCGCAGTCGCTCCTTCGCCACCGCCAGCGCGTTTCGAAAACGCAGCTGCTCCGCCGGGATCGCATCATCGGGGATGATGCGATGCGGCACATCGGGCACCTCCCAGCGCAGGAGCTGCACGGTGCCGACGGCGATGCCCGGGGAGGCCCCGATGCCCACCAGCTTTCGTTTCACGTCGCGCTCATCGATTAGCTCTCTCCAAACTTGCTCTCGAAGAGCTTCGAGAGCGCGTCCAGTGCCTCGCTCGCGTCCGGCCCCTCGGCCTTCAGCTGCAGCGTCGATCCACATTCGGCCGCAAGCATCATCACGCCCATGATGCTCTTGCCGTTGACCTCGAGGTCCTCACGGACGACGGTAATGTCGCTCGCGTACTTCGCGGCCAGCTTCACAATCTCCGCCGCCGGCCGGGCGTGCAATCCCGCCTTGTTGACAATCAGAACGGTGCGCTCAGGCATCAGTGAGCCACGGAGAAGAGTGCGAACGCCGCAAGAATGAAGAGAGCGAGGCGCCAGCCCTCAATGCGACCCTGGAGCCGCACGAGCAGCAACGCGCCAATGACCACTGATACGAGAACGCCGCCGAGGAGCACACGGCCCGGCCCGATGACGCGACTGAGCGCCATCGGGATCGCGAGCCCCGTCGCCAGCGCCGCGACGCGAGCGATCTGCTGCGGCCCGTTGCGCAGCACCGGATTGCCCAGCGCCGCCGCGACCCGCAGCCCGTGTTTCCAGCCCGTGCGCAGCCCCCACAATCGCAGCGCGAAGTGCCCGAGATTGTAGGAGCCGAGAAAGACCACGAGCACCAGCATCGGCCCGGCGCCGAGGCCGAACACGAAAAGCGCGAGAAGACTGCAGAAGGGCAGCCACCCAGCCCAGACGAGCCGATCGCCGACACTGCCGAGCGGCCCGCAGAGCGCCGTTCGAAAACGCTCGATGCGCTCCGGCGCCTCGCCATCGAGCTCCGCGCGCGCGAGCGCGCCCACGGCCACGGAGGCGAGATAGGGATGCGCGTTGAAGTATTTGCTCTCGCGCGCCAGCGCGTCCTTGAAGTGCTGGCTGTGAATTCCCTCCGGGAGCAGACGCAACGCGGGCTCGAGGCAGAAGCCGATGCCGTTCCCGAGGAGGATCTCGTAATTCCACGATCCCTGAATCGCGAGCATGCGCACGAAGATCGCGATCTGCGTGCGCACGGGCAGCGCGGCGCGCCGCTCGGGCGGTATCAT